>SKQO01000118.1 GCA_007118975.1 Halobacteriales archaeon | reverse complement strand
TCACCATCTGGCCCGGGATCAACCCACGCGTACCGCGTGGTGCCGGCGGCATCACCCCACGCCGTTCCCGTCGCATGGTGGGCTTCCTCGTCGATCAGGGCATACGTCTCCGGTTCCGCATCGTCGTGTTCATCCGGCATTTCATCCCAGTCCCGATCCCCTTCTTCGACCATAATCCGGACCACCTGTTCCGGCTCACCATGCACGATTACGTTGATCGGACTCCGTTTGTCGTGGGCTTCACGGGCACTGAGATACGGCCAAAAGCCACTCTCCACCCCTTCAAACGACACGATCTCTGGATCGACATCGTCTTCGGGTGCGATATCGGCGGACGTCGGTGAGAAAAACAGCGACGGGCCGCCCAAGAGGAGCAGCGCGATCGCACAGAGCATGATGCCGATGACGATCGATCGACGCATCGGACACGATTACGGGAAACGAGACTATCAATCTGTGGGTACCTTCACGGGATCGGCAGTGTCGCGGAGCACCAACGGATACGGTGCCTAGATCGGCCGTCGTTGACGCCAATTCCCCAGGCGGCGAACATGGATTCTCGGGTCAGATGGGCAAATTGCGGGGTACGCTTGCCTGCCTGTAGCGGACAGCGACGAGCGGCCGGAGCACCGGGCTGGGCGGAACGTTTTGTGCAATTTCCGCACGGGAAACACAACTACTCCAAGCGTTCGTCGTCTCCGGCCGGTTGAAACTGATAAAGCGCCAACCGACCTTCGTTGATCTCGATGTACGTATTGTGGACTGGTGCCGTCGATTTCCAGGATCCGGGATTGGCAACGAGATTATCGTGATGGACATACGGCACGTGCGTGTGCCCATACACCAGCTTGTCAGCAGCTTTCGACCGCAGGAACTGGTGTGCGCGTCGTTCCCGTCGTGGATACGCACGCGGTGTTCCCCCATCGGATCGGAGCTGCGTTTTGAGGCTATTGACGGCATCTCGGACGCCGGCAACGACCGGGTCCTTGCGCCCGCGGGTGGGGTCAATGTCCCCACGGTCGCCTTTTCCCGACAGATACCGCGACAGTCGGTTCGAATGCAGCTTGTCGAACTCGTGTCCGTGCCGGAAGTGAATGCGGGTTCCACCCTGTTCGAGGGTATACTCCGTTCGAAATTGAGGTTCGTATCGTGTCGTGTCAAGTTCTTGGAGATAGACGTCGTGATTACCGAAGATAAACTGGACCGGCACGGCCGCCGCGAGGCGTTGCAAGCGCTCGAGTGTGGTGGCCGTCTCCCAGGCGACACCGAACGGATCACGGCGGACCATATCCCAGATATCCCCAAGCAACACGACTTCGTCGATCGAGGTCCGGTCTCGATAGAGATCCTCGAGAAACCTGCTGAACGCCTCGACGTTTGCGTTGTGCGCTCCGAGGTGGACATCACCCGCGACGATCACTCGACTCATTGGGGTAACGCCACTGTTTGTTTACTGTTCGCTCGTCCCCGCCGCCTCGTTCGTGTCACGCTAGTTCGTCCTAGGGGAATTCGACAAATATCCCTTCTGCTCTGTGGGGTGGGCTCACACCGGACGAGCGGGCGACCGAAGTTCGCCTCGACGGGTGAGAATCGAAGAACATGGAAGAAAAACGAATTATCCCTCACGAATCGGATCGAATCGCGTCAGAGCATCGCGAGTAACGCCGAAAAGATCGCGGCGAAGAACAAGAGAAGCAGTAACACCGGGATGGTGCGGAGGGCGACGTTACGCTTGGGGAGGTGTCTGGCCTTATTTGACCAGTTCACGATGGAACCACCGACCTGCACCGGTGGGAAGAGATCGCGTCGACGCAGCGGTTCGGACGTCCCGATGAGCTCGATCGTCCAATCGAGAAATGGTTTCAGATCCGGGTGTTCGATGCGGTCTCTCGTCATTGAGAGATTTAGCTCGATGTTGTATTTGAAGGCCACTTGGGTGATGTTCGCTGATCCGATGATACACGTCGGGTTCGGGCCGTCACGGAGGTAGAGCTTTGCATGGAGTCCTCTGGGCTGTTTGTACAGTGAGACCTGATCGTGATTGTCGAGCTCCCAGAGGTCGTAGGCGATGCGTGAGGAGAATTGATCGGAGGCTGGTCCGACGATCGCGATCAACTCGTTTTCCCGGGATCGTTCGAGAAACGACACGATATCGTCACGGATCGCACGATAGCCTTGATACGTGAAGTATCCACTGACGAGATACACCGTTCCATCCCCGGAGAATAACTCACCCAGTGCATCTCGAAAACGGGTATCGGAGCGATCCGTGTCCAACAATTGAACACTCGGTTCAGCAGTCACATTACCCATTGGCACACGATAGGAAGAGAGGGTACTGAAGCAAATGCTTTTCCAGATGGCCCCCATTCGAGAGACTCCACGGCAGCAGCTGGATCGTGCAAGAAAAGACACGGGAGATGGCTAACCGCTCGGGTCACCAACCATTTACCAGACGTCTCCAAATATCACGCCATGCGCCGTCGGCCGAACACCACCCCGAATCGCCCCTGGCGATGAGCGGTTACTATCGCCGTTATATCCAGGTGATCGTCCGATTTCTCCCCTTCGCGCTTGCGTTTTTACGGGATCGTCACCGATTCCTGGTGTTCGGGAGACCTCGACGAGTCGACGAGAAAGCCCATCGTGACCGAGCCAACCGGTTGACCGAGACGATGCTCGATCTCGGACCGGCATTCATCAAGGTAGGCCAGGTGCTCTCGACCCGGCCCGATCTCGTCCCCCCCACGTACGTAGAGGCGTTCACGACGTTACAAGACGAGGTTCCGGAGCATGCCGGCGGGGACCCAATGAGGACCGTAGCCGAGGAACTGGGGACCGAAGTCGACTGTGAAACGCTCGAACCAATCGCCGGTGGCTCGCTTGCGTTCGTATATGCCGCTGAATATCGCGGAGCATCGATCGCCCTCAAAGTTCGTCGTCCCGACATTGTCCCCGTGATCGATCGTGATATCAGGGTGATTCGGCGCCTGGTCCCGTTGATTTCGATGGTTGCGGACGAACGACAACGCTACTCGCTGGAGAACCTGGCCGACGACTTCGAGACGATCATTCTGAACGAACTCGACTTCGACCGCGAAGCGACGATGATGGCCGACATCCGCGAGAATCTCGCGGCCGAGGACGACGTCGTCGTTCCCGAAGTATACGAGGAGTTGTGTACCGACCGCATCGTTGCCATGGAGTACGTTGCGGGGACAAAAATCACCGACGACGGTGCGTTCGAATCCACCGGCGTTGAACCCGCCGAGACAGCAACCCTGATCGCCCGAACGTATCTCAAAATGGGATTAGTCGACGGGGTGTTTCACGCCGATCCGCATCCGGGAAACCTCGCGATCACGACCGATGGCCGGCTTGTTATTTACGATTACGGGATGAGTCAGCGGCTGACGCCACAAGAGCAGGACGACATCATCAGGCTCTATCGGGCGCTCGCCCGTCGGGATATCGACCGCCTGTTGAACGCACTCATTGCGCTCGATGTCCTCGAGCCCACTGTCGATCGGGTTGCGGTACGTCGCGTCCTCGAGATGGTAATCGAGAACCTGGAAGGCGAGTCCGTGGTCACCTGGCGCCGGATCCTTGCCGAGCTATTTGGGATGCTCCAGGATTTCCCGTTTCGTATCCCGCCAAACGTGTTGTTGCTCCTGCGAGCCGGGACCGTCGGAGAGGGAGTTTGTAGAGCCCTCGACCCCGATTTCGACTTCATCGTTGCCACACGGTCATTTCTCGCCGAACACGGGTTCCTCGAGAGCGAACTCGAGGCTCTCTACGAGGATATCAGGGATGACCTCCGTCGATCAGTTCCAGTACTGGCTGGAATGCCCGCCACGATCGATGCCGTGTTCGGACAGCTCGAACGGGGGGAACTCACCATCAGAACCGATCCCACCGATAGCAGATCGAGTTGGGATCCCGCCAGCGGCTATGCCATCATCGCCGGCGCCCTGTTCATTACGACGGCACTGTTACTGTTTCACGATCAGCCCTACGAACTCGTGAGTTTGCCTCTCGCAGTTCTCGCAATCGGTCTCTACCTCCGCTCGAGACGACGGTCATTGCGCCGGAGGTAGTCGACGTGAATGCAGCCGGGGATTCTCACAGCTGGATCGAGCGACGAACACTGCTCGAGCAAGATGCTCCCAGCCCCAGTGCGGCGCGATCCCACATCACCTCCTGGGTACGCTGGCTGTATCGCTCCGGAGGAGCACACCTCCCTAACGACCGGACGTGCATCGGGAAGGTTCCGGGCGGGACAGTACCCGGACGTGAACCGCAGAAATTGAATACACCGAGATCTGCCAGCCTGTCTCGAGCGCCATTCGGTGACGACAAGACGCGGCTAATCCACTTGGATATCGATCGCGTGCCCTTCCTCGATCGCCTGCTTTGGCAGTTTAATCGTGAGCACGCCGTTGTTCATCGTCGCAACGACGTTCGCTTCGTCGACTTCATGAGGTAGTTTGATCATCCGTCGGAGGGACCGGCGATGTCGCTCTTGCCGTATGTATCGTCGGTTCGCTTCATCGATCTCTTCCTCACGATCGGCCGTAATCTGTAACGTCCGATCCGACAGTGTCACATCCACATCGCCCGGTTCGAAGCCGGGGAGGTCGACAGTGGCAACGTATTGTTCGTCCTCGTCCGCGAGATCGACGCGCATCGAATCGCGATCATCCATCAAGGCACCGAGCGGCTCATCGCCGTCCCAGCGGTCGGATGCCTCGGCAAACTGTTGGCCCATGCGCTCGAACAATCGTTCTAGCTCAACAAACGGGTTGTATCTCGTGGTCATGTCGAGATCGACACGATACATCCGTCCACCGATACGAAAAAGCCGTAACTCCGTTCCCACGACATGGGAACATCCGGGACTGATCGTCCTCGGTGCTGTGTTCGGCGCCCCAAGCGTCGCTGGTGGCGTGGTGAAACTGCACATGCGATCGGTGAGCACGTTGATCGGTAATTCCTGGGGAGTGTCTGGCCGATCGCAGCCGCTCACGCGTCCCACCCCGACACAGCCTCGAAAGGTCGCTGTGCACGGCGCCCGGCGCCGATGCAACCAATATTGAGCCCCGAGATTGATCGACAGCTAGCTTTGAAATATCAGCAAGGGCGGCGAATACCACCACACCCGGGCGTGGTGCTCTCGGTCGTGCCCCGTCCAAGCAATGGTGGCGTCCGTTGCGACAGGCTCCACCGAGCTTTCGAGCCGACGTGTTTAATAGCTCGTTGGCGAGGGAGCGAAACATGCCCCGTTTGCCAGCGGACGTAATCGGATCAGCCTATCGTGACGGCTCGTGCTGGGAACTCCTCGAAGATCTCACCGATATCGGGAATCGGATGGCTGGTCACGAAGGCGAACGCGAGGGGGCAGAACGGTTGCTCGAGCGGTTTGCGGAACTCGACCTCCGTGACCCCCGCCTCGAGGAATTCGAGATCAACGGATGGTGGCGCGATCAAGCACGGCTCCAGGTCGCAGGCGACTCCCTGCACCATCCCCACGAGGTAATCGCGCTACCCGGCAGTCCGGCCGGTTCGGCGGACGCGGAGCTGATCGACGTCGGCCACGGGTTGCGACCGACAATCGAGGCCGCAAACGTCGACGGGCGGATCGTTCTCGCGCGAAGCGACAGCCCGCCGGGCGAGTCCTACGTCCACCGGATGGTGAAATATGCGGCAGCCGTTCAGGGCGGTGCGGCCGGCTTTATCTACGCGAACCACGTTCCGGGGTGTCTCCCGCCGACCGGCGACATCGCCTACCATGCACGGCCCGCACCGGTGCCGGGTGTCGGCGTGAGCGCGGAAGTCGGTGCAACACTCGCTCGTCAGTGTGAGTCAGGCAATCCCACAGCAACGGTCACGACGGCCTGTCGGACCGAACCGACGACCTCCATGAATGCCCAGGCGGAGTTGGGCCCCGACACCGACGAGATCGTGTTTGTCACGGCTCACGTGGACGCCCACGACATCGCCACCGGGGCCGGCGACAACGGTGCAGGATGTGCACTGCTCGCCGAAACGGCGAGACTGGTTGCCGAGGCCAGCGAGGAGCTCGATACCACCGTCAGGTTCGTTGCGCTCGGGGCCGAGGAGTGTGGCCTGTTCGGTGCGTACCATGTGGCCGACACCATCCCGAACGACCGGATTCGGTGCGTCTTGAACATCGATGGGGTTGGAGCTTCTCGCGAGCCCCGCCTCTCTACCAACGGGTTTACCGATGTGGCGGCAGCGATCGAGACGGCCGCAGCGCGATTCGACGCGACAGTAGAAACCAGCGATACCGTGAGCCCCCACGCCGACGACTGGGCGTTTTGCGAGCGCGGGATCCCGGCAGTCCAGTTCGCCTCCGTGCGCGAGGCGACGGGCCGCGGGTGGGGCCACACGCACGCCGATACGCTAGACAAACTCGATCCGCGGGATCTCCGGGAACTAGCGATTATCCTGGCGGAGGCGATTATCGAGGTGGCAGGAGCGGATCGGGCGTTCAAACCGAAGCAACCGGACGAGATCCGGGAAGCCCTCGACGAGAACGACGAACTCGAGCTGCGGGTCGGGGATCGCTGGCATTTCGAATGAGGTAACGCGAATACCCTCGCTGTGTCCGCCAGTGAACCGGGCAACCAGGAGGTGACTTCGCCATGTCACCGTCGGGGGTTGAAGATCCTCACCCAATGGACCGTAGAAGCCACCCGGCGGACGAACGACGGCCCAATCTCGGCCAGCGTGATATCACATCCGCAGTTGTTCGGCGTCAGGGACCGCGTCCCGACCGGTCACCCGGAAGGACGATGGGTGCCTACTCCTCGACGACGGTCGCGTCGTCCTTCGGGTTCTCCGGATCCGCCTGCCAGTGGGCGTGTCCGTGCAGCTGGGCCATGTTCGTGCGGCCGCCCTGACCGAAGACCTCCCAGAACGACTCGACCTTTTCGCCCTCCATCTCCGCGGCCGTGATCCAGTTGACCGCGTTGTAGTAGTGAGCGTTCATCGGAAGCGCGACCGGTACCACTGGCTGATACCAGTTGAGTAGCCAGGCGAACCACTGCCAGTAGTACTCGGCGTTTTCCTCGTGCGGTTCGTCGTTTGGCGGGTCGTAATAGCCGGGGCCCTCCGCGAGCGGATCCTGGGCATCGAATGGGCCGTGGTGGACCGCCCCGTCCCGCCAAGTCGGGTGCAACTGGACGAGTTCGCCGTCCCAGTCGCCGGGTCGGGGGACCTCGATGTACGGAAGCTCCTGCTTGCGGTAGTCGTGGTGGGAGTGGGCGTCGCCGTCTTCCCAGAATTGTTCGGCCGTATCCTCCTGGACCTCGTGATCGAGCCAGTTGTACGCCCGGAGGCTGTCGACGGTGTTCTGGGTCTCTTGCCAAACGCGACTGAGGCCAGTATAGAAGCTCGCCGAAAACGTCGTCGACCACTGACCCTGCCAGATAGTGAAGTCCCCCTCGCCTGCGTACTCCTCCTCGTACCGCTCGAGAGTCGCCGACCCGAGATACCGGTCCTGGAACGTCGCCGGATCCAGCCGGAGCGTCTGGAGGTTGATGCCGAACTCCTCGAGCTGGGACTCGAGCGTGATCCCCATCACCGCGTCCTCCGACGGGGTGGCGAACTGGAACTCCATCACTTCCCCTCGCGTTCCCAGACGTCGTCCTCGTTGCGTTCGAAGCCAGCCTCTTGCATCAGTTCCGTGGCCCTGTCCAAATCCTGGCTGTAGTCCTCGAGATTCTCCTCGATCCAGTTTTCGTCGAGAACCTGGCCAATTTGCCACATCTCGCCACCGGGCACGGTGATCGGTTCGTAGAGCGTCGCGTGGACGTTCTGGGCGATGTCCGGCGTGTCGATTGCATATGCGAGTGCCCGTCGCACTCGCACGTCCCCGAACGGCGAGTTGTGATTGAGGGAAATGACCAGTCCGTGGCCGGTTGGGGTCACCCGCTCCTCGTAGGCATCCGGGAACTCCTCGGCCGTCCCCGGATCCACCTCGACCGACGCGTAATCCATGTGGCCGGCGTGGAGGTTTGCGACCGTCCGGACCTCCTCTTCACTCCATTCAAGGAAGATCTCGTCGAAGTTGATCCGGTCGGCGTGGCGGTAGTGCTCGTTGGGTGTCAAGCTGACACCTTCGGTCCCGACGATCTCGTTGATCTGCCAGGCGCCGGAGGTCGGTGGAGGCTCCTCCCGGGAGCGTTCGAGCTCCGCCTCCCCGATGTACTCGGTACCGTATTCGGTCATCGTGTAGGGATCGGGATCGAGGTCGTCCCAGGAGTCGATGGCCTGTTCGGCGATGCTCTCGAAGGGCTCGTAGTGAGCCGGCCAGAACACCGACAGCCGTGCCCACGGATCGCTGAACCAGCCGTACGTGTAAGCCGTGTTCATGAAAAAGCCCTCGTCGTCGGCCACGTCGTTCCAGCCCGGCGGCGTGTACAGCTCGTAGGTCTTGCCGTCGGGACCGTCCGGCATGGCATACCGGTACGCGGCGTGTCGGTCCTGCTCGTCTTTCGAGGGATCCCAGGTCGTCGTGGCCGCGACGTGGGTCGACCAGACGGCGGTGGCCGCGATCGCATCGTAAGCCGTGATCGGCTCGCCGTCGCTCCAGTAGGCGTCCTCCCGGATCGTTACGGTGATCGTATCCGGGGTTGATCTCCCAGTCTTCGAGCAGCTGCGGGAAGGCGTCGTGAACGCTCTCGAGGTCGGCCTCGACCCCCTCGGTGTCCCACGGGCCCCAGATCGGGCGATCGTGGGTATACTCGAACGACGGCGACGTCCAGTACCACGCGTCGCCCTCCTCCGGGTAGTCACCGAGTTCCCAGAGGAATTGCATGAGCTCGGGGTCGTGGGCCATGGTCGCGTAGAAAGTCTGGCCCTCGACGTGGGCATCACCCAAGTCGATGTCCGGAGCGTCGTCATCGTCCGGCTCATCGATGTCCGCGGCGACGTCATCCGGATCCTGCACGATGCCATCGACATCCGCGTCGTCGTCACCGATGCAGCCCGCGGGTCACCCCGGCGGCCGCCAGGCCACCGGAGAGGAGAAGTTTGCGGCGCGATCTGGATGGAAGTCGATTCAACATGGATCGATGCCGAGTACCGCGACCCATGGTCACAACCCTCAGAGATTCCCAGTAAAAAATCCACGGAAATGCAGTAGAAGTGACTGGTAGGTGAATCACTCGGTCGACGATTCACGAGACTTCATCCCCGTAACGGATTGGATAAGAGGCGGGCGATCCGCGACTCTTCGGAAATATTACCAAAACGACTATTGTTACTCGATGCCATTTACCATTGTTGGGGCAGTCCCGGGCGCATAGCTCAGCGGTAGAGCGCCGGGGTCACTTCCCGGCGGTCCGCGGTTCAAATCCGCGTGCGTTCGGGAACAGACTGCCATTAACGGGGCGGGAGCCCCGAAGTTACGTGCCGAGCGATTGCCCTGGACCGGCTGGGGTTTCACTTGAGACAACCATTCCCATCTGACAAAAATACCCACTGAATCTTTCACGTTGATCTGTATGACTGATACAGGGCCGTGGCCTGTGGGAAGGAGACGGTCATTTGACATGCACGTGAGAACGATCCAGTTTCACGCGAAGTATTCTCGATCATTCTCGATGTTGGAGACTCGGCCGAAGTGACGGGAGACACGCAGATTTGAACTCCACGACCGCGACAGGGTACACGGACGATCGACAAGGGCTGATCTCCTGCATACACTGGACGAGGTTATGCAGATGCGCTCACTAGCGAGATCGACACGTGAACCCTGTTCTCACACCCTGATCACGTCGACCGAAATCATAAATACGGACACCCGCCTCGCAACCGCCCTGTCTTTCCACCTAAGCACTCAGTTACTGCACCCGGCGACGGGCCACAGTCCTTCCGCAACGAACTGGTTCGGCCACCGGGGCTGGAAGACACGCACCTTTGCCCCGTCGGAAAATCCCAACCTTTGTACGGCGGATGGGAACGGGACCGGGACTCATTCGCTGGCCGATCAGGGATCGAATCGTTACGCCCGGCCAACCTGACCGGCTTCTGATCGTCGGTGCACCTCACGACCGACACTACCGGTGCTTTGTGGACCAACTGCAATGAAGGCGTACGACTCGAGATTCATGTTGATTTTCGGTGATTTCGAGTCGATTTTTTGGCCTTGTAGCCCGGGATGGGGGTCATGGACACCGGCGGCGGACCGAACGGCACTGCTCGGTACGTCTTCCGAGTCACCTCTCGGCTCGAGCCCTCGCTACCGGAGGTGACGGTCGAGCCCGCCGCATTCGAGACGACACTCTACCGGGCAGCCGATCCGCCGGGTGAGGCCGGGTGGATGTTTTTCCGGGATCATCTCTGGCGGGGGAAGCTGGGGGACGAGACGTATCTCCGAGACGTCACCGAAGACGTGCTTGACGTGGCAGTGGTGTCGATTTCCTTTAGCGAACTACAGACCGATGAGGCGTATCTCGATAGCCTTCGAACCGCGATCGGCGACAACCTGGGTGAATTTCGAGCGGACACGGTCGATGAGGCGCTGAAGAAATACCTCGGGAGCTCGATTCACGTCGGGATTCGAGAGGGCAGTCGTAGCGAATAGCGTCAGTTATCGCCGGGGTCACTGGACCATTTCGGGGACAACCCCGTAAGCCGACAACGCTCGGTACTGGGGAAGATCGGCCTCGAACGACGAAATCAGGTCAAATTTCGTGCTCTTGTTTCGGCAGCTGCCGGTTGCGCGAGCGTTCTGTCGCCGTTACTTCGTCCTCGTCGCCTGCGTTCTCCCCGTCGTCCTCGGAAACGATCTCTTTTGCCAGCGAGCGAATATTCCCGGTGCCAAGCTGGTCGATGATTGCGTCGCGCCGGTATTCCCCCGCGCTCGTCGCATCGACCTCCTCAATCGAGATATTTTCATCCGCCGCAATCTCCTGTTTGGCCTCTAGCCTGGATGGAATGGCGTCGAGGTCGGCCTCCGACCGGATCCGGCTACCAAATTTGCGAAAGGCGTCAGGGATTTTGGTGAGGTTATTCGCTCGGGTCGAGGAACCCGCTTTCACGATCTGGACGCCGAGATATCCGAGCTCGTGATCGAATTCGGATTCTCCCGCGGTTGCGGCATCCGCAGTACGGGGGGAGGACTCCCGATCGGCAGCCCGGGCATGTTCTACCCGACGACGATGATGTTTCTTTCGGGGGTCCTCACTCATGGCAACAAAATTTGGGCTACCTCTTGATAAGTATTTGGTGCTTTGGCCGCTTGGGTTCCGCCATTCACGGATTCTCGGCCGCCGCCAGGATCGTTTCGACGATTTGCTCGACCTGATAGGTGGTCGGATCGATGTCTGAGTCCGCCCGAAATTCAGCATCGTAGATATCCAGCCACGTTGCAATGCGCTCGAGCGCAATGTCGGAATCCGGCGGATTGGCAGTTTCCACAGAGAGCCCGCCGTATCGATCGAAACCGAATTCCGCAAACGAGAAGATCGCCTCCCGGATCGCTCGATGTTGTTGCTCGCCGAGCAGTGGCGCAGCCGCGGGGTCGTATTCGGCGATCGAATCCGGAATCAGTCGGATGGCGTCCGGGACATTCCCTGCCTCGCCGTCTCCCCGCCCGACTTCGATTTGTTCCCGATCGATAGCCGAAATCGAAGCGCCATCGACCCGCACCTCCGCCTCAGTCACCGGACGCCATTCGTTGGGGTCGTGAAAATAGGCGACAGTGTGCGTGATTAAGTCGGGCGCAGACATGAGCTGATCCGGTTCGAGTTCCAGCCTGAGAATCACGTCTGAAAAACCAAGCGCAACAGATCGGTCCAGGGTGAAATTCGAAAGAACCGAGAATTCGCCATCGACACAGTAGGTTCGCCTGGTGGGGTCTGCGAGGAGCTTCTCGGCGATCGCCCGAAGTGGGAAACCCAGTCCCCGATACACGGTCACCGGATAGCTATCGTATGTCCCGAGCACTGCTTCGGAGAAGCGTTTGATTTCGTTCGCCACATCGGTCTCCGCCGTAGACACGCTATCGAGGAGGCGCGAACGATCCACGTCTTCGGTAGCCCCGGCACGACGAATCGGGGCGGTCGTATCGAACGCCGCAGCGAAAACTGCCTCGTGGTTCGAGGCTCGCTCGCTGATCGAGTCGTACTTCCAATCGCGCAGTTGGGTCAGAACTCGCTCCGCTGCGTCGCGCCACTCCGGACTCCGTCGGTATTCGAGACAGGCGGTTTCGCACTCGGGGAGCACCACCGGATCCAGCCCACAGTAAACGCCATCGTTTGCCGAGATGGTCGGAACCCAGACCGTAGATTCCAGTTGAATCTCCGAGCAAAACAACGGCTCGGCGTGGAGATCACTGGCGGGTTCGGTCGCTACGAGTCGATTCCATTCTCGATCCGATTCGGCGGAGACGTCATGCAGCGGCCGAAGCTGAACGTCTCGATGAATGTCCAATCCCGCCTTCGTCGCCCGTTGATACTCGCGGGCACCGCGGCTACACGACGGACCGAGATCAGCAGTCTGCGTCAGAGGGGTGGTGGCCCCGGCGTCATCTTCCATGCGACAAGGTCACAGCGGAGCGATTCTCGCGTCTCGTTCAAATATATTGTCACATTCCGTGAACGCAGGGTCCTCGCGCCGGGGCGTTTCCCCCAATGGCAGGCCAATTCACAGGATGTCTCCCGCGAGTTCGAGCACCGCTTGCTACCCACTGGAGCCTCGTGGCGGAAACACGGCGGCGCGGGGCCGCGAACCACCGTCGTCCCAGGCTATAAGTACGGAAGCAGCGAGTGCTTGCCCAATGCGTTCACTGGACGAGGTCATCATCTCGTGTGCGGTGACCGGGGCGATCCACACCCCCACGATGTCCCCACACTTGCCGATAACGCCGGCGGAAATCGCAGACGACGCCATTGCGGCGGCGGAGGCCGGCGCGAGCATCATTCACATCCACGTCCGGGATCCGGATACGGGCGAACCGGTGGGAGATCTCTCGCTGTTCAGGGAGGTCGCAGGACGGATTTCGGATGCCTGTGACGCCATCGTGCAACCGACCACCGGTGGTGCCCTCACGCAGTCTTTCGAGGACCGTATCCGCGTCGTTCCGGAGCTGTCCCCGGAGATGGCCTCCTGTAACATGGGCTCGATCAACTTCGGGCTCTATCAGCTGGTAGACCGGTACGACGAATTCGAATACGACTGGGAGCGGCCCTACCTCGAGCGCACCCGAGGCCACATTTTCCCGAATACCTTCGAGGATCTCGAAGGGGTGCTCGAATCCTTCGCCGAGCACGGGACCAGACCGGAACTCGAGTGTTACGACGTCGGCCACCTGTACAACGCCAAATCGCTGTACGACCGCGGGCTCATCGAGGCGCCAGTTCACATCCAGTTCGTGCTGGGCATCCACGGCGGGATCGGTGCGGATCCGGAAACGCTCACCATAATGCACCGGGTCGCCGAGAAGCTGTTCGGCGACGCGTTTTCGTTTTCGGTCATCGGGGCCGGTCGCATGCAGTTCCCGCTGGGCACGCAGGCCGCAACGATGGGCGGTAACGTCCGGGTTGGCCTCGAGGACAACCTCTACCTCGGCCCGGGGGAGCTGGCCGAAAGCAACGCTGATCTGGTGAAGAAAGGCGTTCGGCTGGTCCAGGAACAGACCGGGCGGACACCGGCGACGCCCGACCAAGTTCGGGAGTTTCTCGATCTCAAGGGCAAGGACGCAACCGACATATGATCGACCAGCCACACTCGCCGGAGGCAGTCGACCGCGTGGGGATCGTCGGCGCGGGATTGATGGGTCACGGAATCGCGCTCAGCTTCGCAGCCAGCGGTCGCACGGTGACGCTTTACGATGCCGACGAGGACACCCTCGCGGAGAGTCTGTCCCGGATCAGGTCGGGCGCGGAAACCCTGGCACGGCACGACCGGGTGAACGATCCAGAAAACGTCGTCGAGCGCGTCACTACCTGTAGGTCCATCGCGACCACCGTCGAAGGTGCGGATTTCGTGACGGAGGCCGTCGCGGAGGACCTCGAGATCAAACGTGCGGTCTTTCGAGAGCTCGACGAGCACGCGCCGGCACAGAGCGTGCTGGCGACGAACACCTCGGGGCTCTCGATCACCAGCATTGCCGAGGCGGTGTCGACGCCCGCCCGGGTCGTCGGTACCCACTGGTTTAATCCGCCGTACATCGTCCCCCTGGTCGAAGTCGTTCGTGGGGGAAAGACCGCAGACGCGGTGATGGACGCCACCTACGACCTGATGGCCACGATCGAGAAAACCCCCGTGCGCGTAGAAAAGGACATCACCGGCTTCATCGGCAACCGCATTCAGCTGGCGATGACCTACGAGGCCTTCTCGCTGCTCGATGCGGGAGTTGCCAGCGCGGAAGACATCGATCGAGCCGTCAAGGCGGGATTCGGATTCCGATTGCCCGCCCTCGGGGTATTCGAAAAGGTCGACCATTCTGGCCTGGAAGTCCACCACGCCATCGAGTCGTATCTGATGCCCGAGCTGGACCGGGGGACCGACCCCAACCCCATCCTGTCGGAACTCATCGAGCAGGGACGGACGGGGGTGCGGAGCGGCCAGGGAGTGTACGAGTATTCGGACGTCGACCCCGAAACGGTCTACCAAAAGCGAGACGAGGCGTTGCTCTCGTATCTGGACACGTACGACCAAACGACCGACGATTAGAGGGTCCTCGAGCGCTGATACGGTTGATGCGCGGAACGTCTGAATCTCCGGTGTAGTGCCCGGAATCGAGTATGGCAGCCTGCTCTCACTCGTACACGTCAGTGAGGTGACTGAGTCTTCCACCGTCGACGGGAAGCGGGGAGTCTCCCGGTCAGGCCGCGTTGAGCTGGCGTACCGCTCGGTCGCCCTGGAGTGTTGCGCGAGAAGCTCGATCTCCCAGAAAGCGGTGGCACAACTTGTCCTCGCTGTATGTCCATCCTCATTCCCGTCCTGTCTTTGCCGAGCACCCGATGGCCAGGATGTCGTTGACAGCTCCACTGCGGGCCACCGTCGCTGTACGAACAGTGATCAGTACATCACTTTCCCGGCACTCACATTGAGATCCTGGCCGGTGATGTGAGCGGCCTGCTCGGAGCAGAGAAACACGACCAGCTCGGCGATGTCCGCCGCCTGCACGAACTCGCCCAGCGCCGTCGCCTCGCGGAATTCCCGTTCGACCTCTTCGTAGCTTCGGCCGTGACTTTTTGCCTGTCCTTCGATCACCGCCTGGATGCGCGGCCCCTCGACACTCCCGGGGCAGATCGCATTGACGGTGATTCCGTCGGGGGCCAGTTCGGTGGCCAGCGTCCGGGTGAACCCGATGACCCCCATTTTCGCAGTAACATACGGGGTCCGGTGTTCGAGCGGGCGCTTGCCGCTCACCGAGGACAGGTTCACCACGCGACCGGCCTCGCTCTCCCGGAGGTGCGGGATCGCTTCCCGGGTCGGCGCGAACTGCCCGCCCAGGTTGGTCCGGAGCGTGTCCATGAATGCCTCCGGCGTCACGTCCTCGCAGGGGGCGGTCGGTCCCGCCACGCCGACGTTGTTCACCAGGATATCCAGGCCGGAAAACGCACTCGTCGCCCGTTCGATCGTTTCAGCCGCGACCGCGGGATCCGCGATATCACCCGCAACGGTTCGTATGTCACCCGGTCCCTCGCGCAAGGCCGCCTGCATTCTCGTCAGCGCATCGGGGTCGACGTCGTTCGCCACGACGTCAACGCCGGCCTCGATCAGATGTTGTGCAATCTGTCTGCCGATGCCACTGCCGGCAGCAGAGACCACGGCACCCTCGCCCTCGATCCGAACGCTCGATTCGGGCATGGTCGACGACGAGGAACCGACCGATTACCGTTCTGTCGGTCGAGCCGTCGATCGTTCTACCGGGCATCGCCGAGCCGCTCGATCGCCGCCGGGTTTTCGATCGAGGACGTATCCCCGACGTCCTCGCCGCGGTGTACCTTCGCCACGGCCCGGCGGACGAGCTTTCCCGACTGGGTTTTCGGCAGGTCGTCCACGAACAGTACCTCCTGCGGGCGGAAGGGCTTTCCCAGCTCCGCGCCAACGCGCTCGCGGAGCTGTTCTCGGAGTTCGTCGGTCGCGGTGGTGTCCGGCTGCAGGATGACATAGGCGACCACCGCCGTCCCCGTGGTCGCGTCGGGCACCCCCACGGCGACTGCCTGGGTAACGGCCGCGTGACCGACCAGGGCGCCCTCGACCTCGGCCGGGCCGACCCGACGGCCGGCGACGTTGAGGACGTCGTCCGCCCGGCCTTCCAGGAACCAGAAGTCGTCCTCGTCGACGCGGGCCCAGTCCCCGTGATCCCACACGTCCGGCCACGTCGACCAGTACTCCTCGAGATACCGTTCGTCACCCGACCAGAGTGATTTGGTCATGGAGGGGCAGGAATCGCGGGCGACCAGATAACCGCGTTCGTGCGTGTCGACGATCGATTCGCCGTCCGCGTTGACGACATCGACGTCCATCCCGAGCCCCGGGCCGCCAAGCGTACAGGGTTTCAACGGCTGGATCGGCATCGGTTGCAGGAAACACCCCATGATCTCCGTACCACCGGAGATGTTCATGATGGGACACTCGCCGCCGCCGACTGCCTCGAGGAACCACTGCCACGATTCCGGATCCCAGGGCTCGCCCGTGGACCCGAGGATACGCAACGAGGAGAGATCGTGGTCGTCCAGCCATTCGTCGCCGTGTTCTCGCAGTGCCCTGATCGCGGTCGGGGAGACGCCGAACACCGTGAGGTCGTGCCGGTCGATCATCGCCCAGAATCGGTCGGGGTCGGGGTGGTCGGGTGCCCCCTCGTACATGAAGACCGTCCCCCCGAACGTGTGATTGCCCAGGAGCATCCAGGGGCCCATCATCCAGCCGATGTCGGACACCCAGAAGAACCGATCGTCCGACTGATGATCGAACGAGAAGTAGATCTCCTTGGCAGCCTGTACGAGTGCGCCGGCGTGCGTGTGGACGATTCCCTTCGGTCTGCCGGTGGTTCCCGACGAATACAGTAGCATCGACGGCTGCTCTGCGGGGAGTTCCGTGGTCGCGTACTCGTCCGGCATGGACTGGACCGCCTCGGTCCACCACTCGTCACGACCCTCGGCCCAGGATAGGTCGAGACCGTGTTCGGCATCGGGTGCCGAGGACCGGTCCGAACCGTCGGTGTCGGTTCCTCGGGATCCGAGCCGATCGTAGACGATCATGTGCTCCACGTGGCCCGCCTGCTCGATCGCTTGGTCGGCCGTCGACTTTAGCGGGATTTGTGACCCGCGACGGTAGAACCCGTCGGCCGTAAACAGCACCGTGCACTCGCTGTCGTCGATCCGGGTTGCGGTTGCCTCGCGACCGAAGCCCGAGAAGACCGGCACCGCGATCGCCCCGACCGACAAACAGCCGTAGAGGATCGAGATGACCTCGGGAATCATCGGCAGATAGAGGCCGACCGTGTCGCCCACTCCGACGCCTCGGTCCTCCAGGAGATTGGCGACCCGGTTCGTCTCCCGGGCGAGTTCCGCGAACGTCACCCGCCTGACCTCACCGGGCTCGCCCTCCCAGATGCAGGCGAGTTCCTCGGCCGTCTCGTCGGTTGCGTGCCGGTCCAGCACATTGTGGACCGCATTGATGGTCCCGCCCGGGTACCACTCAGTGAACTGCGGACCGCGTGCATCATCGCGCACGGCGTCGTAATCACGGTAGAATTCGATGTCGAGCTCGTCGATGACGACGTCCCAGAACCAGTCGATCCCGGAGGCGGGGACGCCGTCCACCGTGCCGGTCGTCCGTGCGATGAGTTCCTCGTACGAGTCGATGTCGTATTGGCGCATGAACTGGCGGACGTTCGAACCCTCCGCGAACGCCGAATCGGGCTCGTAGGCGACCTCGTCGATCGGTGGCGTGTCGGTCATCTCCTTGTCCGGAGGTATGGGCGAAGCTGGTGGTAAAGGTGACTCGTCGGTCGAGGGATGACGATCCCGTACTATGGACCGCCAAGACGTGAATGATCATGATCCCGTAGAACCGACCAATCGCCATCGCTGGCGGGCAAATGCAGGTACATCGAGCGGTGATCATTCCGCACAACCTGGTTGGTCGATCGGTCGCTGTGTAGCACAGACGGGACGTCACGTTTGTCGGTACGAACACGATCATGGTGATCGGTTGATGGTGAGGCATAATCGAAGGGCTGTTCTACAGATATGCAAGGCGAGTGCTTCGGCGCTTGACCCCGACGCGGTTCACTCGAGATCATTCCCAGTCCAGCTGTGTGTGGCCTCCCGCAGACGGCCGTCCGTCGAATCTCTTCACACCAGGCCCGAGCGAGTTGCGGATGCTCCCATCCACGCCCAGCTCATCCCTGGTCGCGGAGCGGTTGACAACAGCGTGCCAGCCGGATATCCTCGGCTTCACCGCGCAATCGTCCTGGAGTCACAACGGCAAACGTCACTGGTGTCACCAGGGCTATCGTTCGCAGGTGCTACCATAAGTCAACATTCACCGATAAAATAGACTTACGTTGGGGAGCAACGGTCGCTCACTCAAGACGGCCACCGACGAACTGGATCTCACCGCACCATCGCCTTCCGAGGCGATAGGTGCATGGGCTTCCGACGTTCGGCACGCTCATTCATGCGGTGTCGGTGTCGGCGCCCGGAAAACTGACGCACATCGGCTCCAGTGTGCCTCTAAATCAAAATACACAACTTCAGTAGACTTAGGAGGGTGGATCGGCAACGCTCCGTCAGGATGGACGCCGAGGCATTCAGGGACGGGCCGGGTACGATCGACGACTACGACGGGCTACCCTGTTATCGGCCGGCGAGTCTCCCCCCGGAGTTCACCTACACCGACGATCTGTTACGCGTCTACGGGGACGCCCAGTATGCGCTGGGGCGGCTCGCGACTCTCCATCGAGACATGGAGAACGAAACGTTGCTCATCGCGCCGTTCGTCGTCCGCGAAGCCGCCATGAGTTCCCAGATCGAAGGGACGAACGTCACGGTCTCGGACATCATTTTACACGATATCGAGCCCACCCCGACGCGGTCGGCCGCAGATTCCCTGGATATCCGTGAGGCGTACAACTACGTGGATGCGATCCAACAGGGATTCGATCGCCTCGATGAGGGGTCGACGATCTCGATCGAACTGATATGTGAGCTCCACGACACGCTCTTGAGCGACGTACGTGGTGTCGACGAGCACCCCGGTACCCTGCGGGATGTCCCGGTCTACATCGGTTCACCCGATGGCACGCCGGAGACGGCCCGGTTTATCCCGGCCAATCCGGACGTCGTCCCCCTGCTCCTCGAACAACTCATCTCGTACATGAACCGCGGCCAGTATCCGCCCCTGATCGACGTCGCACTGACACACTATCAGTTCGAGACGATCCATCCGTTCCGCGACGGCAACGGCCGGCTGGGTCGGGTGCTGATGATGTTGCAGCTCTACACCGCAGGCATGTTGCCGGAACCCTACCTCTATCTGAGCGCGTACTTCAACCGTCACCGCCAACAGT
>SKQO01000090.1 GCA_007118975.1 Halobacteriales archaeon | reverse complement strand
TTTCATTACTGAATTACGAGTGAAGAGTCGGATTTCCGAATTCACAACACTCCGACTCTTCGCTTTCTACCGAGATAACGGAGTCGTTGGCTTACGGGCTAGCGATCCTACAGAGCAAAAAAATTAATACTATGACATTATCAGAGACCTCCCAAGTGGAGATGACCACATCTCGACGGAGGGCGCTCATCGCCTTCGCTACGGGATCGTTTGCCCTCGCTGGGTGTACCCAACTCGAGGGGGGTGTCGACGACGATGAAGAAATCCACGATGACGAGTTCGCAGCGGTAGCCGATCACGTGGACCAGACGCCCCGAGAATTCATCGAAGCGCTGTATGCGGCAATCAGTGAAGGTGACGACGAGGCGATTCTCGAACAACTCCATCCCGAGTATATTGCTGAAGAAAACATGGACGAACAGGAGTTCCACGGCGGGATCGAGTACCAGAATATTTCAGTCGAGGTAGATGCAGTCGACCCGGAGGAAGAGCGGGTAGCAGTCGTGATGACCGCTGACGTCACCCATCCAGAGCGTGAAGATCGAGACGTTGAGGTGGGGCACGCGTTGGTGATCGAGGATGGAGCGTTCTTGCTCAGAGAGCTAGAACAACTGGAAGAGGACCCAGTCGTCGAATAGGCGCACACTATTGGGGAACGGGTCTCTCCCTATCAGGACGCGAGTGTTGTTCCCCGGGTGATTCTAAGAGAAATAACCGATCCAATTCGCCTTTCCACCGCGATAGATCTCTTTCCGCGTGGTACCCGGAGGTGGACACCCCTAAGACGGACCCGTTCGGGCGAGTCCGTACCTCCCTTCCGTTCCCGCCCCGGCTCCAACGGGGTTGCCATTCAACCGACAATACTGCTTGCCCAACCGTGATCGAGTACAGCCAGCTACACGAACTCGGTGGTGACGCGGTAATACTCGCCATCATACGCAACATAGTTCTACGCATCAACCCTGAACGGTGGATCGCTATCCGTCTTGTCGAGTACCCGCACTTGTGCAGGTTCGTACTCCTCGAACAGGGCAATGGCATCCCGAGTGGCCGGGCGACTCCCCCAACCTCGTACGAGGTGATCTATTACGAGGGGTTGCGCCTCTGGAGCGTCCTCGACCTGCTCGAGATCGTACGCCGCTACTCGAGTGTGGGCGACCGTCCAGGACGAGTCTTCGCGATCGACGGTTGCAACCAAGACGTCATCCTCCCATTCGGTATCGACGATGTCGTCGCTCGGGGTGAGCGGTAACGGATCGGCCTCGACCGCGAAATACGCCTGGAATAGATCGGGATCGTCCTCGTTACTTTCGAACCTGCCACTCGCACCGAAGGCGTACAGACCCTCAGTCAAGACGATGCCACTGAAATTGGCGCTCTCAGCTATATCTTCCGGATATTCGACTTGAACGATGTCCCCATCGACCACCCGATCGTGTTCGATCGTGGTCAGCCGCCAGGGGTACGTCCCGCCCGGTTCCACGGCGGCGGCAGGGATGATCCCGCCTGATTGTGGCACGTCGTACCAGCGTCCGTTCTCCCATTTGACGAGGGTCCAGCCGCTGATCGGACCAAGCGTCGCCTCCTCGTCGTGTTCGTTGTGGAAAATGAAGTCGATCGTCTCCCCGGGGGAACTGCTGCGTGGCGTTGGTTCGATGTGGGCCGGCTCCCGATGTTCGTCGTAATCGAATACCCGGCCGAGGGGACGATTCTCGTTGAACAGAAAGGTCTCCATCCACGGGGGTCTACGGTCCGGGGTATCGATGGGTGGCCCCGTGAGTCCGAGATGGTTGCCCAACTCCCTGGCCTGGCCGAGACAGCCGCCCATCGACCCGAGGAGGATAGCGGCGGATCCCGCGAGGACCTCGCGGCGGTGCATGACCGATGACTATTGATGAATCCTCAAAAGTGTTCTTTGCCAACAAGGTAGGCTGTGCCGATTGAATTGCATGCTCGGAAACGTAGCCACGCTAAGAGAGGGTATTTCGATGCTTGTAGAGCCATTGGACATCTGCACCACACGGCCACAGTGTCCCGGCGATGAATACCGAGGAAAGGGTGCTATCGGTACGACCACGCCCCGGAGAATGATGCTCCCTCGCATTCAGTCGGGGCTCCGCTGGGCATCTGTCGATACCTCAGTCAATGAGTATAGGGGCGATGCCGACGATTCATAGCATGGAACGAAACACAAACCACCTTTGCAGAACCATCGTTACGGATGGAGTCCCTAGAGTCCATGAATGGCGACCGATCGTCGCGGTGCCGAGGTGGATACTGACGAATTCGTCACCACCCTTGGTTGTATATCCTCGGCGAGATCAGTATACTGTCGGAGATAAGTGATTGAACATTCACCTCTCCCCATTGGACCAACAAGACACTGATTGCGAACCTTCGAACGACGATGTACTGGAAAATCAACGGGGTTCGAACGATGCATGCAGACCATGCACACATCAACACCGACCCAGAAGGGATTCAAAATGACACAGGAATTTCGACGATCAGCCCATCCAAACGCTACTCGGTCGGAATTACTTGGCTGACTTTTGAGAACAAACGCTTGCGACACCGATTGCGCGAATGGCTCAAAACCTACCTCGGAGCGGAGGAGCGATAGATCGGGCACTACAGAGAGTACAGGGGCGGGGCCTTGGATTATTTATCTCGAGCTTGTTGGAAAGAGCATGCTGAATATCGCGATAAACGCGCAGCAATAACTACTTAAATAAGCGATAGCTATCGGCGAGACTATATCCTTTCACGCAAACGAAAGTATTTATATACTCAATGATGCGTGTTCACATGATACAAGAATTGGCACTTTCTGGAGGTGGAGTCCCACCTCTAGTTCGCGGTCGACTTCCGGGGAACCGTTGGACCTACGCCACGGTTGTCGGCGGTCTCCTTTTTGCTGCTATTCATGTTGTCCACACGTACAGTATGTTTGCGTTCGGGACGATTGGGATTGTACTTGAAGGACTTATTCCATTACTATTTGCACTCGGTGTCACTGTTTCTGGCCCGTGGCTTCACCACAGAGGGTACACTCGGTCCGAACAAAAATGGATCGTCGGTTGGATGGCTCTCGTCGGAGTCATCTCGGGACTCCTCTTTATATGGGCACTCAGTCATCAAGTGCTCGTCGTCGATGACTACTTCTCGACAGTAGGTACCGACGGGACGTACGGCTCCTATGAATCCACATCTGGTTCCATGTTTACCATCAGTGATGGATACGTGTACGACTCGAGTGGCGTATTCCCGCATGCGGAATTTGTAGCCGCCACCAACTTCACAGCCGGTGCACTATTAGGATTCGTGCTCGGGATCTATAATATTCGATCACGTCGTCACTATCGAATTGCCCAACGTGAAAAAGAGAGAGTAGCACAACAACGTACCCGATTATCAGTTCTGAACCGGGTCCTTCGGCATAATATTCGCAACGACGCGACGGTCATATTGGGAGGAATCCGCAATATCGAAGCACAGGTTGATGGGGAATTAGCCACATATGCAGAAAGCGCAGCAGCGAAAACGACACGATTAGTCACCCTCGGTGAGAAAGCCCGTGAAATTGACAACCATATCGGCGCCGAGATTGCGTCTGCTGACGATGTGGAGCTTCGAAAAGTTGTCACTGACGTTCTCGATAGTCTTGAGTC
Source organism: Halobacteriales archaeon (assembly GCA_007118975.1). Classification (GTDB taxonomy): domain Archaea; phylum Halobacteriota; class Halobacteria; order Halobacteriales; family SKNY01; genus SKNY01. Next base: position 15,897 of record SKQO01000090.1, on the reverse strand, counting down.
GAATGAGGCGACCGCCGACTACACCCTAGACATCCCGAGCGGACTCCGGATAACGACAAATTTGGCTCTTTTCACTCGCGTGTGCGAAGAGGTCATTGAGAATGCTGTCGAGCATGCTACGGCGGATTCTGTTAATATTCGCATTTCAGCGACAACTGACACGGATGGTCGGGTTAACCTCGTGATTGCGGACGACGGTCCTGGTCTCCCTCCCCACGAGAAAGTCAGTCTTGAAACTGAGGAGGAAACGGCGGTCGACCATGGAAGCGGGCTTGGACTGTGGCTCGTCCGATGGGGAATGACAACGCTGGGTGGGGAGGTGACATACGAGGAAAGCGAGTGGGGTGGCACAGCAATTCATCTTCGACTACCACCGGCACCACCTGAAGTTATAACGACAGCCGGGTAGAGTGATGCGCTGCCTGAGTTCATGGGTCCCGGAACTCAACCGATTAGCGGGTGTACAGGAAAGACAGTACCCGCTGAGTGGACCAGCCACGGTGATCGCCACGATTTTCGATACAAACTTGCTCCCAAAGCAGATGGATACTGCGGGAAATTCACGGTACCACTCGTGAAATAAACTAACCACTCCTGCGACAGCTAAGGGCCGAATGGCCCAGGCAATCGTAATTACTCTCCAAGGAACGGCAAGATTCGCGTGACACATCGCGCGGATGTAGCAAGCCAATGAGTTATCAAATCAACCGCTCGCCCGGACGTTACCCTCGTAGAACCATTCCGCGTATGATGTTGCCAGTTGTTTCATCGTCTCTGGACCGAGGCGGACGTGTACATCCCGAAGATCTCCGTGTGGACGACTTGTTCGGTCGCCCCTGGTTCAACGTAGGATCGTTTCAGTAGCTCACCGCTCTCGGGTTCATCCTTTTCGAATTCGACCGCATATCGCGTCTGCCCGTAGCGTTGATTCCCGGTGATTGCCGCAACTGTGTATGACATCCCGCTTCCGTGCGTTTGAAATGCTCCTTCACGGCAGTGACCTCGGTTGGTTGCTGGATGGATTCGAACGGGCACGACGGGATTCGAACCCGCGGCCGTCGGATTACTTCCCCGGGTCAACGAACGGGTTAGAAGTCCGACGCTCTGTCCGGACTGAGCTACGTGCCCGCGTATTCGACGTATGTCCCCCTCCGGATTTATCGGCTTTGGTAGGGGATGGAACCGCCAAACCAGTGCTGCTAAACGGGACAGGGCGCTAAAGGCAACCGAACACGGGAACGCACTCCCGGACTGGACCGATGATATATCGCATCGACGTCGATATCGAGACGCCGGTGAACCCGACGGAAGTTAGCGATCGCGTCGAAGAAGCCGTCTACAACGTCTTCCCGGATGCCGAACTCGAACGGGATGGCAACCGCCTCGTCGGGGAAAGTCACTCCCTCGCCAGACTGTCGGAGCTCCTCCACCAGCGGGAGATCCTCGATACCGCGCGGGGGGCCTTCTTCGACGGGCGCGAGGACAATCAGATCAACTTCTCGTTAAAGAAACAGGCTGCCTGGGTGGGGGTTGCCACGTTTGCGGTGGGGGAACCGTCGGAGCTCGGGGACATCGACGTGACCGTCACCGTTCACGAACCGACTGTCGAACAATTGATCGACCACATCGCCCCACCGACCGAGGACGGAAAGCCGATCGACGTCTCTGAAGACGGGTAAGCTATCCGCGATCCTCGGTCGAAAGCGAATCTACCACTGCCCTATTTGTCCTTGGTGGTGATAACACGAAGTTCTCATGGGCGGCCCTCCCCGATCACTCGGCCGTCAGCAACAGCACGGCCGTCGCAAGGATGGCGCCAACGACAGCCAGTCCGAGCACGGAAAAGGCGACACGGAAACTCATCGCATCCGCGAGGACGCCAACGATGGCAGGTGCCGCGGCACCCGCCGCCATCAGGACCGTCCTGACGATACCCAACCCGCCGCCCTCGACTGAGTCTGGTAAAATCGAGGCCAGATAGGCGTCTCGGACCGGCCGGTAGCCGTGCCCACCGAGGCCGAACGCCAGGACCGCGAGGGCGAGCACCAGCGTCGTCGTACTCGTGACGAGAACTGCCATGCCCGCGAGCCCGGCGAGCAGACATCCGAGAATCACTGGCAGCCTACCGGTCCGATCGCTGAGATCCCCCGTCACCAGCTGCACGAACGTCACCCCGAAGAGCAGGCTGTAGAGGACCCCCGCCATCCCGACCGAGAGTCCGGCTACGTCGGTGAGGTATAACGGGAGAAACGCCACCACGCCGTTGTAGGTAAACGCGAACAGGAGCGTGACGATGGCAAACAGCGTAAATCGGGGACGTCTGAAGAGGGTAAAATACCGGACCATCGGGGGCGAAGCGCGCTCGACGCTCGCCCGCCCGACCCCTTCCGGGAGCCGGCGCGGGAGATACGTTCCCACGAGGACCCCCAGGGAGAGACAGACCATGCCGGCGACGAGAAACACCGGCCGCCAGCCAACGACGCCCAAGGCACCGACAGCCGCGATGGGGGCAAGAATGCCGGCTCCCGCTCCGACTGTATCGTGTATCCCGAGCGCCCGACCCGGGCGATCCCGGTAGGTATTCATCAACAGCGTCACGGCCACCGTCTTGTGCATCCCCGTCCCGGCGCCGATCACGAGCATGACGGCCACGAGTAGCGCGAACCCTGCCTCCACGATCAGACTCATCGCGGAGATACCCGCGATTGCACCCCCCAGCGCGACGACCCGGACGGTCCCGAATCGGTCCCCCAGAATGCCGGCCGGGAACTGCATCGCTGCATAACAGATCATAAAGCCCGTAAACGCGAAGCCGATCGTCGCGTTGTCGACCTGATAGACCGTCTGCAGCGGCTCGAACAACGGTGGAAACACGTACCGCAGGAACTTCCCGAGAAACCAGAGCCCGGCGGTCAGGGTGAGGGCGGCCAGCCCCGGATGTGGACGCCCCTCCACGTCAGAACAGGTCGCCGCCCTGGCCTTCGAGCTGTTTCATCATCCGCTGCATGTCCCCGCCCTGCCCCATCGACTGGAACTGCTGGATGGCCCTGTCCATCATTCTGTACTGCTGGAGCAACTCGCGAACCGTCTCCTCGGAGGTCCCGCTTCCTCTGGCGATCCGCTGGATGCGGCTCTGCCCGATGACCGAGGGATCATCCAGTTCCGCCTCGGTCATCGAGTCCATGACGTACTCGAACCGCCGTAACCGGTCCTGCGTGACGTCGATGGCATCGTCGGGTAGCTGATCCATCAACCCGCCACCGATACCCGGGATCATGTCCATGACCTGATCGAGGGGGCCCATCCGGCCCATCGCGTTCATCTGGTGGCGGAGGTCGTGCAGGGTGAACTCGCCCTCGAGCATATCCTCCGGATCCCAGTCTTCGGCGTCGTCGTCCGTTTCGGTCATCGCACGCTCGACGCGCTCTGCCAGCTGCTGGAGGTCGCCCATCCCCAGCAACCGGGAGATGAAGCCGCTCGGTTCGAACCGCTCGACGTCCTGGACCGTCTCCCCGGTCCCCAGGAACGCGATCGAGGAGCCGGTCTCGTTGACCGCCGTCAGTGCTCCGCCACCCTTGGCTGTCCCGTCCAGTTTCGTGATCACGACGCCGTCGATCCCGATGGCCTCGTCGAACTGTGCCGCCTGCTCCTTTGCCCCCTGCCCGATCGCCGCGTCCAGCACGAGGAGGTTGTGATCCGGGTCGACGACCGATTCGATCGCCTCGATCTCCTGGATCAGATCGTCCTCGAGAGCGTGGCGCCCGGCCGTGTCGACGATTCGAACGTCCGCGTGTTCGGCCTCCTCGAGGCCACGTTTGGCGATACCCACGGGATCGTCCGCGTCGGCTTCGCCGTAAAAATCGACCTCCGCGCGGCCTGCCATCTCCTCGGCTTGCTCGTATGCGCCCGGCCGGAACGTATCGGTCTGGATGACCGCCGTCGAAAGCCCCTTCCCGGTGAACCACCAGGCGAGTTTCGCCGCCGAGGTGGTCTTCCCCGACCCCTGGAGGCCAGCGAGGAGAATGGTCTGGCGTTCGAGCGGGAGGTCCGTACTGTCGCCCACGAGGGCGACGAGCTCCTCGTAAACGATGCGGAGGACGTGATCGCGGGCGCTCGTCCCCGCCGGCGGTTCCTCGTCCAGGGACCGCTCCCTGATGCTGTCCGAGAGCTCCATGACGAGCGAGACGTCGACGTCCGCCTGGAGCAGGGACCGCTGAATCTCCTTGACGATCTCGTCGACGTCCTCCTCGCTCAGCCTGGAGGTGCCGTGCAGTCGGTCGAGGGCTCCTCGCAGGGAACTCCCCAGGTCGTCAAGGACCATACACGGCGTACGCGGCGATGACGGTAAAGGGTTTACACTCCGTGGTCAGGCTCGCTACCAGTCGCTTTCGGGGGGTTCGACTAGCGGGTCACTCGGCTGGCCGTCACAGGCGTGGCGATGGATCTCGTTGTAACGGACGTCCCGGTCTTCCGGGCTATCGATGGTCGCGGGCGTGATCCGCTCGCGGATCTCCCACATGTGGATCTCCTCGAGATCCGCCGCGTGGTTTTCACAGAGGTACTCGCCGAGGGCGGTCGAGACCCACCCGTCCTGGCCGGCACTCTGCACGCTGTTCATCCAGAAGCGCTCCCGGTAGGCGTCGTGCTGGCGCTGTAGCTCGTGATATGGGCGCTCCCACGTCATCTCGCGATCGTTGTAGATGTCAATGATATCGCCATCGCTCGTCTTGGCGGGGAATGCGTACCACCGGTCGATCGATCGGGGGTGCGGACCGGCGAAGATACTCCAGTCGGGCTGGGAGACACCGAAGTTATCGAAAAACGCTGCAGCCTCTGTTTCCTCCGGGATCGGATGATCGTCGATTCCCGCTCCCTCGGCCCCCATGCCGGCCAGTGGGATGATCAGGACGAAGAAGATCGCGAACGCGACCGCGAGGACGGAAAGTTTCTGTCTGACCTCTCGTTCGCCGGGAATATCGGGGTGCAGCCGCGGTAACGCTTCCGCGACCGGTGTTACGGTCCGAACGATCCGCCGGTGGACCTCGCCGACCGGGTCATCTCCGGGGAGGAGAAACCGGAACGTCGCTTTCGCATCCGACCAGAAGGGCAGCTGCAGGAACAACAGCAAACCCAGGATGCCGACGTACGCGAAGGCACCGATCCTGACGGTCACGGCGAACGCCAGGTGGCCCCCCATGAGCAAGAACGCATACATCATCCGATGGCGGTCGTGGAGCACCAGCATGAGGGGCGACGCCAGGAGCAGATAGAACCACATGAGCCCGCCGAACTCGAGGAACAGCGGGAAATCGCGCAGGTGATCGGCGATGAGGAACGTCATCTCGTCGATGCCGAAGACGTAGACGGCGGCCTCGCCGCTCTGCCAGAGGCTGCTCGGGAACTTGTGCATCGCATTGACGAAGTACATCGTCACCATCTGTACGAGAATGGCCGCGGTGGCCAGACTCGCGACGGCCTGTCGCGGTGGGCGCGATGCCTGTAACGCGTCGATCGACCAGCGCTCGCCCAACGGGAGAAAGATCGCCCAGAAGAGCAGCATGCGAAAGAGCGTATCGGCATAGCTGAGGACGAACGGGTTGTGGTGGTCGAGCGAGATGACGAACAGAAACGAGACGACGAGCGCGATCCGCGTCTGGTAGCCGACCAGGAGAAACAGCGCGACGACGGCGTGGAGGACAAACAGGGCGGCGATAAGCTGGGGATCCTGCGTCCAGAAGAACACGGAAAACGCGTCCGTCCCCGAGAACAGCTGCGCGAGGTCCTGGGAGACGGCACCGTCGTCCGTGTAGTAAAACGAGAAATTTCGCGATCTGAGCGTAACGTCCGCGAGGATCAACAGGGCGGCGAACATCCGGAAGGCCGCCAGGGCACGCGTGTCGACCGTTACCGATCGTCGAACGTAGGATTTGAGCCCCGCGAACAGTGCCGTGCGGGTGGAGGGGGCGCTGGGGCGCATGGACGGCTAGGTAGCGTATCAGTGAATCGATGGGCGTCAAGGTAAGTGTGACGCTTACACATTATTCATGCGAGACGACCGGTCGCTTCGTTCCGACACTGGCCGCCCGTGGCCTGACGGGCAGGCTACCGGTGGCGTACGTTTTTGCCCGGGGCAGGCGAATCCCCGGCATGGATCATTTGCGCGAGACGTTGCGGGAGGCGCCCGTTGTGGATCGGGGGGAATACCAATATTTCGTCCACCCGGTGAGTGACGGGCTGCCGCTGGTCGAACCGTCGTTGCTGGCGGAATTGGGGGAGGAAATTACCGCGACGGTGGATGTCGAATCGATCGACAAGATGCTCACCGCGGAAGCGATGGGGATCCACATCGCCAGCGCCACGTCACTCGCCTCCGGGCTCCCGTTCGTCATCGCCCGAAAACGTGCCTACGGCTTCGAGAACGAAGTCGCCGTCCACCAGGAAACGGGCTACGGGGAGAGCGAACTGTACGTCAATTACATCGATCCCGGGGACCGCTTACTCGTGGTTGATGACGTCTGTTCGACCGGGAACACCCTCGCGGCGCTGTGTTCGGCCGTCGAAACGATCGGGGCGGAGATCGTCGATATCGTCGTTGTTATCGAACGGCAAAGCGACGACCCACGCCCCGAGCTGCCGGTGCCCGTCAGAAGCCTCGTGACGGTGGATGTCCACGACGGGGAAGTCGTGATTCTCGAAGAGTAGCGAAGCCTCGCCTGTTCCACACGAAACAAAGGGGGTTGCCCTAGGATTCGCCCAGGAGTCGGTCAACCATGTCTTCCGGATCGAACCGTTCGAGATCGTCGTATCCCTGCCCGGTGCCGAGGAAGAGAATGGGTTTGCCAGTTACGTGCGCGATTGAGATCGCGGCCCCGCCTTTCGTGTCGGCATCGGCTTTGGTGAGAATGCTGCCGTCGATCGGGATCGCCTCGTGGAATTCGCGGGCCCGTCGCACGGCATCCTGACCGGCCACCGCTTCGTCGACAAAGATGGTCAAGTCCGGGTCGACAACCCGGCCGATTTTCTCGAGTTGATCCATCAACCCCTGGCTGGTGTGGAGTCGCCCGGCGGTATCCGCGAGGACGACGTCGATATCATGTGCGCTCGCGTACTCCTTCCCGTCGTAAAGCACGGCCGCCGGATCACCACCTTGATCGTGCGAGATCAGCTCCACCTCCAGGTTATCGGCGTGTTCTCGTATCTGCTCCGTGGCCCCGGCACGGTAGGTGTCGCCGTTTGCCATCACCGCGTCGAACCCGTGGTGATCGAGGTAGCGAGCCACCTTGGCGATCGAGGTGGTCTTGCCAACCCCGTTGACGCCGGTGAACACAATGACCACCGGCTTGTCGGCCGTTCGCAGCCGTTCTTCGAAATCGAACTGCCCCACCTGGAGGACTTCCAGAAGCGCTTCACGGAGGGCCTCATCGGCGACGCCACCGGTGCGTTCGAGCATCGTCCGGGTTTCCCCGACCAGTTCCTGCTCGAGGCGGTCGGTGATTGCCTCCGCGACGGACATCTCCACGTCGCTCTCGAGCATGGCCATCTCGAGGTCCCACAGCGGCCCCTCCAAATCGTTTTCGTCGAGGACGACGCGACCGGTCACGAACGATTTCGCGCGACGGCCGAGGCTCAAGTCGGCGTCTTCGGCGGCATCCGCCGCCTCATCCGCGGGTGCGTCCTCCGTCTCTTCTGTCTCTTCTTCCGCACTATCCTCGACGGGTTCTGCCTGCTCCTCTGCGGTCTCCTCCACGTCGGAACGAAACGAGGAGAGCTTCTCGCTCAGTCGATCGAACATTCCGCGCGGTCAGTCCTGGTTGCCACCGAGCCCGAGGCCACCGCCCGCCTGCTGTGCCTGCTGTTGTTGCACCATCTGTTGGCGGAGTTGCTGGGCACGGCCCTCGACCTCCTGAATGTCGGCCTGGATGTCAGAAAGCGTCTCCTCGAGTTCCTCGATCCCGTCGTCGACGTGTCCGAGTCGCTCGTCGAGAAGATCGAGTGCCTCATCGCGTGTTTGTTCGGCCGCGAAGTCCGCGCCGAGCGAGACGATCACCTCGTCGATGTCGTCGATCCGGGCACGGACGTAGGTCTCTCCGCCGACGGGCATCTGGACCACCCTGTCGGTTTCGAGACCCTCGAGGGCCTCCATGGCATCCTGCATCTCCTCCTTTCGGTCCTGTGCGGCTTGGAGTTGCGTTTGAATCTCCGTCTCGACCTGGTCGAGCTGTTGGAGTTGCTGGGACAGCTCCTGGAGGTGTTGGCTCGCCTCCTCGGATCCACTCATGGCCCATTGTCCGATAGCGAGCCGGAAGTATCTTGCTTTCAGTCGCGTGGGATCGATCAGTCGATGAACCCGAGGGCGTCCTCGATACGACCCAGTTCGGGGCCGGTGGTTCGTTCGCCGGCGACGTACCCCGCGTCGTTGACGACGAGTCCCGATCCCACCTGCGGGGATCCGTAGTTGATCGTCCCGACGTCCGCCCGGACATCGAGCAGCTGCTCCAGTCGATCAAGTTCGGCCTCCGTTGCGTTCGGGTGACAGAGCACGCCGGTATGGTTCGCGACGGCTGCCATCCCGACAGTCCGCACGCCCCCGATCGCCCCCCGTTCGACCGGCACCGCCAGGGTGTCGGCGATGACCTCCACGGCCGCATCGGAAAACTCGGGGTGAACATACGCGCCGTTATCGTTCGTGAGAATCAGATTGCCGGCGGCATTCATCGGTCCCGGCAGGGTAACCACTGGTCGATCGAGCGCTCCCTGGAGCCTGTCCATCTCCTGGTCGGTCAGCTGGTCGGAGGTGACGACCCCCGCGGCGTTGCCCGCGACGAGGGCGCCCACCGTGGAGCCGCCGCCCACGGTGACGGGGATTGTCTCGCCCTCGAGTGCCTCCGCAAACTGGTCCAGCTGTGGCTCGGCCAAATCGGACCGCACGAGGATGACGTCACCGAGCGCCCGGGCGAACACGCCCACAAACGCGGAACCGGCAACGGTCGCACGCAGCACGTTAGTCGGCCACTTCCGCTTCGACGACGCTCTCCCCCGCCTCGTGGAATCGGGCGGCGCGGATGCGGAGACGTCGCGGCGGCTTCGAGCGGCCCCTCGCCCAGACCGCCTCGTTGATCGACGGGTCCAGCCGAACTGCGTCCTCCTCGACGCTGAAGTGGCGGGCGAGGTGCTCACGGATCAACCGCATGGCATAATCCGCACGTTTGTGTGACGCTTCCGCGGTCACGTCGCGGAGCGGGACGGTGACGACCCGTTCCTCGAAATCACTTGCACTCATGGTTTAATTCGGATTACTCGTCCGTGTCGCTACGCCGCCAGTGGCGTCGCTTCGGGTTCTCCGTGACGTTGAACCCCGTTCGCATGATCGCCCAGAGCGGTACGCGCGAATTCTGGCGCTCGAGCTTCGCCAGCCGCTTTTTCTTCGCCTTCGATTTCTTACCCATTGCTGTGCTTCTAGCTCAGCCACCCGTTAAATGCTTGTCCATCGTTGGACCGAAAAGCCCCCGCGGACGGCCGGCAACCGCGGTCAGGAGGAAAACGTCTCGGCCAGGCACGTCTCGAGCCGGCGCAGCTCAGCTGGTTCGGACGGCGTCTCCGGGCTCACGTGGCGTTCGGGATCGTCGACCGCGAACTCGTAAATAACGAAGCCATCGGTGGCCGGTTCGACCGGGCCGGATCGCTGGACGTCGATCCAGGCGTACTCGTCTCCGGTCGGGACGATTTCGCCGACCGCCTTGATATCACCCAGTGCGATCAGCTCCTCGAGTTCCCCCGCGAGGGACCCGACGATCGAGACCGAGATGTCCCCCGCCGGGTCGTCGTCGTGGGCGAGATAGAGTTCGTAGAGCAGGACGGCAGACCCCGTGTCGATCGCCTCCAATCTGTCGTATGACCACCGCGCGGCAAAGCGACGGAACAACGGGTGGGCCGCCGGGTCGTCCAGGTGGTACTCGAGCAACGAGGCCTTCCGGGCGTTCGTGTACGCGGTCAATACCCCGGCCGTCTTGAGCTTCTCGAGCAACGAAAGCCGCTTGGCGAACGTTTCCTCATCGATCGGCTTGACCAGGTAGTCCGTCAGCGGCAGGCGGATGATGTCGGGTTCCGGCGAGAGGCCAGTGATCACCACGGCGATGGCGTCGAACTCCGCCGCGATCCGCTGGAGGAGCTGGTCGCCGCTACCGGATGGAAAGTGACGGTCGAGGATCACCACGTCGACGCGATGGAGCCGCTGGAGCAAGTCTTCCCCCTGCCCGACGGAGTGCGCCTGGTGGACTTCAGCCTGGTCCCCGAAGTGCTTGCGGGTCCAGACGGCAAACAGTTCAGCCAGTTCGGTCTCGTCTTCGATGATGACTACCTGGCGAATCCCCGACTCGGCAAGCTCGTCGGCATCGACCTCGGTCATCGCTGAAGCCGGCTGATTGCTGGACATTACCGGAAACGATGAACGGTGGTTTCGCTGCCGGGGTAATAATGGTATACCAGATAGTCCGCCGAGTGGACTTCTTTCGGATCGCTCACCGACCCGTCCCACCCGGTACCACGACGGCCGACACCCATCGATACACGAGACGGACACATCTCCAACGGCTGGCGGCCGCATCGCCCGTTGGCAACGGTGTACTGGCCGGTTGCGTCGATGACGACGAGGCCGGAATTGAAGTGTTGTGATACGGTTTGAAGAGACCGGTCAGCGGTGCGTTCCGGTCGTGTGGAACCGAACGACCGCGGTGTCGACAGACAGTTCCTGACGTCAGCCCGTCATTGTCGATCGGGATTCGACACCACGATATAACTGTCGTTGCATCGTTTCCGCAGGCGAATGACACGACGATACTACGTGATGACCGATCTGGAAGGCGTCGTCGGCGTCGACTCTTGGTCGGACGTTCGACACAGTGAGGCGGATTTCGAGCCCGACGCGGAGGCGGCAGCAAAGGCGGAATTGGCTCGTGAAGTTAACGCGTGCATCGAAGGGATTCGGCGGGTCGATTCCGATGCCGTCGTCGAGGTGATTGACGGGCACGGACAGGGTGGACTCGAACCGGATGCGATCGAGGGTGGACAGTACTGTCGACCGGACGCATTCTTCGCATTCGAGGAAGATCACGTCGCCCAACTGTACGTCGGCCAGCACGCGATGGCGGGCACCGCGTTCGCGCCGCTTCGACACACGATGTCCTCAACGACCGTGGAGTACTACAAACTCAACGGCACGTTCATCGGCGAGTTCGGTGGCGGGGCGATTCGGGCTGGCGTCGATGGCGTGCCGACGATCTTCCTCGCCGGAGACGACAAGGCATGCCACGAGGCGGAGATGGTCATCCCCGAGATCGAGACGGTTGCCGTCAAGTACGGGCAGGGCGAGGAGGCTGCCAACCACCGGGACCTCGCGCCCGCATTGGCGGCAATCCGTGACGGGGCGGCTCGTGCTGTCGAGCGGCTCGACGAAATCCGGCCCGTGTCGGGCTTCGAACCGCCGTTCACGCTGGAAATACGGTATCAGCAAACCCTGGAGGAACTTCCCGAGCGATATCGAACGCCGGAAATCGAGGGCGAGTTGATCGATCCGTACACGATCCGCGCGCACAGCACGTCGTTGCGAGCGCTGTACCCCTGATCGGGACCTGCCCGTGTCGCATGTTGTCGGCCCCGGGAACGAGCCGTATCGGCCAACAGTACGACGACGGTAGACGTAGCACTGGACTCGACCCGGTACGTGTCGAAGGCTGTTCCCCTGGACGAACGCTGACTCGCTACCAACCAGTTAAGGCCGGTCTCCTCGAGGGTCGGGACAGCAATGGAACACGAGGCGCTCAAACGTCGGGTGAGCAAGCGGATCGACGAGCGATCCGCGGAGATGGTCACACTTCTCGGCGAGTTGGTGGGGGAACGAACCGAGATTGGCCACGAGGCGTCGGGCCAGGAAATCATGATCGAGACGTTCGAAGGGATGGGTCTCGAGCCGGACGTGTGGACGCCGGACGTCGACGCGTTGCGCAAGCACGAGGCGTTTTTCGAAACCCAGGCGTACCAAGCAGTCGGGTATGATGATCGTCCGAACGTGGTCGCCACGGTAGACGGTGCGGGCGGCGGTCGGTCGCTCGCACTGAGTGGCCACATGGACGTCGTCCCCGCCAATGAAAACGAATGGACGTACCCGGCCTTCGAGATGACGCAAGTCGACGATCGGTTGTACGGCCGGGGGACGGCGGACATGAAAGGCGGACTCGCGGCGATCGTGCATGCCGTCGATTGTCTTCAGGGCGAAGCGGTCGAACTCGCGGGCGATCTGTACGTCCAGTCGACGCTCGAGGAAGAAGATGGCGGCGTCGGGGGCATCCTGTCGGTACTCGAACGTGGTTATCGGCCGGACGGGGCGATCATCGCGGAACCGTGGGACGTACCCAACCTCGGGATGGCGAGCGCGGGCGTTCGGTATTTCGAACTCACCGTCCCGGGGAAAAGCGCCCACGTCGGGTACGGGTACGAAGGGGTGAACGCCCTCGACAAGGCGATGGTGATCTACGAGGCGCTGCGCGAACTCGACGCCGAACGGAAGGCCCGAATCGACTACCCGCCTGCCTATCGACTCGAACCCCGGATGCGCGGCCACGAGACCAACCTCAACATCGGCACGATCCAGGCCGCCGACTGGCCCGCGATCATTCCCGGGGAAGTGGTGATGCGTGGGCGGTTGGGATGGCCGCCAGGCGAATCGCCAGAGGCTGTCGTCGGCGAGCTACGCGACACGATCGAGGCGGTCGCGGCGGCGGACGAGTGGCTCGCCGATCACCCACCGCAGCTCGAATTCTTCGGGCTCAGGGCGGATCCCCACGAGGTCGATCCCGCCACGGACCTGCTCCAGCTCGCAAAGCACAACGCGGAATGGGTGACCGGTCGGGAGGGCGTCTTCCACGGCGGGAGCGCCGGGAACGACACGAGGTATTACAAGCGTTACTACGATATTCCGGCGACGTCCCTGGGCCCGACCCCAAACAACATTCACGGTGCCGACGAATTCGTGACGGTGACGTCGCTGCTAGAAACGGCCAAATCAATCGCTGCGACCGCCATTGACTATTGTGGCGTCGCGAATGGCAATGGGCGAGCCGGGTAGCCCGGTCGAACGGACTCAAAACACCCCGTATTCCTCGTACGCTGCGAGGGGCGAAGCACAGTCGCGGATCGTCGCTCGCACGCGATACCCCTCGCCGACACGTTCCCCGGCGGCCCCGAGCACGTCGCCGGCAACTTCCCGGGGAACGACCACCACCCCGTCGAGGTCTTCCACGGCGATATTACCGGGAGAGACCGACACACCACCGACGATGACCTCAACATTCCGGTCCTGGAGTTCCTACCGATTGACGGAACCCTCGGGCGTTAGATGGCTCGAGAAGACGGGAAACGCTTGCTCGAGCATAAATGTCGAATCCCGGTTCGCCTGCAACAGTGCTGGCTGGCCAGTGAAGTGGTGATCAATTCGCCGATCCGGGCCGAGATCGTGTCGTTGGCTTCGACGACAAGGATGTCGTGCTCCGGTGCGGTGCCGACCATTCGCAGGTGCTCGCGGATCTGCTCTTCCGGATCGACCTCGACATTCCGTTGCCCCACGGCCGTATGGGCAATACCGGCCATACTCATTCCTCAATCGAGTGATTCGATGTCGACGTGCCTCGTCCGATCGGGATATCCGAGTCGTCGAGTTCGTCCGTGTGGCACCGGTGTACAGAGCGGCGTTTCGGTCGCACCGTTCGCCGAGTGGGAATTGCTCGCTCATACGTGGGGAGCCGTCATCGACGCGTTATGGAGTCGCGTGGACCGGGCGGGGTATTCCGAGCTGAAACCGCTCGAACGGCCGAACAACCGATCTGCGCACATGGCCGATACCGAACCACGTCGGTCGCGACGAGGGCTGTCGACGTATTTACGGTGAGACCAGCGAAACGCGCCAGCTATGGAGGATCTCCTCTGGTACCTGTTCGCCAGTTCCAGAGGAGGCGGGACACGTGCCGAGATCATCAAAGCGTTGCAGGAACGGCCCTACAACGCCAACGAGTTGGCCGAATCGCTCGGGTATGACTACACCACAATCAGACATCATCTGAAAGTCATGGCCGATAACAACCTGGTCCGCTCGACGGAGCAGGGGTATGGGGACGTGTATCTGTTGACAGCCGAGCTAAAGGCACACCAGGAAGAGCTGCAGACGGTCCTCGACACCGTCAGGGGGGAGTAAGTATGGACGGAATTTGGAGAGCAGTTATTGGACGGCGCGACGAATGGAGCGAACGATGAGCCTGTTGTTGGACGCGGCCCGGGTGGCCGCGCTCGCCAACATCGGTCTGCTGGTAGGGCTTTCCTACATCTGGATGGGGGCCTACCGCCGCCATCGGGCGAATCACACGCTCGGGTTGCTCGTGTTCGCGGCGTTTCTCCTGGTGCAAAACGGGCTCTGGCTCTACCTGTACGTATTTCATGGTCAGTTCATTCACTGGTTTGGCGAGGGCGACGCCGTTTACCGGGTCGGGGTGATGGCGCTGTGTGGCCTGCAGACGTTTGCCCTCGTGGCGCTCGCGGCGATTACGTGGCGGTAGCCGCGGGCCGGGCTAGTTGGCGCGAGGAGCAGGGTTTTCTTCAGGCGTTGAATCCGGACGAATCCTCGAAAGATCTGGATGGAGTTCGGAGGAAGTTGGGAAAAGCGCCTTTGGTCGTTGGGACCCTTGCCCGCCCATGTCGATCAAACGCCGCCTCCTGTTGATCGGAATTGGAACCGCTGCGATCGCCGGCTGTGTCGGGGATGACGACGATCAGGACGACGACGAACTCGCGACGGACGACGATCTTCCCGAGGATGGGGATGATGAGCCCGATGACGATGACATCGAGGATCCGGACGACGGGGAAGAAGAGCTAGAACCGGCGAACACGGTCGAAATCACAGAGCACGAGGAATACGGCGAAATCCTCGTCGATGGCAACGGGCTGACCCTGTACATGTTCGACGAGGACGAACAAGGGGCTGGAGAGAGTGCCTGTTACGAGGACTGTGCGAGCAATTGGCCGCCACTGACGGTGGACGAAGAAGCGATAGCTGGTGAGGACGTAGTCGCACAACTGACGACGTTCGAACGTGACGACGAAGAGGAGTCACTGCAGGTCGCCGCCGACGGCTGGCCACTGTACTACTGGGGGGGCGACGAGGAGCCGGGTGACGTGAACGGCCAGGGTGTCCAAGACGTCTGGTGGGTGCTCGATATGGACGGTACCCCGATCCGCGATGAAGAAGACGAGGAACCAGACAACGGAGAAGATGATGACTACGAGGCCGACACCCCGGATGACGAGGAAGATGACGGGTACGACGAGGATGAAGAAGATGACGAGTACGAGGACGATACACCAGATGACGATGGAGGAGATTACGGGTACTGAGCGTCGATCGCTTCCGTGACGTGGGGAGCGGCTCAAACACCGGCCCCTCCCACCTGTTCCTCCCCGGAGTTCGATCGCCGCGCCTCCTATCGATCCTCTCGCTCTACAGTCTCCGCTGACTGTTCGAGTGCTGAGCCTTCCCCATCGACGACAGCCTCCCGAATCACTCGAACCTCGGCCAGCAGTTCTCCGAGCAACTCGTCTGTATCAAGCCTGTCGAGCTCCGCCGGTGTCTCGTCCGCGCGAACGTCCCGGAGCTGACGGTTGAGCCGCTCCTGGACCGCTCGGGGATCGGGAACGCCGCGGAACTGCATCTCTGCTCCTTCGCTCCCCGCCGTGCTGATCTCGACGGTCCCGTAGTCGAAGTGGGTCCCGAAGACCCCCTGTGAAAGGTTCGTATTCTGAATTTTTTCGACGGAGACACGCTTGACCTGGCGGGAGATTGCCCCCCGCTTCTTG
>SKQO01000137.1 GCA_007118975.1 Halobacteriales archaeon | reverse complement strand
GAACGATCCACATCCGACAGACAGCGTCGGGTCGCTTATAAAGCGACTCTTGCTGTCGAATGTGATTTCGTTCGATAGTCGAACGATTCCGACTGAGGCCGGTGCCCTCTGGGGGTTCGCGTACATCTAAACCCGGGTGGATGGGATAAAATCATTGGGTCATTGAATGTCCCAGCCTTCAATATCATTCGATAGAGCAGAATCAGCACTACATCGGCAAGGCCCATCCATATTCCGCACGATACTGAGCCAACGGAACCCGTCGCTAAAGAGGCTCTACCCTCTGCTTTGATCCCTACAACAGATTGCTCACTACCACCTGCCCAGTCAATTGACCACGATTACGGTATTGCGATGCGCCAACGTTGCGTCCACGGTCACTCACGAAACAACCGATCGAATTGCTGAGATGCCGCCTGCAGGTCCATCGAGAGTTCGTAACGTTGGATCGAACTCAACCAGGTGAAAACCGCACTCCGACGGCGAGATTGATCCGGTTGTTTCATGTAGTGTTACTGAACCCCGGCGAGTCCACTCACGGCTAAATCGACGGACAGCGGCGAGATTTCCACGGTTACCCGTTCGCGTTTCCGTTATGATTCATGTCGGGGGTGATTGCTGGCTGGCGATTCGCGGGTTCAAATCGGCGAGGGACCGAGATAGTCAATCGCCCATTGAGCCGCCAGCCAGTACCAGTCCACCGTCTCTCAGCTTGTTCACTGTTGGCGACCGTCGTCCGGATACCGCTGGCTTTCTTCAACGACAGATCGGATTGTCGGACTGCTGAGCGCGAAAATACATCCAGGCAATCAGAGATATTTCGCTGAGAGTGTTCTGGATGAGCCGCTTCATGTGGGTGCAAACTGACCGTCAGCGATTCTCCCAATTCCGATAGATGTCTTCCGCGAAATGCTGAATACAGAGTGTATACAGCAGAGCGGATCTGCGCAAAAGTACCCCAATTGGTACCAAGAAGGTCTACTCATCTACTCAGTCTAAACGAAAACAGAAAATGAAAAGTTAACATAAAATCCTGCCACACCACAACTCATTCATCAACTTCAGATGGTTGAGGGAGTGTAATCACGGGTACAGGTGCTTCCGATACTAATTGAGACGATAGATTGCCCGTCAATAGTCGAGTCAAACGGCCACTCGGACGAGGAACGAACAGGATAGATGTCGCGTCCGCTTCAACAGCACCGTCGAGTATCGATTCAAGAACATCCGTTCCGAACACAAGACGTGTTTCGACAGTGTATCCAAACGTCTGCGAGTACGACTCAACGATTTTGAATATTCGCTCGGCTTGTTCCTCACGCGCTGGCAACGGTGCCTTGTCCGGTGCACCACCCGCTTTCTCGATCACGTGGAATGCAACAACGTCGGTCGTGTCTGCTTCATCTGAGAGGTGTTCAGCAATCGCTTCGCAGGTTCGCGTTGCATCCTCTTCGTTCGCTACCGGTACCAGGATGCGGCTTGTTAGTGCTGTCATGCGTGGCTCCCGTTGATTTGATACGTTGCAATTTCTTCGCCCCCACAGCTGGGGCATTCACACTCCGCAGCTTCGACTGTAGTTCCGCAGTTCCGACACTCGTGGACGACTCTTGTCCCAGGTCGGAACCGCTGCAGTAGTCGGCGCAACATTATGTACTCCCCTCTCGATACCGAAACGAATACCCGCCTAATGCAGCCCCACAGAGTGGACACGTAACGATTCCCGTATCCGACTGCTCGTACGTGGAATCGGCACGGATCGATTCGAACTCGAAACTCGACGCCTCGCCTTCGTACCCACAGTGGGGGCATCGTACCATGAACAATCACACCATCTGTGAGGTGGTTTGGAACGCGTCGATGACTTTCTCCGGCCTACCGCCTCTGGAGACGAGCGTCACCACGTCATCTCGTTGGATGACAGTCTCCCCGCGAGGCGTCAGCACCTGGCCCTCGCGTTCAATTGCAACTACGAGCGCGTCCTCATCGAGAACGCCCTGATCAGCGGCTTCTGCGAGGGAGAGATCAACGATCGGTGCGTCGTTCCCGACGGTCACTTCCACAATATCTGCGCCACCGGCAAGTCTGAGGAAGTCTGTTGGCTTCCAAGCTGGCGCTGCTTCATCTGCCCCATACTGAGCATATGGCTCGAACAGTTCGTTCTGCACGAGACTTTTTTCTTCGACATCGATCCCTAACTCGGAGAGCGATTGCATGATACGTTTGAACTCTGTCGTTGTCTCACCGACTGCAAGAACGTGGAGATTCCCGTTCCCGGTCGTGAGCTCTCGAACGTTCACGACGCCACGGATGGTTCGAACTTCCTGAGCGAGGGCTTCCAGCTCCGTCGTCGGGACGGTGCAAACATAGAGATAGTTCAGCTTGTCTTCAGCCCGTTCGAAGTCAACGTTGGCGTGATAGCCACGTATGATCCCGTGGTTTTCTAGTTGCTTGATACGGTTTCGGATGGTCCCTGCAGAGACGTTGACCTGTTCTGCGACCATTGGGGCCGACGTGTTGCGGGCATCGGCCATAAGCGCGTGAATAATCCGCCGGTCGATATCATCGATCCGGTAGTTGGCGTTCGAGTTTGACACGGGATACCACCTTTCGATATCCGATTTACGCTACACCAATATAACACCTTGGAATTATTCGATGCGTAATCACAACCGTTAGAAATTGTTGCTTCAGTAATCAAATCGGTTTGTTTATACCGCCTCGAATAGGTCCATTTGGTATGAGCAGCTCGTGGGCGGATCGTCGCTCCCGATTCAGTCGTGCTAACAGCGGAACGGAGAGACACGATGGCTGATCAGGAACTGGCCCGTGACCTCGGCTTCCTCGAAGCCTATACACTCGGGCTGGGTACGATGATCGGAGCTGGGATCTTCGTTCTCCCCGGCATCGTTGCTGGTCGGGCAGGCCCAGCCAGTATGGTTTCGTTCGTTATCGGTGGGTTCGTTGCGTTACTGGCAGCCCTGTCACTGTCAGAACTCGCAACGGGTATGCCAAAGGCTGGTGGAAGCTACTACTACGTTAATCGGGCACTCGGCGGGCTTTTCGGGAGTATCGTGGGATGGGGAATGTGGGCTGGCCTGATGTTCGCAACCGCGTTCTATATGCTTGGCTTCGGTCAGTATCTTGCCGGACTGCATCCGATCTTCCCGATTATCGCCTCTGCACTCTTCATGGGCGCACTCCTCATCCTCGTGAACTATCGTGGCGTCAAAGAAACTGGATCACTACAGAACGTAATCGTCATTCTTCTCGTTGTCCTGATTATCGGATTCATCGTTTTCGGACTCACAGCGATCGATCCGTCGCTTTTGGACCCGTTCGCTCCCGAAGGATGGGGTGCAGTCGGCCTGACTGCAGGAACGGTCTTCGTGACGTTCATCGGCTTCGAAGTGATCGCAACGTCTGCCGAAGAGATCAAGAACCCGGGGCGGAATCTCCCGCTTTCGATGATCGCGGCCGTCGTGACCCCGACGATTCTGTACGTTCTTGTTATGTTGGTCTCGACAGGCGTACTCCCGATCGATGTCCTGGAAGCGTCGAACATCCCGGTTGCGGACGTTGCAAATGAATATCTTGGAGTGGTGGGTTCATTGGCGATGATTATCGGGGCAGTTCTCGCAACGGTTTCCTCTGCGAACGCGTCGATTCTGTCTGCGGCACGAGTCAACTTTGCAATGGGCCGCGATCGGCTGTTATCCGAGTGGCTCAATCAGATTCACACGAATTATCGAACGCCGTACAGGGCAATCCTGGCGACGGGTGGGGTTATTTTGCTGTTAATCGCCGGACCACTCCCGATCGATACGCTGGCGGACGTGGCCGCCTTCTCGTTCCTCGTGACCTACGCTCTCGTCCACGTGGCCGTCATCGTCCTGCGGCGCGCAAACCCCGACGGATATGATCCGGACTTTCGGATTCCCGGCATACTCTACCCTACAGTTCCGATTCTTGGCGGGCTCACCTGCATCGGTGTGATGATTCAGATGCGACCGATCGTGCAGGGAATCGGAATCGCCATCATTGCAGTTGGAATCATCTGGTATATTGCCTATGCGCGGGACCGTGCGGTTTCGTCGAGTCTCGTCGGGGAAGCGATAGCGTCCGAACCAGAGGCCGAAGCGGAAGACGAATCGGTGTACCGTGTTGTGGTTCCAGTGGCGAATCCGGCGACCGAGGAGACGCTCATTCGGTACGCGGCGGCAAGCGCATACGGCCACGACGGGCCGACTGAACTCGTTGCTGTCAACGTGATCGAAGTTCCACCGCAGATGTCCCCGGAGCAGATCGAACTCGAAGAAGTACGCGTCGAACGACAGCAGGAGTTGCTCGACAGTGCTCGCGGGACGGCAAAAACACTGGACATACCGCTTCGAACGCGAGCGTTGGTTGGACGAAATGCTGGAAGCGCACTCCTATCCGTTATCGAAGAGGAAGAGGCAGATCATGTCTTGATGGGGTGGGGTGGACGGCGTCGGCGCGACGCGATATTCGGGAGTACACTCGATCCTGTCATTGAGCGTGCGCCATGTGAGGTGACGCTTGTGACGAACCCGAGTCAATCGCCGGGTCGAATTGTTGCCCTGGCTGGCCGTGGGCCGAACGCGCCAAGTGCCATCCGTCGTGCAGGTGAACTTGCACGCACATTTGACGATGCCTCGTTGACATTGCTGAATGTGCAGCCGCCAGCAGATGGAGAAGGAAGCGAGGATGCGGATGATGGTGTTGATGAGACGCCAAGCCCAACAGTCGTGGGTGAAGAGGCGATTGATTCAGTTGCGACGACTGCCGGACTTGACGCATCCGAGTACGAGCCACGGGTCGTCGTGAGCGATACAGTCCGTGAGTCACTGTTAGAGACTGTCAATGAGTACGACACGGTTAGTGTGGGTGCGACTGGTGAGAGTCTTGCAGCGCGGGCGTTGTATGGATCGATTCCACAAGCGATCGTTGAGCAGTCGGATGGAACCGTTCTGATCGCCAGGGACGCTGATCAATCGCCCAGAACGGTTCGGGACGCAATACGAGACCGTCTGCTAAGAGTGTTGGAAGAGAATTAGAACGTCGTTCTTCGGGTATCTATTTCGGGTTCTCCATGACTTTTTGCTTCAAATTGTAATTAATATTGCTGAATTCGCCCTGTGATTTCAGCAGGGGTTTTTGACCTACTCGCAATCTGTTAAAAACCACGTGGCCCACTCAGAGGGTGTATTCGTCACGAAGACTAACGATATTTCGACCAATCGGCTCTGAACTACCCGAAAGAAGAACACGTGGATCGAATGTACCAGTATGTACTCTAATACCGCCATATACTTTGGCCAGCAGGTACTCGGGTGAACTATGAGAAAAATAATCCGTCGCTGGTTTTGTTCCCATACCTACGAAGAACAAGCATTGTACTCCTCCAGCAACGAACTTATAGAAGCATGTACGAATTGTGGAAAAAAGCGGAGTACTGAATATGAACCCCCAGGGAATGGGTCCACAGCTTAATTTTGTATCCCCCCTTCAGGACGTTCATCCGTCATATCAAGCACAGCTTCAGCTATTCGATACTCGACCCGATATAAGGAGGGGGCGAAGTTTAATCAATGTTGAAGATGGACCCTCAATATGCAACGACTCCGTGGCCTCTTCGAGCCAGAACGATTGGAGTCAGACAGCCTCATCTATATAGAATGTCGTCACTGTGGGACTTCGGTTTACGTTCGTCCGGACGAGTGTCCCGCCTGTGACCGAACCGAATTCGCAACCTACGAACTTAAGGGGGTAGAGGCTGGGAATAGCGGTTTTTCATAAGACACGGATAGGGCAAACTCTGATTTGGTTCATTTCCACAGCCGTATTTTTCACCGCTATACATTTCTATCTGACAGAAGATGGTTATATTACGCCACTTATTCGAGGGGTTGCTATAGGAGCCATATTTGCTCTTCTTGTGTTCCTTTTCTTTGACAGGGAACCACGGAACCAGCAGTGGTAAGTCGTCCATCTTAACTGAGCGTTCAGCTTCCGGGTTAATTGCCCCTCAGCTCATGCCACAGTCGCGCCCTGTATTCAGCAGACAGGTATTGACAGGTACTGGAGATATTTTTCATCCCACAGCAGCTTGCTCACTACCATCGTCCAAGTTGAGTGATCAGGATCGTGGTACTGCGGCTAGCCACCGTCGCAGCCACGGCCGCTCACGAATCAATCAATCGCGGTGCAGAGATGCCGCCTGTGGGTTGATCG
>SKQO01000166.1 GCA_007118975.1 Halobacteriales archaeon | reverse complement strand
GACCATGGTTCCCCGAATAAATGGACTCTCCGGATAAATGTTCCTTTTTGGAGAGACCATGGTTCCCCGAATAAATGGACTCTCCGGATAAATGTTCCTTTTTGGTTCTTGGGGGATGTCATAGAATGACTCTATGTGAAACCCGCTTACACCCGAAAGGCGTGAAGTATGTCGGGAGTGCACAGGTCACGGAGGGTGATCGCGTTACGAAACGCGTCAGATTGACTGACCGACGCATGTGAAGAAACAGGAGAAATGGGATGACGGCGGGTCCGTCCGTGCCGGAAGCCAGTATAGATGACGTTCCGCTTCACGCTGTCGACTCCGGAGGAGCGAGACAATGAGCACGAAAACCGTGGACATTGACGTCCACAAATCGACCTCGCAGATCGCGGTAGTCAACGACGAAGGCACGGTCTTGGATGATCCTTCGTATAGCAGTGACGTCGCCAAATCGGTTGGATCTTGATGACTAAAAGGCTCCAGTGCATCGGCGAGATCCTCGCGAAGGACCGGAAGCACGGCTGGTGTGTAGTTGGTTAGCTTTTGGTCGAGACCTTCGCCTATCGTCGCCATGCAAGTGAGTCGAGTCCGTGGCGGAATCAACGCTTGTGACGTGTTCGTGGTGAAAGATGGGGTGATTAGGTCCTACTTGTGGACAGCTGATAGCTGCTCAGATACCACACTAACGGGTGATAGAGATCCACTGATGCATCCAGCCGATCAGCACATCAGGATCCGTCGGAGACATATTTTAGATGACATAACAACTCCGATCATCAGGGCAGCTTCACCGCAACTCCACCGACGTCAGGTAACGAGATTTTGAGACGAAGTCTCTGCGTCATCCATGGCGCGAGTCTTGCACGACGGCCTAGTCCGACTGTGATGATTGAGACTGGTCAGAATAGAGAGTAATAAAAACAATTGGTTCGTTCCATCTAGGATATAACCAACCCGATGGAGTGATCTACGAGACATTTTATCCGGGTATAAATGATTGGAGACAGTAGACATCGTATCATGCTTTACGACGCCGTGGCTGATCTGGATGTCGCAATCGAAGGGTACGATCTGCACCGACGTGAGCGCGACACATCCAGCGGCTTCACCCGTGCAACAACTATCATCTCGTTGCACGGCCATGACGAGACTGGAAGGGGCGAAGATGTTACCTACGACAATGACGCCCACGACGTACTCCAGAATACATCGCAGGAATTCCCTCTTACGGGGACGTACAAGCTAGACGACTTCTCAAGTCAGGTTTCGGAGTTAGATTTGTTTCTCGGGGATGAACCAGACCAATCCGCGTTTCGGAATTATCGCCAGTGGGCGTTCGAAAGTGCCGCACTGGATCTCGCACTGAAACAGGCCGACACGACACTCGCCAACCGCCTCGACCGTGAGTACCGTCCGGTCCGGTTCGCTGTCAGCACGCGACTGGATGATCCGCCGACTGGTCAACGGGTTCTCGACTGGCTCGACCGCGATTCCGACCTCGAATTTAAGCTCGACCCAACATCTGACTGGAGCGCTGAGGTGATCACCCGGCTCGCCGATACCGACGCCGTACGCGTGCTCGATCTCAAGGGGCAGTATCACGGCACAACCGTTGACCAGCCAGCCGATCCCGGGCTTTACAAGCAGGTCGTTGAAGGCTTTCCCGACGCACTCATCGAAGATCCAGCCCTCACCGATGAGACACGGCCACTCTTCGAGGGCCACGAAGCGCGCGTGACGTGGGACTATCCGATTAAGAGCGTCGAAACCGTCGAGAATCTTCCGTGGGAGCCGAAATGGCTCAATATCAAACCCTCGCGTTTCGGGTCAGTCAAGGCTCTCTTCGACACGCTCGATTACTGCGAAGAACATGGGATCCAGATGTTTGGCGGTGGGCAATTCGAACTCGACGTTGGGCGCGAGCATCTCCATGCAATCGCATCGTTGTTCTATCCTGACGCACCGAACGATGTTGCACCATCGGGGTACAACGATCCGGAGCCGCGTGACGATCTTCCGTTGAGCCCCCTCGATACGCCAGCCGACCCACGCGGATTCGAGTGGGGGTAATGCGGTATCGAACGGTTGAACAGGAAAATCACCACAATGCTCGCGGACACACCTGGTATTCACCACATCACGGGAGTCGTTCGAGACGCCCAGCAAAACGTCGATTTCTATACCGATGTCCTCGGCCTGCGGCTCGTCAAGCAGACGGTGAACTTTAACGACAAGTTCACCCGTCACTTGTTCTATGGACACGAGACCGGTTCAGTCGGCACTGTGCTGACGTTTTTCCCGTACCCGGCTGAGGATGACGGTCGAATTGGGAAGCCACAGATCAGCACTGCCGCACTCGCTATTCCGCCCGGGACAGTCGGGTACTGGCAAGACCGACTCGCTGCTCATGGCATCGACACTGACGGACCTTTCGAACGATTCGATGAAACGGTGATACGGTTCACTAATCCCGATGGAACCCAACTCGAACTCGTTACTGCAAAGTCATCGATTAAGCCGTGGGTCGACGGCCCAGTTCCGACTCAGAACGCCATCCGCGGTATCCACGGGGTGACGCTCCTCTCAACGAATATCTATGGGACTGCAAGCGTGCTGGAGATGCTCGGGTTCGATCTCCTCGATCAAGAGGGAGATCGCGTTCGGTATCAATCGGCTGGTGACCGCGCGACAGTAATCGATCTCCTCGATAGAGACGTAGCGTTCGGGCGCGAGGGCGCGGGTTCATTCCATCACATCGCGTTGCGCGTTCCGGAGAAAGACCAACTCTATGAGTGGCACGATCTCTTTCGGGAGCGTGGCTACGACGTGTCACGAGTGAAAGACAGGCATTTCTTTCACTCGCTGTACGTCCGGGAATCTGGCGGCATCCTGTTCGAACTCGCTACGGAACCCCCCGGACTCACATCTCCGACCGAAGCCGACACCCCGGGACAGCAGTTGTATCTTCCACCGTGGTTCGAAGAGGATCGGAGCATGATCGAAGATCAGTTGCCGCCGCTTGAACTGCCGACCGATTCGGAGTCACGGTGATGTCAGATACACCTCACCCATCACCGCCTAAAGAGCATCCGCACCGAGACCAACCCATCGAAACGGCTGGTGCGCCTTCGCAGGCAGCTGAGGCAGCGGTGATCCTGCTGCACGGGCGTGGGTCAACTGCACCCGCGATTCTCAGGCACATTGACGACCTCTATCATCACGGGGTGATGTATCTTGCACCGCAGGCCGCTCGCAACAGGTGGTATCCACACTCAGGGTATGCACCGTTCGAGCGAAATGAGCCGTGGTTTTCCTCGGCGCTTGAACGTGTCGCTGCTGCAGTTGATGAGGCCGCTGCTGTTGGCATCCCTCCCGAGAAAGTCCTGTGTTTTGGATTCTCACAGGGAGCATGTCTCGGCTGTGAGTTCGTTGCACGAAACCCACAGGAATACGGCGGCCTTGTGTCGCTATCGGGAAGTCTGCTGGGACCGGAAACGCGAAGCGACTACGACGGGTCACTTGATAGCACTCCGGTCTTCTTTGGCTGTGGCACCGACGATCCGTACGTCCCTGCCGAGCGGATACATGAATCGAGGTGGGTATTCAAACAGCTTGGTGGTGACGTAACAATCAGCCTTTACGAGGATCTGGACCACGCAATCAATGACGATGAATTCTACCAAACAAATTCGCTTATCGAGCAGCTCCGCTAACACTCCAGGTTTTCTTGGGTCTACAGCCGCTAACTGATAGGAAGGGCACACTGATTGTCAGAGTCCAAGTACTCTCGGTATGCCAATTGAAGATGCCGATGGATTTCGCCGGGTTCTCGAACACAAGCGCGTTGCAGTGGTTGGCGCATCGACCACGCACGAAAAGGCCGCGCATATCGTTCCAGCGTATCTCCAGCGACACGGATACGAGATAACCCCGATCAACCCAACTACCGACGAGATTTTCGGTGAACAGGCCTACGACGCTCTCAAAGAGGTACCCGAAGGAATAGACCTCGTCGAGATTTTCCGTCCGAGTGCAGAGGTGCCGGACATCGTCGATCAAGCGAAAGCACGCAGAGATGTCCGTGCGATATGGATGCAGCCCGGAATCCGCCACGACCGAGCTGCAGAAACTGCTGAACCTGCTGGACTGGATGTCGTTCAGGATCGCTGTATGAAGGTCGAGCATGGACAGCTCGTCCGCAACCCGATGGATTAACCCGTTGACTTCGGGGGCTACTTTCTTCGTGTGTTTATGCTGTAATATCTCTCATTCATATCATAACCGACGACTGAGTTTCGGAATGAGTGCCAGTTTGAAGGATGGACACTCCGATGATACTCATTCCGTTTGAAACATAACTCACCCTGCATTGATCGATCAAAAACCCTCTCCCAGACAGATTTTTGAACATTCGCGCCCTGCATCTTGCAAGCCAGTTTACATACTCATCATATCTGGCGCTTGCTCCACCGGTCACACGGCAAATCGTGAGAGTGGGTAATTCATTCCTCATTCCGTGAATCAGCTATGCCCATCTGCAACAGCCAAAGTCTGAATGTTTCATTTCAGGATTCAATACAACGGAAGTTGACTTTCGCACAAAAGCATTCACAGCAGACGTCCCTGGGTTGATCTTTTTTTGTCCAATCTCTTGCCACGAAATTGCTGATGTGTTCGCCCTCTGCACACATCAAGCCATTTCTGACAGGATACTGCTATGAGAGACTTCGCTGCAACATCAAATCTCTGTATCTTGCATACCAGCGCAAATACCATATTTATCTGTAGAGTTCCACAGCGATCAGTTCGCCGGTGTAGTGAACGGATAATTCACCCCGGATGGGACGAAACAAATACTGTGGTGGGCGACGTGATACCAATTTCTTTCTGATTCGATGAGTATAGCCGAACGTATCCCGTGACCAGCCAAGAAAATTGACAGTACCGGTATCTCTAATAACATCCATGAACGACAATGGGAATGCAGGGGATGCTTGTTCGCCCCGTGCTGAAGTCCCCTGCCCAGTCATCGTACAAGAGCTGGTGCTCGGAGGGCGTGGGGACCATCGCCCCTCCGCGCTTCTATAGCTCCTATAAGCGGCCGGTGTGTCCCCTTCCCGTCGAACCAGATTCAGATAGGCTATTACCTATAGTAAAAGAGAAAAGTTTTTAGAGTATCAGCATCGTCTAGATGTATGGCTCATCTCGAAGAGATCTCCACGGACGAGTTGCGTGAATACCTCACGGAAACCGAGAATCCGAGACCGATTCTTCGATTGGTCGCAGGCATCAATTACAAGGAGGGCGTCCCTGCGGCGACAATTGCCGACTGGTACGGCATTTCGGAGTCGACCGTCCACAATTGGTTGAATCGCCTCGAACGGCTCGAAGACGAGCCAATGGAAATCGTGGTTCATGACGAACCTCGGTCCGATAGACCGAGAAAACTTTCTTCAGATCAATGGGAAGAACTTACTCAGATTCTAGATAATTCTCCAAATGAGGTCGGCATCGAAGCCCCGCACTGGACGCCACGGATCGTCCAACACCTGATCGAAGAGAAGTTCGAAACGAGGTACACGAAGCGGCACGTCCAGGACTTGCTACACGAAGCAGGATATTCGTGGAAAACCGCTCGACCAGAGTACGCTAAGGGCGATGAACGAGCCAGAGAAGCCTTCAAAAAAGGGTTTAAAAAAACTGATTCATCGGAGTGACGATGCCAGGCTGGTCGTTATCGATCAGACGAGACGGCGGTTGAAAACAACTCTCGGTCGCGGTTGGTTCAAACGCGGATCGCGTGCAATCGTGAGGGTGGCTGAAGAATGGGAAGCAACCAACCTCCTCGGAGCGTTGTGCGAAAACGGTGAGACAAGATTCTTTCAAAGCGAGAGTAATTTTAACTCAGAAGTGACAATTCACTTCCTCAAAGCGCTCCAAGAAGAGTTCGGAAAGAAGCTCATTCTCGTCCTAGATAATGCACCGTATTTCGCCTCAAAGAAAGTGCGAAAATTCGCCGACTCGGCCGGAATCGATCTCTGCTTCCTACCGCGGTATTCTCCGCAGATGAACCCGGTCGAGGAGTGCTGGCGGCAACTCTCGCTACAACTGAACAACCGGATCTTCGAGGACCTCCAGCAAATGAACCGCTCCATTCGTGAAGGGCTTGATAACATCAACCCACCAATTATATCTAATTACTTATTTCCTTGAGTATAATCTGGTTAAACAACATACATCCTACTGATAATGCTATCAGTTGGCATGCAATATATAGAGGTT
>SKQO01000006.1 GCA_007118975.1 Halobacteriales archaeon | reverse complement strand
GCGGTACCGGTCACCGAGGAGCGTCTTCAGCCCCTCGAGGGCCACCTCGATCGACTCCTCCGGCGCCCGGCCCTCCAAGAACGGGTACGGGTAGGGTGTGTGTTCGACTTCGGCGAGGAGTGGGGTATACGGGCGCTTGTACTTCGTGTCCGCGCTCAAACTGTACGCGCCGGCGGTTTCGCCGTGGAACGAACCGTAAAAGGCAATCAGGCCGTCGTTTCCGGTGTTGTGTTTGGCCAGCTTGATCGTGGCCTCCACGGCGTCGCTCCCTGTCGGACCGCCGAAGACGACCCGGTTGTGTCCCGCCAGCTCCCCCGGTGCGATTTCGTCGAGCGTTTCGATTAGCTCGAGACGTGGTTCGGTCGGAAAATCGAGCGAGTGCGAAAGTCGCTCCAGTTGCTCGGCCGCCCCCTCGGTGACATACGGGTTACCGTGGCCGACGTTCAGCACGCCGATTCCGGCAAAGAAATCGAGGTACGTGTTGCCGTCGACGTCCCGCAGGGTGGCGCCTTTGCCGGCGTCGAAGGCGATCGGAAGGTCATTCGGATAGAGCACCGCGTTGCTCTCGATTTCCTCCTGTTTTTCACGTAACTCACGGCTACGCGGTCCGGGCGGATCATTGACGGTGGGTGCATCGTCAACATGGAGGTCCTCGATCGGTGGTGAGGGCATGGGTAGCTGATCTAGTGAACCCGGAGTGTGGAAGGTGGTATACGTTAGGGAAGTGGAACCCGCTCACTGCTCCAGTGAATCCTGGTGAGGGATCCGAAACGGTTCGTTTGCGTCGGTGAAAGCGTCCAGTGACGGCGTATCCGGTCGATTCGATCGACTGGTGGCGTCTCGTCTCCTAAGAACTAGAAACGCTATTGGGACGTCTCGAAGAATGGCCGATTGATGGCTGGGGATCGTGCGCTCGGATCCGGACAAGGTGACATTAGCTTCGGGGCACAGGTCAATCCGTACGCCGAAGACGTTGAAGCGTCCTTGCAACTCGCCGAACACCTGGACGAAAGCGGGTTCGCGTTTCTCACGTTCCCGGATCATCTCCTCTCCCCGGGCGGCACGCCCGACTGGGAGGTGCTAACCATGCTCGGGGCGGTCAGTCAACGGACCTCGTCGGTCGATTTGATGCCGGGCGTCGTCGATTCTGTCCGTCGCCACCCCGCTCAAATCGCGCATGCCATCGCGACGCTCGATCAGTTGACCGACGGACGGGCGACCCTCGGGATCGGTGCCGGCGAGGCCTTCACCTTCGCCGGAATCGAGGATTTGAATCGGGTGTGGGACAGGCCATTTACGCGCTTTCGCGAGGCGGTCACGGTCGTCCGGGAGCTCTGGCAATCGAGTAGCGCCAGCCCCGTCACGTATGGCGGGGAATATTTCGACCTCGAAGAGACCTACCTGGGATTCGAGGCCGTCCAGGATCCGTATCCCCCGATCTATATCGGCGGTTACGGGCAGAAGATGCGATCGTTCACGGGCAAGATTGCGGATGGCTGGATTCCCTGGATCTATTCACCCTCGGTGTTCGAGCAGGACCTCGAGCGTGTCCTCGAGGCCGCTGCAGATGCGGGGCGGGATCCTGACGATGTGGATCGAGCACTGTTGATCCCGGCGAGTGTAAGCGCCTCGGATCCGGCGGGCGCAAAGAAGGATCTCATCTCGGCACGGGCGAGCAGTCTGGCGCTTCGGCCGCCGTTGCTCGACGCGATGGGCTATCCGGAACTGGCCGATGAGTCGGTAATCATGTGGAATATGGATTGGTCGACCGAGCGGCGAAAGCAACTTAACGACGTAACCGCACGATTGCCCGACGAAGCGGTCGAACGAATTCTTGTTGCCGGCTCGCCCGACGAAGTAATCGAAGACATTCAGGCGTTTCTCGATGCCGGCGTCACCCACCCCATCTTCATTCCGAGCGGGGATGTCGCCGAAACGGTCGATCACTTCGCAAACGAGATCATCCCACACTTTGCCGAATAACTACTTGTTCTCGGTGTTGATCGGCAGGCCCGCGGGTACGCGGGGCCCTGGGGTCGCCTGTCACCGTATCGGGCCTGCATGATCGACGCGTTCGAGGTGGTCGTCGTCACGACGCACCCACGGGCGTTTCATTGGTCGGGGGTTGGTGATCTTCACGCGCCACCATGGACAGATCAACCCTTTACCTACGGCCGATCAATGTCATTCACATGGCAACGAGGACTGGCGCGGCCCCGGCTGCGACCGGGCGATCGGCACCCAGGGCGGTCCGTGCCGTCGTGCGTCGCCAGGCGCTGTTCGTCGTCCTCACCTTTCTGGGCATGTTCGGTGGGCTCCTCGGGGGCTGGTTCGACGCTCCGGCGTGGTTCGTCTGGTTCGCGTATGGCCTCGCGTACGTGTGTGGGGGGTGGTATGGGTTGAAGGCAAGTATCGAGAGCCTGCAGGTCCCCCAGGTCGAAATTGACCTGCTGATGATCGTCGCGGCACTCGGCGCCCTCTACATCGGTGCGCCGTTCGAAGGGGCGATGTTACTGTTCTTGTTTTCGCTTTCGACGGTACTAGAGGAGTTCGCGATCGGCCGGTCGCGGACGGCCATCAGGTCCTTGATCGAGATGCGTCCGGACACCGCGAACGTGCTGCGTGACGGGGAAGAGGTGCGAAAACGGATCGAGGATGTCGACATCGGAGACACCGTGGTGGTGCGGCCGGGAGATCGTGTCCCGCTCGACGGGGTCGTGGAATCCGGGGAGAGCACCGTCGACCAATCCTCCCTCACGGGTGAATCGGTACCCGTCGCGAAGGAACCAGGCGACGAGGTGTTCGGTGGCACGATCAACGAGGTTGGAAGCCTGGAGATTCGGGTGACGCGGACCGCCCAAGAGTCGGCGATCTCCCGACTCATACACATGGTCGAGGAAGCCCAGAGCAAGCGGGCACCTACCCAGCAGCTGATCGATCGATTCGAACAGCCCTACGTCCTGGGCGTCTTCCTCATGACACTGATCGCCATCGCACTCCCGCTGGTACTGCTTGAACACCCGTTCGAATCGACGTTCTATCGCGCAATGACCCTCATGGTGGCTGCTTCTCCTTGTGCGGTGATCATCTCGACACCCGCAGCGGTACTCTCAGCCATCTCAGCAGGGGGCCGCCAGGGTGTCCTGTTCAAAGGGGGCGAACACATCGAGACCGCAGGCAACGTCGACGCGATCGCGTTCGACAAAACAGGGACGTTGACGGAGGGGAATACCCGATTGACAGACGTCCAGCCGCTCGCCGACGACACGGTGGTAGATCCGGTCGACCAGGAGGAGCTCCTGGCCTTGGCAGCCGCCGTGCAGTCTCGTTCCGAACATCACCTTGCCGAAGCAACGGTCGAGGCCGCGAGAGAACGATCGCTCGATATTCCTGAGTCGACCGCCTTCGAGGCGACGGTGGGCAAAGGCGTCCACGCTACGGTTGGCGAGGCGACGATCCATATCGGCAATCCACGATACTTCGAGTCGCTGTCATCGAGGGACACGGTCGCCGGGCTAGAGACCGGTCTCCACGCGGTGCGAGAATTACAGGTAGAAGGCAAAACGAGCGTGCTCGTCGTCCGGGCGGACGGCGATGCGAGCCAGGTGCTCGGCTGGCTCGCATTTACTGATACCATCCGGGCTGATGCTGCTGCCATGATCGAACGGCTCAGAGAACGCGGTGTCGAGCGCATCGTCATGTTGACGGGAGATAACGAGCGCGTCGCACAGTACATCGCCAACGAGCTCGGTATCGACGAGGTGTTCGCGGAGTTACTCCCCGAGGAGAAGGTCACACACATAGAGCGCCTCCAGGAGCAGTATCGGGCGGTGGCGATGGTCGGTGATGGCGTGAACGACGCACCAGCACTCGCGACCGCCGATATCAGCATCGGTATGGGTGGGGCAGGAACTGACGTGGCACTGGAGACGGCCGATATCGTTCTCATGTCCGATCAGCTGGAGAAATTACCCTACGCGTTCGCGCTGAGTCACGAGACCCGCCGAACCCTCTATGTCAACTTCACGATCGCCTTCGGCGCAATCGCGATCATGGTAGTCGCCATCCTAACGGCCGGGATCCCGCTTCCCGTTGCGGTCGTGGGCCACGAAGGGTCGACGGTGCTGGTCAGTCTGATCGGCTTGCGACTGCTACGATTCGAGGGCTAGACCCGGCATCGGACCATCCTGGTTTCAGGACTCCCAGCGATTCTCACCGCCTCGGTGATCCCTTCCTGCGTACTGACGGGATGCCATCGAGAGCGCGTCGTCCGTTGCTTCGATCGGGCCTGCCGACGCCCGGTAGCTCGTGAAGGTTCGTTCTCCCCACGCCACACCTGTGGCGAATCAGTATCGACCATCGACCGCAACAGCCTCGTCTCCGGATCGTAACAGCAGATGCTGCGTCGTTCGTCGGAGACGCAAATGTCTCACCAATCGCCGTGGTAGTTACGTGCTACGCGTGGACGTCGGTGTTCGGTGAGGGAGCTCGATGGATCGGCATCGACGATCCGAATATGGCAGTACCCAACTCACCGGCGAGTCGAACGTTGAACCCGATCAACCTGGTCGTGGGGGTTCATCGTGTTTGGCACGACGTTTCCCTCGTGGCTTGACAGGAAGTGGCGGAACTCGCGGATCGAGTGTGACGATGGAGGGATATCGCCCGTACTATCCTATCTTTGATGGAATGATGTCCCGGCCGGCTATCGTGTGGGAGGGGAGTGAGTGAACAACCGCAAGCTTAGAATTGAACTCTATACGTAACTTATCGAATCTATTTGGTTTCTGGACGAGATCGCTGAAATCACTAGTCTCTACACCTACGTACTGTTTGACAGTCTCCAGTATATGACATTCTGATTATGATGTCACCATAATCGCTTATGGAGCAAGGAGGTGTCCCTCCTCTATGACCGATTCGAGGAGCGACGAATACGACCCAACAGCACCAGACCAACGGGAGATCGGCCGCGAAATGGTTGACGACAGTACGGGACTTGGTTCGGTGATGGCCCATGCCTATCGCGGAGAGATAGATCGAGTGGGGACGTGGCGGCAGCGCCTGGACGAGACGACGACGTGGGCGGTCACGCTGATGGCAGCAATCTTAACGTGGGCGTTTTCGAGTACCGATAACCCACACTATATCTTGCTGGTCGGGATCATTGTCGTCACCATGTTTCTGGGCATCGAAGCACGGCGGTACCGGGACTACGACGTCTTCCGCTCTCGTGCCCGACTCATGCAAGAGAACCTGTTCGCAAACGCCCTCGATCCGTCCCAAGGCACTGAAAGTCACGACTGGCGGGCGGAACTGAGCAAGGACTATCGGAGGCCGACACTGAAAGTCTCGTTATACGAAGCGCTCGCAAACCGGCTGCGACGTGTGTACCTTGCGCTGCTCAGTGTCCTATTGGTGGCGTGGGTCTTCAGGATCACAGCGTTCGTGCCGCGCCAGGACTGGCTAACAACCGCTGGAATCGCCCGTATCCCCGGGATTGCTGTGGTTGCCGTTGTGGGTGTGTTCTATGTCGGACTGCTGGGCATCACTTTCTGGCCCCGCGAGCGCCAAGCCAAGGGGGAATTTCGTGAGGGGGACCCCGACGACTGGAAAGAGACAGACTGAAAAATCCGTTCTCTTTTGGCACCGTTCGGACTCGGCAGATCTCTCGGGGTGGATTTTGTAGTGTTTGCCAGTTCCAGACCAACGAGCTAATCTCATCCATTACTTCTAATATTGGAAGGCTATCTTCGCCCCCATAAGTACTTCACAAAACTGCTCAATGAGTCTTCTCTGGCACGATAGTGCGATCGAGGCACTAAGTGGGACCCGCCCTTCAGTCGCGGTCGAGTTGTAGGGACTCGGGGCCGGGGGACTCCAATCGCCGGCACGTCCGCGGAATCAGGGCCGAGCTCGTTAGGTGCTCCATCGAACGGCGTGATGGGTTTCCGTCGTCGTCCCCGGGGTAGGGGTGATAGCTGTCGGCGCGGGATTTTCTCGACGCCCCTCGTGTCGACGGGGCCGCCGGGCAAACAGGTAGTGTAAGTTCTCGGCCCGATCGTCAGGTGAGTACTCGATGCCGGTCGTCGAAGCCCCATCTCGAGCCGACGCGACCGTTATGCTGATTCGTCGGATATCACCGTCGCTGCTCGCTTTCGAACCATTCGGCTCGGCATTTCGCGGAACAGAACGCATAGATCCGGTGGGCTCCCTCTTCGTCCACAGCTGCGGAGATCGGATGCCAGTCGCGGGTGTCGATCGCGACATCACACCGGGCACAGCGGGTGATGTGATCGTACT
>SKQO01000096.1 GCA_007118975.1 Halobacteriales archaeon | reverse complement strand
GACCCTCTCGTTCGAGGACGTCCAGTTTTCGTACAATCGTGAGGAAGAAACCGTCCTCAATGGCGTGTCCTTCGAAGTGCGATCGGGCGAGTTTGTTGGCTTCGTGGGACAGACAGGCGCGGGAAAATCGACGATCGTGTCGTTGTTGGCGCGAATGTACGAACCCGATAGTGGGTCAATTCTTGCGAATGGATCGGATATCGCGACGTTCGACGTCGATTCGTGGCGTGAGCGGCTCGCCGTGGTGGGTCAACAGCCGTATGTTTTTACGGATACGCTGCGGTATAACTTGACCATTGGTGAACGCGACGTGTCGGATGCGGAGTTGGATCGCGTCTGTGAGATCGCGAAGGCGATGAGTTTCTTCATGACTTGCCAGACGGCTATGAGACGTTGCTTGGCGACGAACGGGTGCGGCTGTCTGGAGGACAACGACAACGGGTGGCGGTGGCGCGGGCGTTGTTGAAAGACGCCGATATGCGTATTTTGGACGAGGCGACGAGCGACTTGGATTCGAACCTCGAGAAAGAAGTCCAGCAGGCGATCGAGTCGATGGATCGCGATTGCGCATCGGTTGTCGACGGTCCAGAATGCCGATTGTATCTATACGGTCGAGTCAGGTGAGATTACTGAGGCAGGGACGCATCGGGAGCTGCTCGCGAAGAACGGGAAGTATGCGGAGTTGCACGGGATTCAGTGGGGTTGAGTTGCGTAAAGGAAGTGAACGAGTTCGAACGGATCGGCGACTGTCCGAGGGTCACCGGATGCGTTGGTGGAAATGTTTACGTAGTTACGAACGTTACGTCAGGTCATGACCACGGCGGTCAAAGTGGACGATACCGCCAAATCCCGGTTGGAAGAACTCCAGGCGGAGATCCGACTGCGAACGGGGAGACGCGTCACCCAGCAGGCCCTGCTGAGTCGGCTCATCGACGATGCGTATGCCTCGCGCGAAGACGTGATCGACTCGTTTCGGGACACACGGGTCCCGCTGTCCGAGGATGAAATTGCGGCGATGCAGCGCGGCCGAATCGCGTCAGGCGTCGAAACCGACGAGGGGGACATCGACGAACTCCTGTACGGATGACCATCCTGGTCGACACGGGCGTGCTGTACGCAGACCACGATACCGATGCCGCGAGGCACGCCGATGCCGCCGGCGCGCTCACAGCAGTCTATCGGGGCGAGTATGGTCAACCGTTCGTGACCGATTATATCTTTGACGAGGTAGTAACGATAACCCTGGCCAGAACGGGCCGTCACGGCGCAGCCGCCCAATTGATCCATCGGCTCCGCGGGGTCGAGGCGTTTCCCCCAGTCTTCGAGCTCATACCCGTCGATCTCGCGACGTTCGAGAATGCCATC
Organism: Halobacteriales archaeon; assembly: GCA_007118975.1. Lineage (GTDB taxonomy): Archaea > Halobacteriota > Halobacteria > Halobacteriales > SKNY01 > SKNY01. The sequence continues at coordinate 4,948 of SKQO01000096.1, read as the reverse complement.
GATGTATTCGAGACGTACAACGATCAAGCCCTCAGCTTCACCGACGCCACCTCCATTGCCGTCTGCGAACGGCGGGAGATCGACCACATCCTCAGCTTCGACGACGATTTCGACGGGCTGGTCGACCGGATCGATCCCGCGGAGAGGTAGCCGACTGCTGGGCGTTCTTGCCGATGCTTAGCCACGCATCCGAAAAGGCCGGTCTGTCGCAGTGTGAATTTGAGTATCTCGACGCGATCGAGCGGTCCGTTGTCTTCGCGAGGGGATCGACACCGAAGTGCTCCGGACGGTCCACGACGAGCTCGACGGGCCAGTGATCGTCTATGCAGAGAACCTGATCTATTCGACCCTCGATTATGGATTCACCGATCGGGAACTCCCCGCCCTCGTGGGATTCGATGTCCTCCCCTATGCGGCGATTGAGACGATGACCGCACCCGCAAACCCCTACGAGGAAACGTTCGATGGGTTCCTCGATCTGGCGTCGGCGTGGGAACTTTTCGAGCGACTACGCGTCCCCAATATCGCGACGGAACATGCCTTCGTCCAGGCGCCGGTACTCGACCGCCCCGATGCATTCGATCCGACGGCATACGACTTTCCGACGTCGACATTTGCCGGGGATATCCGGGTCAAGGGGGTGGTGCTCCGAAGTGATGTTATGGAGCGGCGCGCGAAGCTTGTCCGGGATTCGTTTCAGGAACTCAACCGCGAGCAGTTCGGAGGCGCCCCTGAAGCTGCCGAGTCCGGTGCGGAGTACGTCGTCGCGACGTATTGCACCCCAGCGCGAATCCGCAAGCAAGTTCGGCACCTTGTCGTGGAGGAGGGCCGAGCGTTCGGCTTCCAGCTCAACGATGAGCTCTATCCCCGCGTTGTCGAGGACATGTGGGCCGAACACTGGCAGGAGCTGATGGATCTCGATGTCGCGTTTACGCCCGCAGACGTGTATCCGCTGGTCGCGAAACGCTGTATCCGGGAACTGCGAACGATGGAGACCAACGCCGAGATGAATGACGCCGATCCGACGGAGATCTGGCGACATCTCGGTGAATGAGGTCTTCTCGCAGTACACGGTGAAGGATCGCGAACGACAGCATCGGTGCGCGATTCCCGTGCTGGATACGCTGCACGGGTTTATCAGCGAGGGCGCCGATCAGATGCATATGAGCCAGCACCGGGACGAACGCGGTCAGTTTACCGAAGAGGTGACCGTTGGGGAGGTCCTAGACGTCTTCGAAACAGTCGAGGGGCCAGTCATCACCTCGGGTGACGTTGCAACGGCGACGGGATGTTCGCGGGACTCAGCTCGCCGAAAACTCAATCAGTTACATAACCGTGGACAGGTCGGTCGTCGCAAGGCATCCGGTCGCCTCATTTACTGGCAACGCGACGCTTCGGACCCGAATCCAGTCGATCCCGAGGATCCGATCTTTACGGATCGATCATCCTTTGGGTCGGGACGGGAGGACCTCTCCAAGCGGGTCGATGCAATCCTGTACGGAGCAAACTCGTGAATGCCGGTCGTCCCCTGTTCGTCGACACGAATGCGTTGGTCGCCCTGTTCAACGAAGACGACGTACACCACGAGCATGCCACAGCCGTTGTCGACGGGATTCGAGATGGTGATCTCCCCTGCGAACCTGTCTTCACAGGCGGTACGAGGCGGATGCCACGGGGCTTGACCCCGTGGAGGAAGCCGACACTCGATGAATCTCACCACGTCCTATGGCAAGGCCGACTCCCCACGCCACACGTTACGTTTTATCAGGCAACAGGCATAAGTGTGAACCACAGATGGACGACGCGCCGCGACGCACCGTTCCCATCAAACTCGACGTGCCCAGAGAGCGTCGTGGCGACCTCCATCAAACCAAGAAGCAATTTCTGCACTGCGCCAATCGCACCAGCGAGTGGGCGTGGCGCTACGACGACTACTGTGTCACCAGCAAGAACAAAGCCGAAAACTCCCTGTACGTCGAGTTGCGCGAGGAAGCCAACCTCGTCCAGAAAGGGATTCGCAGGGCGGTCGAAGCCGTCAAAGGCGGCGTCGAGAAGTTGAAGAAAGGCGAGAAAACGAGTCAACCCGAGTTCGACTCCTGGAGCGTCGTCTATGACAAGCGGAGTGCGACGTTCAACGACGACCACGCCACGCTGTCCACGCCGAACGGCAGAGTCACCACTGCGTACGTCCTCCCACCCGAGGAAGAGCGCAAGGATACACCCTTCGGACGGTACTACGAGAGCGAGGCGTGGGATACGTCGAGTGCCACGCTCCAGTACGACGAGCAGGACGACACGTTCTACCTGCACGTCACGCTGAAGAACCCTGATTACGGGGTTGACGGAACGGAACGCCAAGAAGCCAAGTCGCCTGATGACCACGAAAAGAACGGAGTGGTTCTTGGAGTGGATTTGAATGTGACTGGCGCGTTCGCCGTCACCTCCACAGGTGCGTTCATCGGCAGTGCGGACTACCTTACCCACAAGCGCGACCAGTACGAGCAACATCGCGCCAAACTACAACAGACGGGCACACGGTCAGCTCACCTCACGATTCAGTCCATCGGCAGCACGTTTAGCGATTGGTCGTTGGACTGGCTCCGTAACAGAGCAAACGACCTCATCGCGGAAGCTCAAGGCGCGGATGTAGACGGTATCATGTTCGAGAATCTTGACCATATCCGCGAGAATATTGCGAACGGCAGTAAGTTCCAGCAGTGGACGTATGCGAAGTTCATGGAACTCGTGAAGTACAAGGTCGAATCCACGGAGCTGTTTGTGGATACGGTGAATCCGGCGTACACATCGCAGCGATGTTCGCGTTGTGGGTTTACCCACGAGGATAACCGCGACGACAAGGAGTTCGAGTGCGTGGATTGGGGGTATGCGGTGAACGCGGATTACAACGCGGAGAAAAACGTTGCGAATCGATACTGCGGGTATATCCATCGCGGGCAGAAGTCTCGCGGTGGATGGGCCACCAGTCAACTGGCCCTCAAGTCAGGGGTGTTGAACGTGAACGGCGATTACACGCCTGCCGAGTTACTCGGTTAGAACAGGAGTCCACTGACAAGCCTCGGGGCTTGACCCCGAGGCAGTTGACAACATGCACTTTTCGCAAATAACACCATACGAAAGGAAGGAAAATGCAATATATTCATTAACTCCACCCATCGACTTGCTCGCAACTAGAGCACTCCAAAGACTTGATCGATGAGGATTCAGCTAAAGATGCTGTGACTCCTATGTAGGCAAGTCCATATGTTTATGGATATGGAGTTAGTACCATAGTGTGTCGGATGGCGTCCTACACTACCATCCAAGACTGGAAGGATGTTGAAGACGGCTACGTTGTTGCTGTCACCATCCGGCAAACGGAAGCTGAAACGTACCCGAGCGGTTGGGACTACAGCCTGCATTTCGGAGAAGTCGGTGGCGACACCATGCTCCGATACGACAATGCCCACGAGCGGACGAAAGGCCACGAACGCCACAACAAGGACGGTGTCGAAAGCATCGACTTTCCCGGGATGCTCACGCTCTACGACCGTTTCAAGCATGAAGTTGAAGAACGTTCGCCGGTCTCGTGGGACTGGCCGGAGTAGGACGCCTCCAAGAGGGACACCATGCCAACGCTCAAAGTCACAGTCGGCGAACGCGACCGCCTCGATCATCGCACACGCAGCCGCATCAAGGCAGCCCAGCAGGGCGAGGATCTCGACGATGCCCAGCCGATTCTGAACTTCGGATCGTACGCTGAACTCAGCCGACTTCTCAGCCCGAAGAACCTAGAGTTGCTGGAGACGATCGCCAAACACGAACCCGAGAGCATCCGCCAAGCCGCCAAACTGGTAGATCGGGATTACAAACAGGTTCACCGAAACCTCACTGAGCTCGGAGACATCGGCGTCATTGCATTCGAAGGGGGCGGATCGGGCCAAGCGAAGCGGCCGAAACTGGCCTATGACGGGCTCGAAATCGACATTCCGTTTACTGGACCGAACGAGCGTGTGAGTGAAGCAGCGCCGTAACCTCCTCGGCCATCGATCTCAGCCGATATATGCCGTCGCTGATCCAGTCGGGCACGGCGTCGATAGTACGATCATATGTTGAGCAGTGCGGAAACCCACGACTTTAGTCGTAGGTAGCTTACCCATTGCGCAATCCCTCCTTTTGAACTGCTGAAATATCGGTGAATTTTCGAGTGTGCTGCCGTCAGTACGGATGTTCGGGAGACGATCCGTTCAGAGCAACAGGAGCTGATCGACCGCATTGCCGATCAGGGGTCAGTCATAGCTGACAAAGACTTACTCTCTTCAAACCATATTCACCCATATAGTGTTCAGCCTTCAGATATTTATGTGTTTGGCGAGTCCGATGCACCCAGGCCACCTGGAGGATGTCGAAGCGCGAATTGAGCGAATCGAATGGACACCACCCAATGAGCCAGAGGTGGCCCGACAGTACTGTCTGTTCAGTCGCTCTGGTTTCACCGATGCACTCGAAGCAACGGCACAAACACTGTAGGAGTTGGTGTTTTTCCAGCCAGACGTTCATCTCATTGTTCTGTTTTGGGGATGTTTCGAGAAACACGGTGGTATCTACCTTTTTCCGATAGCTTACTCTTCGAACTGGATTTTGGCACTCGAGGCGGTTCACCACGTTGTAGGAACGTATTTGGCAGTTCTCCGTGCGGAGATCAATGTTGTTAGTCGATACGAGCAACACGCCATCGTCGGCTCAGATCGTTTGGCATATTGCATAGCGTGGAACGAGTTCAATCTCTTGTTCGTCAACGATTCTGGTTTCTGCAGTGTCTTTAGAAACAACGGCTCTGTAGTTTCGCTAGACTCAACGGCTACGACTGCGTTATCTCGGTAGAAAGCGAAGAGACAGATTGGTTTGACATCCGAAATCCGTCTCTTCACCCGCAATGCGGTCGCCAACG
>SKQO01000015.1 GCA_007118975.1 Halobacteriales archaeon | reverse complement strand
TGCGATCCGCAAGCTCGAAGGAATGAACCACGAGGAGCGCGAGGCCTGGGCCCGCGAGAACGAGGCACCCGCCGAACTGGTGCACGAAACTGCCGAGCGTGGTCGCCTGCCGGTCGTGAACTTCGCTGCTGGCGGCATCGCGACACCCGCCGATGCAGCACTCATGATGCACCTCGAATGTGACGGCATCTTCGTGGGGAGCGGCATTTTCGGGGCGGAGAATCCCGAGGAGATGGGCACTGCCGTTGTCGAGGCAGTCAACAACTGGGACGATCCGGAGGCGCTCGCCGAGATCACCGAAGGTATCGGCAAGGGCATGAAGGGCCAGGCCAACGTGGAGTTGGCAGAGGAAGAACAACTGCAAGGTCGTGGCGTCTGAACTGCTCGATCCGCGACGAGACGAGCCCATTAAAGCCGGCGTAGTGGCCGTCCAGGGTGACGTCGCAGAACATACAGCAGCGATTGAACGCGCGGCCGAGACCGTCGGCCGATCCGTAGAGGTGAGTACGATCAGGGGATCGGGGATCGTTCCGCAATGCGATTTCCTCGCGATGCCGGGCGGAGAATCGACCACCATCTCCAGACTGATCCATCGGGAGGGGATCGCGGCGGAGATCATCGACCACGTCTCGGCCGCTAAACCTCTCCTTGCGACGTGCGCGGGACTGATCGTCGCCTCGCGGGACGCCAAGGACGACCGGGTTGATCCCCTCGGGGTCGTCGATGCGACGGTCAACCGGAACGCGTTCGGCCGACAAAAGGACAGTTTCGAGACCACGCTGTCGATCGGCAGTGGCGACCCGTTTCACGCCGTGTTCATCCGGGCCCCGCAGGTCGCGTCGATCGGTGACGAGGTGGAGGTACTCGCTCGACACGGCGGGAACATCGTCGCGATTCGGGACGGTTCGGTGGTCGGCACCGCTTTCCATCCGGAACTGACGCCCGATCCACGGGTCCACCATCTGGCCATGTTCGGTTCACAAGTCATTATCGAGTGAGCCACGACGGCAACCGGTTTTTCTTTTTCTGTGCCGTGTATGAATAAGACGGGTTAACTGCGCCGTCTAATCGCAATTGCTGCCACACACAGCCCGATCACGGCAACGATACTCCCGAAGCCCGAAATCGACTCGTCCTCGGCTTCGAGCGCGTCCTCGAGTTCATCGAGATCGTCAGCAGTAGATTCGTTCAACACATCCTCGACGGCCGCCTCTAGTTCGCGAAGTTCCTCGATTTCCTGTTCGAGCTCGTCGATGCGCTCATCGCGCTGTTCGAGCTCGGAATCTCGCTGCTCGAGTTGTGCTTCGAGCGTTTCGATCCGTTCCTCGAGATCCTTATCATCCGCCGCGAGTTCCAGATCACCATGGACGGCGGACAGCTCGTCTACGGACGGTGCCGTCACGATCCAGAGTCGATCCCCGTCTGTCTCCACCGCCACTGCCATTTCCCAGTTTCCGTCCTCGAGGGTCCAGACGTTCGCGTATTCATCGTGTTCCGATCCACCCCGATGGGCAAGAAGATCCTCGTACGCGCTCGCGAACGTCTCTGCCTCGGCTTCGTTTACCCAGGCTAGCTTCCATACGCCAGCAACGTCACCATCGTCGGTGGCGTACGCGTGGAACTGGTCACCCTGCCACCCGTCCGTCGCAGAAATGTCGTAGTTGAAATCGCCCCCTGCGTGAGCTTGCTGGAATTCCATTACGTCGACGATTTCGACCCCCGATTCGAACGTCGGGGCGATCAGGATCGCAGTGAGGGCATGTTGCCCGAGACGGTCGTACCCACCGTGTTCAGTCTCGACCGGTTCCCAGGTTTCGTCGCTCCGATCCGGAACGGAGAGGTCGGCTGGTTCGAAGGTATCGCGCTGGTCCGGATCGATCACCTGTACCATCGAATCAGGTGGTTCCTCCAACAACGCGTCGACACCGTCCCATCCCTCGTCTTCCTTGACTTCCGCGACGAGTGGCGAGTGATAAGCCGCGAGTTGTTCGATCGTCAGCCCCCAGCTCGCCGGTTCCCCTGGTGCCACGGGCGTCGGTCGGATGCAGTCGTCGGGCCATTCATCGAGGTCACAGTTCTCCGCATACGTACTATCGACGAGTACGGCGTCACCCTCCACCACTGCCAGCGATGAGATGAACTGGTCGTTGGTCGGCTCGTCGAAGACGGTCCCGATATCGAAATGCTGATCCTGGAGCGCATGGAGGAGTTCGTGGGCCAGTGTCACTTGGTCGATCTCGATCTCGTCGGGATCGTCGGTGATGAAACCGATCACCTCGTCCTCCGTGTTGTAAAAGGCCGCAGGGAACCCAGCCCGTTGTTCGATCAGCACCTCTTTAGCTTCCTCCTCGGTACCGACGAGGAGCATCGACGCGAGTTGGGCGTCAGCAAACTGCTGGTCTTCTTCGCCCATGCTCTGCCGGATACTCGATTCTACGTCATCGCGGTACTCGTCCCGAGTCAGGAATTCGAGCGGGGGGAGTTCCTCGAATGTGTGACACCGCAGGGCCTCGACCCGGGCGGCTGTTCTCGCGGTCAGCTCTTCGATTTCTTCTTCGGTCAACCTGTTCGTGTCGTCGATATCGAGCGGTTCGTTGTACCAGTAGCCGTCGACCCAGCCGACGACGTCAGCGGTGTCCCCTTCCGGGTCCGCGTGGTCCTCGGGTGGAGTCTCCGCACATTCGTGGACGTGATCGCTAGCGAGATGCGAATCACCGAATTCGACCGAGTGCGTGCTTGCACCAGCATCACCAGTGTCCGTACCTGCTGCGACGCCGAGGCCGATCATGCCCCCCGAGATGATACTGACGATCAGTATCAATCCCACCGCACGCCAACGGTTCACCGGAGATCACCGCTCAGCTCCAGACAAGGTGTCGATCGCGGCGTCCCCAATCGCCAGAAACCGCCCTCACCCCGGTGCTTCGATCCCATTGGCGGCTGAGTTTGAAGCGGAACGAATTAACCCTTCCCCGCCTGGCCGTCAGGGTGTGTTGTCGGCGGTTCGGTGATTTATTTCTCTGATGAGCCCCTAAATTCCACCCGGTTCGAGATCGGGGCCGTTTCCTGCCTCGATCGACCAGTCGACCGTCGCATCGAGGGAGGCGACGCGATCTTCGACCTGCACCTCCTGGTCCATCACCATATCGAATTCCGCCACGAGACCTTCCATCGCGTCGGCGTTCGCGTCCGCGGTTTCCTCGTCAGCAAAAATCGCAGCGAAGAAGAGTTCCGTCAGCCCTTGGAGCACCGTGATCGACTGTCCGAATGCAAGTGTCTCCTCCGGTGCGTTCTCGCGGATTTTCCCCATGCCTGCCTCGACGATTTGGCCTCGTTCGACGTACTTCAGTACTTCAGCGAGGTCGGGTTCTTCATCCACGTAGTTGGTACGATCACCCACGGCCGCATCGATAATTTCCTCGACATGGGTTCGACTCGCCTCATCGGCTGGGAATCCGGCTCCAGAGAGGATCACAGTCCCGTCTTCGACGGCGAATACGTCCCCTCGCCCGAGCACGTAAAGCTCATATCCGCCGTGGGACGCTTCGTCCACGATCTGGAGTGCATCGCCTTCCCAGCCTTCCAGGGTCTCGACAACGTCGCTGGCCTCGAGGTCTCCCTCGAGTACGACGCCATCTGCGTGGTGTTCGGGTGGTAACGAGAGATCAACGAAGGTGATCTGGTCCAGTTCCTCGGCCCTCCGCTCTGCAAGTGCCCGGAGGTATCGGGTCGCACCGACATACATCCCCGTTCGTTCGACCTCGAGGTGGACATCGTTTTCGTCGATCCCGATGGGGGAAGCGACTCCAAAATCGTATGGCTCCTCGTCGGGGGCTGCCAGCCACCTTGTTTCCATCGCCGCTGGATCGACGAGCTCTTCATCGGGTAGATGCTCGCGATGGGGCTCGTCCGGATTCAACGACTCCAGACATCCGGCCTTCAGTAGGCCCGTAGCCGCCGCCGTGGTTGCCAGCATCGTCCGCCGATCGAGTGCCATTATCGAACGAAGTAGGGGAGCTGGCCTAATGTAATCATTGGTCCGACATACAGTCTCGTGTACTGACGCAAGCATCCGTCCTCTGCTGAATCATCGTTCGCCGTGTGGTTTCAGAAGCCGTCGAAACGAGATCAGAAACGTAGTGTGTTTCCTCCGGAAAGAGGGATACGTTCCAATGTCGCCGGACGTATCCTGGTCTCAGGCGGAGACACCGCTTGGCGGGTTTCTGTCGGTTGTCACCGACGAGGCGACGTACCGAAATCTGGTCTACCTCGTGATATCCGTCCTTTTGGGTGGTATCTATGCCGTCGGGCTGGGGGGAGGTTTCCTCGTCGGCATCACGTTCGCCCCGATACTGGTCGGGATTCCCATTATCATCGTAACCATCGTCCTCGGGCGGTGGGGTTCGGCTCTTGAACGTGCGCTGTTGGTCCGACTCGTGGGAGTCCAGCTTTCCTCGCCCAGGGATGTCGATCCATACGAACGTGGAGCGACCCCGAAATGGTTCAAGCAAGTCCTCACTGCACCCTCTACCTGGAAGGGTATCGGCTTTCTCGTGATCAAGGTGTTCGTCGGGTTCGTCGGTTCGCTGCTCCTGCTGATGTTTGGGCTTGTGATCGCCAGTCTCTTGACCGCCCCCATCACTCGGGAACTGATTCTTCTCGGTTTCTGGCGCATCGACACGCTCTGGGAATCAGTTCTGGTGATGCCGCTCGGAGCACTGTTGCTCCTGGTATTCATGCACGTGGTCAACTGGATCGCGACGATCTGTACCCACTTGGGACGCGCATTGTTGCAGGGCACTCATGCTGCGAGCTAGCGGGTACGTTCCGTACTTCACTGGCTGATCGTCACCGCCGAACCCGTCGCCATACGTGCTTTCCTATGCGTTTGAGCAACCAGAGCAGCGCGGCTTTGATCGCCCACCGAACTGGCCACATATGTCCAATACGTTGCTCTTCGTTGGCTATGAATGTACGGACCCCAAACACGCGTTTCATCCTCCTCGCCGTGACAGGTCGGGAGTCACCTCTGCAACTTCTTTGACATCCTCCACGGCCTTCAGGGCGTGGAATCCCGAGCGTTGGGATATGAGGGTTTGGAGTCTACCACCACCTCTGTCTGCGGTTGGAATCCGTAGGGCAGGTCATACAGGTGGACTCCGGGCTGTGCCAACCAGCCGGTACTCCTATCCCCGTCCCAAATGGCCGAAGACTCGGAGTTACTTTCAGTATCGTTGATGGCGCGGGGGATGTTTTCCGCCCTATTCACGTCAGCGTTAAACGCCGTGTCACACTCCTCGCAGACGTACAATCCCCGCTCAACACGCTGCCCATCGTCCTCCCGCCCGCACACAGCACACGTCTTAGGCGTGTCCTCTTCGTCCACCTCTTCCACGTGAACCCCCTCCATCTTCGCTTTATATTCGAGAATTGAGGTGAAGCGGTCGAACGCCTACCCGTGCAAGTCGAGGTTTCCGTGCCGACCCCAGTTCTTAGACTCACCCGTCTCATCCTCATGTAGGCCACTTAAATCTCCGACGTTAATCCGGCCAACACCCTTCTCCACACACCGTTGGACGGTGTGTTCGACGAGGGCGTGGAAGAAGTGGGTGAAGCGCTCCGACCACGTGGTGGAGTCGAGTCTCCCGCTCACTACTACTGTCATCGCACTTGGCGATCTCCTTCGGGAAGTAGTACCCGTCCTGTTTCAATCGATAGCCGGGGTAGAGGTCGGCGTCCTTAGTGCTGTAGGCGACGGCGGGACGTTGCTGATTCCGAGGTCGCTGCCCGCCGTCTCGTCACCTGGCGAGTCTGGCGTTTCCATTTCTTGCGTGCAGGTGAGATGGAGTTCCCAGTGTTCCTTCTCGTTGTCGTAGACGGCGCGGACTTACCGAATGTTCTCCACTTCAACGTGCGGACGCGTCTCGTATTCGACGAGGATGTATTCCCGGGCGCGGGGATGTTCCGTGTGATTCGCACGTTTGGAGAGGCGGACGCGATTGTGTTTGGAGTCGTGACGGAAGCCTTTCTGCTTCCACGTCACCATCGAGGGTGGGTGTTCCTCGTGGACGCGGTGGCCTTGGTCGTCCCTGTAGTTCTCTTTGCGGTAGCCGGGCGGGTTATCTCGGTCGTCATCCGAGGAGTATCACGAGTTGAAGGCTTCAGCGAGTTCCTCCAGAACGTGCTGTGCTAAAAAATCGAAGATTTTTGGCATCACGAAAGGCTTCGCCTTTCGAACGAACTGGATTGACTGTGCAGTCCTCGGTATTTGTCGTGACCTTTCAACTCGCTTTTGAGTTCCTCGTGATCGGGAATCCCGCCCGTCTCTCCCCCATTGTTGGCGGGAGTAGTAGGTGGCGACGTTCCACAGCTTGCTGGCCGACCACCCTTGGTGGTGAAGCGACTCGGCGACCCGTGAGTGGCTGGGGATTTTCCCACGGCGGGTGTGGTGAACTTCCAGCATCCGTGGAACGTCTCTATAACTGGTTATACTGGCTTTTCTCGTGAATGTTGGTGTTCGCGATGGCATATCTGGCCCTGTAATTAGAATGGTGGATTGCTGCCCACCGTGTCGGCTTCAGCACTCGCCTGAGGGCGGATGTATTCGCCTTGCAGTTTTTATAAGCATCGCGCGAGGACTGGCACATATGCCAGATGATCCCGTCGAGGAGAACGATCGAGCGGGGCTGACACATGTCGAGGAGGGGGGAGAGGCACAGATGGTCGACGTCGGTGAGAAAGACGATACCCGTCGACGTGCGAGTGCCACCGGGGAGATCCTCCTCCAAGCGTCGACACTCGCGGCAATCACCGCCGACGAGATCGGGAAGGGTGACGTTCTCGCGACGGTCAGGATCGGGGCGATTCAGGCGGTCAAACACACCTGGGAGACGATCCCGATGTGTCATCAGATTCCCATTACCAACGTCGAAACCGACGTCGAGGTCGCATCTGATCGCCTTCGCCTCTCTGTTACCGTGGAGACGATCGGTAAGACCGGCTGCGAGATGGAGGCTATCCAGGGCGTCGCGACGGGTCTCTCCGTAGTCTGGGACATGGTCAAGGCTGTGGAGAAGGACGAAGACGGACAGTATCCCGCGACCGCGATTCGGGATATCCGCGTGGTGGAAAAAGCGGTTGACCCGATCGAATCATAGTCGAGGCCGAGTCAAGCGTGCCGCCACCGTTGAAGCACTATGCCGATCACAGCGGCTATCCCCACGCCGAGAACGAGTGTTGCCACGATCCCCGGTTCACCCGGCGCATCCAGATTTGGGACACGTTGCCACTCCGATATGGCCAGGTCGGTTGCAATGCGCAACCCGAGCACGATCAACAGCACAGCTGGTACGACATAGGCCACCACTGGACGAAGGACACGTAGACCGAGCTGCTCCTCGACCACGTGCTGGTCCTGCACCCAGGTGAACACGAAGATGATGGCGAGTGCACCCAGTGGAAGGGCGTACGTGCCGACCGAGGCGTCGAGGACGTCCAGGAATGGTGCGCCAAGGATGTGCAACTCTACAGCGCTATAACTTGCAGCCGATGGCAATCCTGCGACCACAATCAGTGAGGTTATGACCAAGCTCGCCTTGCGTCGTGACCAGTTCGTCGCTCGCATCGTCCCGGCGACGCCCACCTCCAGCATCGAAACCGATGGCGCGATTGCGGCCACAAACAACACGCCAAAAAAGCTCACGGCGAGGAGCGAGCCGAAGGGCATCGCTTCGAACCCCGTTGGCAGCGTTGTAAATGCCAGTTCGGTCCCTGCACCGGGTTCCAACCCGACGGTGAACACGATCGCGAAGATGACGATGCCGGAGAGAAAGGCGACGGTGAGATCCGCACAGGCGATCACCACAGCAGAGCGAGGGACGTTTGCATCATCACCCAGATAACTCCCGTAGGTGAGGAGGACACCCATACCAACGGAAAACGAGAAAAACACCTGACCGAAGGCGGCGCCCCAAATCAGCGGGTCACCGAGGGCGCTTGTATCGGGGGTGAGGAAGAACCGAATCCCGTCCACAAACCCCTCGAGCGTGATCGAGTAGACAGCGAGCAAAAGGAGAATGAGGAACGTCAACGGGATGAGGATACCGGCCATGCGCTCGATCCCGTTCTGGACTCCCAAGGACACGATCAACCCGACGATCACGGCGGATATGAGAAAAAATAGGATCGGCTGGTTGGTACCGGTGAAACTGGCAAAGTCGATGCCCCGCCCGATAAGCTCGAAGACGAAAAACGCGAGCACCCATCCCGTGATCACCAGATAATAACTCAATACGAGTAGGACGGATGCACCCACGATCCAACCAACGACCTCGAACCGTCGTCGAACCTGGCGACAGGCGGTAATGATGTCCGCCCGAAGCGAGCGCCCGACGGAAATCTCGAGGACCATCAACGGGAGGGCGAACGCGAACGCGGCGAGGAGGTAGGGAACCAGGTACGCACCGCCACCGTTCGTCCCGACGACAGCCGGGAAACGCCAGACGTTTCCGAGCCCGACCGCAGCACCGATCGCGGCAAGCACAAAACCAAATCGGGAAGACCACTGTTCCATAGGCGGTGGGATCAGGCCACCGTGTTAAGGGTCACCGTTTGAGACTGTGCGTGCCACGGACCATTGACGTTTGCCTACAGCAGGTTCGCGACTTCGTCCGCCACCGCTTCGGGGGTCTCTCCGACGGGCACGCCCGCGGCAGAGAGCGCCTCGATTTTGGAAGCCGCCGTGCCCGTCCCGCTCCCGGAGACGATTGCCCCTGCGTGACCCATTCGCTTACCCGGGGGTGCCGTTCGGCCGGCGATGAATCCGACGACGGGTGTCTTGATCTCCTCCTCGATCATCGCCGCCGCCTGTTCTTCGTCCTCGCCGCCGATCTCCCCACACATGACGATGGCATCCGTCGCAGGATCAGCATCGAAGGCGCGGATCGTGTCGACGAACGGCGTACCAATGATCGGGTCACCACCGATCCCGATAGCGGTCGATTGCCCGAGGCCTCGGGCGGAAAGATTATCGACTATCTGGTAGGTAAGTGTGCCGGAGCGCGACACGACGCCGACAGACCCTGCCTGGAAGATATCGGTGGGCATGATCCCCAGTTTTGCTGCACCGGGTGTGATGATGCCGGGGCAATTCGGGCCGATTAACCGGGTTTCGACCTCCTCCAGTCGTTTTTTCACACGGCTCATGTCCTGTGTGGGAATCCCCTCGGTAATCGCCACGACGAGATCAAGACCGGAGTCGAGTCCCTCGAGTAGCGCATCCTCGGCAAACGCCGGGGGAACAAACACGACTGAGGCGTTGGCATCCTCCGCCTCCGCCGCATCTCGCACCGTGTCATAGACTGGAACGTCGTGGATGGTCTGGCCGCCACGGCCGGGGACAGCGCCGGCGACCACGTTGGTCCCGTACTCGAGCATCCGTTCGGTGTGGAAGCTCCCTTCTCCACCGGTGATGCCTTGAACGACGACTCTCGTGTCGTCGTCGACATAGACGCTCATGCCGTCACCTCCTGTGCGGCAGCAACGGCGTCCTGGACTGCTGCCTCGAGGGTATCTTCGACAGTGACAAGGCTGGTGTCCAGGATCTCCATTCCTTCTGCAGCGTTCGTGCCTGCAAGTCTGACCGTGACCGGTTTCGGGACCTCATCGAAGGTGGAGAGAGCCTCGTTGATGCCGCGGGCCACCTCGTCGCCGCGGGTGATCCCCCCAAAGATGTTGAAGACGACGCTCTCGACGTTGTCGTCGGAAAATACCATGTCCAGTGCATTGGCAATACGGGCTGCTTTCGCGCCGCCACCGACATCGAGGAAGTTGGCGGGAGTCCCGCCGTAATGGTCCACGAGATCCAGAGTGGTCATGACGAGGCCGGCGCCGTTCCCGATGATGCCCACGTTTCCGTCCAGTCGAACGTAATCGAAACCGTAATCGGCGGCTTTCTGTTCGAGGGGATCCTCATGTCGTTCGTCCTCTAGTTCAGCCAGGTCCGCATGCCGGAAGAGCGCGTCCTCGTCGATGTTGAACACCGCATCTGCGGCGATCACTTCATCGTCGTTGGTGACCATAAGGGGATTGATTTCTGCGTCAGCGCCGTCGCTTGATTCGAACAGACCATACAAGGTATGAAGGACCGCGGCGACATCGCTTGCAACTTCTCGATCGACACCCGCGCCATAGACCGCGCGTCGTGCCTGATAATGGTGGAGCCCGAAGGCAGGATCGACGTACTCTCTCGCGATAGCGTCGGGATCGCGCGCTGCCACCTCCTCGATGTCGACGCCACCCTCGGTCGAGACCATCGCGACGGGTCGCCCCGCCGTCCGGTCCATCGTCACGCCTACATAGAGTTCGGTTGCAAAATCAACGCCCTCTTCGATTAGCACCTGATCGACGGTGTAGCCCTTCAGATCCATTCCCAGAATGCGGTCGGTGGCCGCTCGGACATCCTCGGCCGAATTCGCGATCTCGATTCCGCCCGCTTTGCCCCGGCCACCCACCTTCACTTGCGCCTTTACCGCAACTGGATAGCCGATTCCTTCGGCTGCCTCGACGGCTGCCTCCGGTGTCTCGACGAGTTCAAATGTTGGGACCGGAATGCCCGCGTCCGCGAAGCGTCGCTTCGCCTGGTACTCATGCAACTTCATTGTCGGAGTGGACGAAAGTGGTAGCTAAAGGCCTTGTTTTTCAACGGTGCGGATTGCCCCGCAACGATCCGAACTGGCCAAGGGTTGCTGGCTAGGTCCTCACGCGCGGGCGACACCGGCATATCCTGACGGCAGGTTCAAGAACCTCCGTGATCATGGGAGATCTTCGTGACGATCCGGTGATCGGATAGCGACAGTCCTGGACTTTCCCGTGCTGCTTGGAACCTTCGCACCGGTCGTTCTCTACACAGCCCTCAACTAGTCCCACTGATTGGCAGGCGTGATCCGATCGTAATGTCTCGTTTCGGTTGAGCACGCGATGAGAACGCGCCGATGTGGACGGTACCTCTGTGCCCGTCATCTTGTTGGTATGAACTTCCGGACACGGGCGCTGTGACGCATTCTTCAGAAAGGAACATGTCGGTGGTGATTGATGAATTACCTGACCCACCAGTCGACACCGTATTGAATGAAGCCAGCCTTCGTTGCAAGCCGACGAGATGCGCAATTTTCCCAGGTCGTACTGTAGAGTGGAACGACATCAATGGTTGACAGCCGATTTACCCAGGTCTTGACAGCTTGGGTTGCGTATCCATTGCTCCGAAAATCCGGTGCAGTTTCCACCCCGGCTTCGTGGCAGGAGGGGGTCACACGGACGCTTGCACAAATTGCAACGATCCGGTCCCCCACGAGACGACCAAACGCCGGTTGGGTATCCTCGATGCCCGGGCCCCAATCGTTCAACGCGGGGTGCAGGCGGTCCCTGGTTTCCGCCGTCAGCGGAATAACGCGCGCACTGACGGGATGGTCGCTCGGCGGGTGCCAGAAACAAGGTCCACTGCGCTCGGTTTGAATCCGTGCATCGGCCTCGAGCGCTTCTCTGTACGCTGCCGCCCGCCTGGGTGTCGGGGAGGGGTCGGTCGTCGTCGGTTCTCTAGCGTGTACCTTGTTGATCTCGTCAAAGACCGCTCTCGAAACCCCGGCGCCAACTCTGAGAACGTTTCCGACTGGTGTGCGGCCGAGGAACAGCCGTGGTGCAGCTGCACCATCGGGTTCATTGACTGCCACCATCCGTGAAGCAGTATCGTGCGAAAACAACGCATCCACGTGCCACTCCATAAGCGAACGTTTCGAGGGATGAGAGGCCACGGGAGTAACTGTAGGGAGCACCCACGCGTGAATAAATACACCGGGCGTTGCGGTGGCGCCGGTCGCCTAGGCACCAGTAGTGCGGCGACGGAACCGATCCCCGACGGTGTACATCTTACGCGACGCCGAAGAGGAGCAGCGCGAGCACGAGCGAGAGCGCACTTGCTACTAGCATGGCAATGATCACGACGAGCGCCGGGGTTGCCCCCACAGATCGCAACTCATCGAACTGTATCTCAGCCCCGAGTCCGACGAATGCCAGCAGAAATAGCCAGTGCACCGCTTGTTCCATGGTTGCGTGCTCACCGGTGGAGAATACCCCGGCGCTCGCCAGGACGACGAGCAAGAAGAACCCCCAAATGAACGCCGGGACGTTCGAGTGGAGAGTGCGCAACGACGTTGCGCCCGACGCCGTTGATCGGGCGTAGTATACGCCGTAGCCCAGGGCGACACCACCAATGAGCGCGTTCCGTGCTAGTTTGGTGAGGGTGGCCCACTGTCCCGCCGTCTCCGAGTACGCAAACCCGACCGCGACAACGGGTCCCGTCGATAGCATGCTGATGCCGACCCAGATACCAAACACGATATCAGGTAGATTGAGCAGCGCGCCGGCCAGAGGAAAGACGACAATTGAGATGGCATCGACCAGTAGAATCACGCCAGCAGCGTAGGCGATTTGTGTGTCTCGAGCACTGATCGCGCCCCCGACGGCGACGACGGCGGACACACCACAGATCCCGGCCCCAGCCGCGAGCATGGATCCGAACCGAGCCGAGAGTCCGCCGATGCGACGTGCGACGAGTTCCCCGGTGGCAACCGTCGTGATGACGACCGCGATCAATACCAGGAGGAGCGTGGGGCCGATTTCCAGGATCGCTTCGAGTGTTAACGACGCACCGAGTAACACGATGCCCGCCGCCAACCACACGGTGTGTGTCCCGATTCCCGGTCGAAAGGTGTCCGGGATCCCGGCCATATTGGCCGCGAGCACTCCAATGGCGATCGCGACGAGGAGTTCGTGGAAGCCGACCATTCCGGAGAGCGTTCGCGCCAGGATCGCCCCGACGACAAGTACGACGATCCCGGGGAGGAGTTTACCCGGATTGCCTACCATGGAGCGCCGAGACTGTACAGTTGGATAGAGGCGACGATCGCCACAGCAACGATCAAACCTTGCCAATCATCCTCGAGAGCCCAGATTTTCTCGATGGCCCCTCGCAGTCCTTTCGTCATTGCTTCTTCTGCACGATCCATACTCGTAGGTGTGTTGGTTGTGATGAGAGGTACCGGCATATGTTGTCGGCATGTTGTTTGCCGTGAGGTCCTCAAGTACTCCCATCGAAGCGAGTGAACGGGCCGGAAACTTGTCTTCGTGATCCTCCCCTGCTCCGAGGAACAGATAACTGGCTGGGGGGTGGCCGGACTGCCACGCGCTCTCGGTCTCGTGCCAACACCGAGCCGGCGTGGGGTACGGATCGATCACCAACACCAGGTAATGTTCCCTACAACTCCCGCAGCTGGAGATTCCGAAAACGAATGCGACCGCCATGGTCCTGGAGCCCGAGACGGCCGCGTCTGGGCAACTCGCCCATCGCATGGTTCGTAAATTTGTTTTCGGTCCCATCCGGATTCGCCCCCGGTGTGTCCCACGCATCGATGTCGACATCGATTGTGGTCGCACCGTTCAATTCCGCGCGAATGCGGGGGCCATCACAGCGGATGCACATTTGATTCCACTCGCCTGCAGGACGTGTCTCCACATTCTCGGGAGCAGCCAGATCGTACAACGCACCACACTCCGCCTTGGGTGGAACGTCGTCACGATCGTGCGTGTCGAGAATCTGGATTTCCATGCCGGTCGCACGGTCGGTTAGCTCCGACCAGCGAAAGTAGACGCCACTGTTACAGCCGGGCTCGTGGTTGTACTCGAACGTGAATTCGAAATTATCGAAGTACTCCTCAGTACAGAGAAATGAGCCGTTCCCGGGTTCGGCGAGAAGGATGCAGTCGTCGGCAACGTCCCACGGGCCGGGAACACCCGTCGCGAACCATCCATCGAGAGATTCACCGTCGAACAACGATCGCTGTTCACCGGACATGTGATCAGAGCCTCGGCGTAGATCATATCAAAGTTCCGCCAGTGGTATGCCATTGCCTTGTCGTCGGTCGATGCGAGAGTTCACTGTCGCCCGGTGACCGTGTAGCCGTCAGCCTCGATCGATTCTACGATGGTCCGGGTATGACTCGCACCGCTCGTCTCCACGTTGAAGACGAGATACGCCTCGCCGACTTCGAGGTCTTCTACGGCGCGCTCGTGCGCGACAGTACGTACGTTTGCGCCGGTCTCCGCAATGATACCCGACAGATGGTGTAACTGTCCGGGCCGGTCGTCGATCCGGATTCGGAGCTGGACGATCTGTTCTCGGGACGAGAGCGCGTGCGTGAGAACGAGCTGGAGTTCAGTCATGCTGAAGTTACCACCGCTCAGGACGGGGAGAACCGTTTCACCGGCAATGTCGAGGTCGTTTCCGAGCATTGCGGCAACTGGCGCCGCACCTGCCCCCTCAACCAGCTGCTTTGCCCGTTCCAGCAGTAACAACACGCTCGTCGCGATCTCCTCGTCGCTCACGGTCACGATCTCGTCTACGTAATCGTCGATGAGTTCTAGGGTCAATTCGGAGACACTCCCCGTGGCAATCCCGTCAGCAAACGTCCGCATCGAATCGAGTGCCGTTGGGAACCCCTTTGCGAGGCTCTCGTGGACAGTGGCCGCGCCACCTGCCTGGACACCGACGACCCTGGCGTTCGGAAGCACCTCGTTCAATGCAATCGCGATGCCACCGATCAGGCCCCCGCCACCGATCGGCACGAGCACTGTATCGACCGTGGGGAGCTCGTCCGCGATCTCCAGTCCGAGCGTTCCTTGGCCCGCCACGACCGCTGGATCGTCAAACGCGTGAATAAATGCGACACCCTCTTCTGTCAACGAGCGGGCGTGTGCCATCGCTTCCGGAAAGTTCGCGCCGTGGAGGACGACTTCTGCCCCGTATTCACGCGTGGCTTCGATCTTGGCCTGTGGGGCGAAAGTGGGCATCACGATGGTCGCGTCCAACCCGAGCGTGTTCGCGCTCAACGCGACGCCCTGAGCGTGATTACCGGCACTCGCAGCGACGACCTGGCGCACTTCGCCGGCGTTCGCGAGAATGGAGAGTTTATTGTAGGCCCCTCTGGGTTTGAACGAACCAGTTCGCTGGAGATGTTCACACTTGAGGCGGACGTCCGCGTCGACCAATTTACTGAGGGAACGGCTCCGCTGGATTGGCGTTGTTTCCACGATCGGTGCACTGGCGATCCGGTCTCGAGCCGCAAGGACATCGGCGAAACTCACACTCATCGCGACACCTTCGTCTCGTGATCCACGGGCAGGGAATGGTTAACTCTTGCAGGCGCGCCGTCGGTCTGCCCCTTGGCCACCTGCTTTATGGTAACCCGATCCATGGTGTTTCCCATGACGGTGACCTTCGATTTCGACGAGCAGGTGGTGCTCGTGACTGGAGCGGCGGGCGTGCTTGGCAGTGCCGTGGTCGGCGCGTTCGCGAACGCCGGCGCGACCGTCGTGGGGACGGATATCCTACCCGCGTCCGATTCGGATTCGTCACTCGAGCCGGACCGACCGGCTGCCTTTCTCACCGCAGATTTCACTGATCCGTCAGAGGCCGAACAGGTCATCGACACGGTTGTCGAGGATCACGGACGCCTCGATGCTCTCGCAACCATCGCCGGCACCTGGATGGGCGGGAACCCAATTGAGGAGACCGATGTCGAGGAGTTCGACGCGCTCTTCGACATCAATCTGAAGACGATGTTCTTGGCTGCGAAGTATGCCCTACCGCATCTGCAGGAGACGGCGGGCACCATTGTGAGTGTGAGTGCCCGCTCTTCTCTCTCCGGTGGCAGCGGCGATGGCCCCTATCGTGCATCGAAAGCGGGGGTTCGTCGCCTCACCGAAACCATTGCCGAGGAGAACCTCGGAACCGTTCGCGCCAATGCCGTCATGCCGAGTGTGATCGACACGCCCATGAACCGCGAGATGATGCCTGATGCCGAGCACGAAACGTGGGTGGATCCCGCCGATATCGCGGCGACGATCCTGTGGCTGTCGAGCGATGGTGCCAGGGTCACGAGTGGCGCTGCCGTGCCGGTCTATGGTGAGGCGTGAATTTCCCGCAGCGTGATAGATACCCGTGATTGTGGCGGTATGTGGATCGATACAGTTGATAACTGCTGTGTGAGCTACCCCGCTGACCAGTCTCCAGGGTGACTCCCCTCATCGTTACAAAATAATGACATGTGTGTGTACACTTATGTCCACGGCTGATGGTTTTCTGGCTGAATCATGGGAGTGGCTGACACGTTTCGAGAGTCGTGGGCGACAAGAACGGGCTTTATCCTCGCTGCAGTCGGCAGCGCGGTTGGTCTTGGAAACGTCTGGCGGTTTCCCTTCGTTGTCGGTGAAGCCGGCGGCGCGGCCTTCCTGGTCATTTATTTATTGTTTATCGTTCTGATTGGTCTGGCCGCCATCCTCGTCGAGTTCGTGATCGGCCGCCACACCGACCTCAACCCGGTCGGCGCGCTGCGCGAGTTCGGTGGGTCGTCCTGGCGGTACGTCGGGGGGATTTTCGTCTTCACGGGGATCGTGCTCCTGTCGTTTTATGCCGTGGCTTCTGGGTGGGCCATCCGCTACACCCTCGCCAGCCTAACAGGCGCGTATATGGATGATCCGGGGGCATACTTCGGAAGCATTTCCACAGGGTGGGAGACGGTCGGATTCCAGCTGGTGTTTATGATATTCGTGGTTGGCATCGTCGCCTTCGGCATCCGGCGCGGGATCGAACTGGCGGTGAAGGTGATGGTGCCGGCGATTATCGCCCTGATCATCGGGCTGATCATTTACGCTGTCACCCTCCCCGACGCCGGGGAAGGGTTTGCATTCTACTTAGATCCCGATCTGTCCGTTATTCTCTCTGAGTGGCACCGGATCCTTCCCGATGCCGCGGGGCAGGCGTTCTTTACGCTTTCACTCGGAATGGGTGTGATGATTACCTACGCGTCGTATCTGGGAGAAGATCGAAATCTCGCCGAGGACGGTGGAGTGATCATCGGACTCGATACTGCAATTGCGGTTGCGGTGGGGCTGTTCGTCTTTCCGGTGCTCGCGGCCGCGGGCGCACAGTACGAAGAACCGGGGGCTGGTGCCGTGTTCGTGAGCCTCTCGCAGGCTTTCGGGGATATTCAGTTCGGTGCAGTCCTCGGGTTTGTCTTCTTTTTCGTCCTGACTATCGCAGCCCTCTCCTCTGCGATCAGTCTCCTCGAAGTCGTCGTCGCGTATCTGATCGACGAATGGGGCCTCGACCGGAAGGTGGCATCAATCGCGGTCGGGAGTGTTATCTTTCTCGTGGGGATTCCGACGGCACTCGATCTGGATGTCCTCGCACTCTACGACGCGCTAGCAGCAAACGTACTGTTACTGCTTGGGGGCATCATCATGGTCGTGCTCGTGGGTTGGCTACAGTCTGAGAAGGCCCTCGCAGAGCTCGAAAAGGGGATCGACGACATCGGCCCGTGGGGGAACGTCTGGCTCTGGACCGTCCGCGGACCTGTGCTCCTCGTCCTGCTGATTGCCTTCGTGCTGGCGATCATCGGTTTCGTCGAGGAGGTCCAGGGATTTATCTGGGGCTGACGCTCCTGGGTGCGGAATCCTTTTTGTACGCGGCGGAGCAGCCATTGACAACGATGAGCCACAGGGGGCCGGGACCGTGACGATGGAGGATCGCCTTCATCGGTTGCGCGAGCTCCGCGAGAAGGCAAATGAAGGCGGTGGACCCGAGCGCATCGAACGCCAGCATGATCGAGGGAAACTCACCGCTCGCGAGCGAATCGAGTATTTCCTCGACGAGGATAGCTTCACGGAGTTCGATCAATTTCGTACTCATCGCAGCAGCAACTTCGGCATGGAGGAGCGGAAGCTGCTGACTGACGGGGTAGTTTCAGGGTACGGGACCGTGCACGGGCGGGAAGTATTCGTCTTCGCGCATGATTTCACTATCTTCGGCGGTTCGCTGGGGGAGGTGTTCGCCGAGAAAATCTGCAAGGTGATGGATATGGCCATCGAAGTCGGCGCCCCCATCGTCGGGCTCAATGACTCCTCGGGTGCTCGTATTCAGGAAGGCGTGGCAAGTCTCGCGGGGTTCGCGGACATTTTCCATCGGAACCAGCAGGCGAGTGGCGTCGTCCCACAGATATCGGCCATCATGGGCCCGTGCGCAGGCGGTGCGGTGTACTCCCCGTCGATCACCGACTTCGTGTTCATGGTCGAGGACACGAGTCACATGTTCATCACCGGTCCCGACGTCATCGAGACGGTAACGGGCGAGGAGGTGTCGCTCGAGGAACTGGGGGGTGCCGGCACGCACGGTAACAAGACGGGAGTTGCGCACGTGACGGCAGATTCCGACGAGGCGTTACTCGACCGGATCCGGTTGCTCTTGAGTTACCTGCCCTCGAACAACGTCGAGGATCCACCACGGGTTGACCCGACGGACGATGCGACTCGTTCAACCGACGCGCTCCGCGATGTCGTCCCCGCGGAACCGCAGAAACCCTATGATATGACCGCCGTCATCGAAGAGGTGCTCGATCAAGGGTCGTTCTTCGAGATCAATGCGGGGTTCGCCCGTAACATCCTCGTAGGATTTGGCAGGCTCGACGGGCACGTGGTCGGCGTGGTTGCCAATCAACCACGCGTGAACGCCGGGACGCTGACGGTCGAATCCAGCATGAAGGCGGCACGGTTCGTCCGATTCTGTGATGCGTTCAACATCCCGATTCTCACGCTGGTCGACGTCCCAGGCTACATGCCGGGCACTGACCAGGAACACCGCGGGATCATCCGCCACGGCGCCAAACTGCTGTACGCGTACTCGGAAGCGAGCGTTCCGTTGCTGACGGTGATCTCCCGGAAAGCGTACGGTGGCGCTTACTGCGTGATGGCATCGAAACACCTCGGTGCGGACGTCAATTACGCGTGGCCAACCGCGGAGATTGCCGTCATGGGCCCGGACGGTGCGGTGAATATCCTCTACCGACAGGAGCTCGAGCGCGCCGACGATCCGGACCGGCGACGGGAGGTGCTCGTCGACGAGTACCGCGAGGAGTTCGCCAACCCCTACCAGGCAGCTGAACGAGGTTTCATCGATGACGTGATCGACCCGGCAGACACGCGCCGCAGACTCATCGCCGATCTCGAAATGCTCCGCGGTAAACGCGAATCCGCACCGGATAAAAAACATGGAAACATTCCGCTCTGAACCGGTTATCTCCCCGGACCCGACGGCCGAGGAGACGGCAGCTATTCTCGCTGCCATTGCTGCTCATCGCGAAGCGCTTCGGCGTCATCGCCACTCCACCGAGGTGACGCCAGCCGAATGGTGGCGGGAACACGCGTGGTCGCTGAGCGGGCGATTCGAGAGTCTTAACGGTACGCGCATAACCCCCGACGAGCGCCTGCCCACGGATCCGTGGCGTGCTGCTGATCGTTCAAAGCTACTCTAAGTGGTTCAATTCCGTTGCGACCTCCGGAGCGAGTCGCGCATGTCCACGCGATTTCGGCGTCCTCGGTGATCCTCGCCCGAGTCATCACCCCTCCGCATCCCGCACCGTAAGTTTGGGAAAACATGGTGGGGCCGTGGACGAAATGACTCCGGTGGTCTCCGTTGGAATGGCGGGAACCGATACAGTCAGGTGAGTTCCTCTGGCATATCCACCAACGGATGTTCCGGAAGGTCCTCGTCGCCAACCGAGGGGAGATCGCCGTGCGGGTGATGCGCGCCTGCAAAGAGCTCGATCTGGCGACAGTGGCGATCTACAGCGATGCGGACAAGCACGCTGGTCACGTTCGATATGCTGACGAAGCCTACCACGTCGGGCCGACCCGCCCGGCTGAATCGTATCTCGACGGGGAGGCGATCGTGACAGCGGCAGAACGGGCGGGAGCGGACGCGATTCACCCCGGGTACGGCTTCCTCGCAGAGAACGCGGATTTTGCCCAGCGAGTAGAGGAAAGCCAGGTTGCCTGGGTCGGACCTTCCAGCGACGTCATGCGATCGCTGGGGGCGAAAACCGGCGGTCGAGAAGCGATGCGGGCCGCGGACGTTCCGGTCGTGCCCGGTACCACGGATCCCGTCACGGAGCCCGATGACGTGGCGGCGTTTGCCGACGAACACGGGTATCCTGTCGCCATTAAGGCAGACGCCGGCGGAGGCGGTCGGGGGATGAAGGTTGTTGGCGGTCCGGACGAAATCGAAGGCAAACTAGAGAGCGCGCGCCGGGAAGGTGAGGCGTACTTCGACGATTCGACCGTCTATCTCGAGCGGTTTCTGGCCGATCCGAAACACGTCGAGGTACAGGTGCTGGCCGACCACCACAGTAACGTGCGGCACCTGGGCGAGCGCGACTGCTCGCTACAACGACGCCACCAGAAGGTAATCGAGGAAGCCCCCGCACCGCTTCTGGATGACAACGTGCGAGAGGAAATCGGAGAGGCGGCCCGACGCGGGGTCGACGAAGCCGGGTACACGAACGCTGGCACTGTGGAGTTCCTGGTTGAGGACGACGAGTTCTACTTCATGGAGGTGAACACGCGGATCCAGGTCGAACATTGCGTCTCCGAGCTGGTGACCGGGATCGACATCGTAAAATGGCAGCTTCGGATCGCCGCGGGCGAGCCCATCTCGTTCGAACAGGCCGATGTCGACATCGACGGCCACGCCATCGAGTACCGTATCAACGCCGAGAATCCCGCCGACACGTTCTCTCCAACGCCGGGCATGCTCCACCGATACGATCCGCCCGGTGGCATCGGTGTGCGTATCGACGACGCCATCCGTGAGGGCGACGAGATCGGCGGGGAATACGACTCGATGATCGGGAAACTCATCGTCCACGCAGAGGATCGCAACGAGTGTTTGGATCGGTCCGAGCGGGCACTTCGGGAGTTCGACGTCGACGGCGTCCACACGACGATTCCGTTTCACCGCTTGATGCTGAGCGATCAGGCCTTCATCGACGGGACACACACGACGAAATACCTGGACGAAGAACTCGACGAAGCGAGCCTCGACGCCGCCGTCGAACGGTGGGGCCCGGCGAATCTCGGGGACACGGACGACGAAGATCCGGCGACCGGTCGATACACCGTGGAGGTCAACGGCAAGCGTTTCGAGGTCTTCCTCGAGGATCACACCACTCCTGCACTTCAGGCCGAGGACTCGTCGGAACTACCGGCGCAGGTTACCGATGCAACCGACACGAGCACCGCCGGCCGAAGCGGCGAAGAAGTGACGGCCGAAATGGAGGGGACGGTCCTGAGCGTTGCTGTCGAGGAGGGTGACGAGGTTGAACCGGGTGACATCCTCTGCGTGGTCGAGGCGATGAAAATGGAAAACGACATCGTGGCGACTGCTGGCGGATCAGTAACGGCCGTCCCGGTGCGTTCCGGGGATCGTGTGGAGCTGGGGGATACCCTTGCCGTCATCGAATAATGCAGCCTAGCCGTCGACGCGTTCTCGAGCGACTGGCCGACGCCCCGGCATCGGGTCCAGAACTGGCCAGAGATCTCGACATGACCCGCGCAGCGGTGTGGAAACATATCGAGGCGTTGCGGGCTGCTGACGTCGATATCGCGGGTGAGGCAGACGGATACCGGCTCAAGGACACCCCTGCGTTCGGTGAACCGGCTGTTGCCCTCGCGGTACCTGCATTCATCGACGTAGAGTATTACGACGAGATCGAGAGCACGAACGATCGGGCACGCGAACTAGCTGATGGGGGTGAACGTGGGGTGGCCGTGGTGGCAGACCGACAACTCGCCGGCCGCGGGCGGTTGGGACGTGCCTGGACTGCGCCACCCGGTGGCATCTACATGAGCCTGCTGCTAGAGCCGGGCTTGAGTCCGGCCGAGGTGCCGTTGCTGACGCTTGCCTCGGCCGTCGCGACGGTCGATGGCATGGCCGGGATCGAGTTTTCCGCATCCATCAAATGGCCAAACGACGTGCTGGTGTGTACCGACGGACGCGAACGTAAACTCGCGGGCATCCTCACCGAAGTGGAAGGTGAGGCCGATCGTGTGCGGTGGGCGATCGTCGGGATCGGAATCAACGCAAACGTCGATGACAGTGCCATCCCCGCCTCGGCTGCGAGTATCGCATCGCTGATGGGCGAACCAGTAAACCGCGCCCACTTGTTGGGAGCGATCGTGACTCGTTTGCTGGAGCTACTGGAAACCCCCGACGAAATCATCCCCGCGTGGCGAGAGCGTGCCGTGACCCTCAATCGTCGCGTACGGGTCGAACGCGACGATGAGATCGTAGTCGGTACCGCTGTTGATATCGCGCCGCATGGTGCGCTGATCGTCAAGACAGAAAACGGTACGGAGCGCATTCACGCTGGCGACTGCCAGCATCTCCGACCGGTTGATGACCGCTGCTAGAGGATCACGCGATCGACATCGGCCGCTCCCGCGCGACGAACGATCGACCGCACTGGATCCTGGCTGTCCACGAGATTATCCGACCCGCCGTCGAGCACCAGAAGCTTGGCGGCATTCCCCTTCTCGATACTCCCGTAGTCGGCGCCGATGATGGCCGCCCCATTGGTCGTCGCCATTCGGAGGACGGTCTCGGGGGTCACGTCCGCGATCTTTTCGACGAACTCCATCTCCCGGAACATCGATGGGCCGGTGAGCATGACGTTGTCAGTTCCAAGCGCGACAGTCGTTCGCTCGACGAGCTCGGCAACGGGAGGGGTACCCACGCCAGTAACTGCGTTCGACCGCGGGCACACCACCACTGGCGTGTTACTGTCAGCGATTCGCTCGAGATGGACGGGTTCGGCCGCCACGAGATGCACCAGAAAATCAGGATCGAGGTCGAGAGCAGGATTGATGTCACCGGCGTCGACTTCCCCCGCGTGAATGCCGAAGAGCTTCTCGACCCGTTCGGCTGCCCGCCGCTCGGCACTGAACTCGCCATCCGCGGCACCGCTCGCGCCAAAGCCGTCACAGTGCTCGAGTACATCGCTCTCTTCTCGGCCCAGGATCACCGCATCGATGTCGTACCCGCGTCGCGCTTCGTCGATAGCGCTCACTCCCTCGATCCCACCTTCGCGAAAATCGACGAACGCACACGTGCCCGTCGATTCCATCAGCCGGATCGAGGATGTCATGCCCTCGATCAGCCGGTCCCGGGATGCTGTCCGCAAGATGCGGTGTTTCAGCCCATCCGGCGGGGCGACGAGTTCGGGGAGGGTGAGCCCCGCCCCGGCATCTTTGGCGATGGAGTCGCCCAGATGCGTGTGTGCGTTGACGAATGCCGGAAGGACGATCGCGTCGCTGTCGACCGTGGTTTCTTCGATGGCGTTGATCCGGCCGGACTCGACGACCACGCGGCCCTCGACAGGGGTGAATTCCCGGCCGCGAAGGATCGTCCCCTCGACGATCATGATCGTTCGGTCGCAAGCCCGCGCCTTGAATCGTTCGTCATGCGTCGCGTCCGTCGAACTCGTCCAGGCGCGCGTAACGACCCACGTCCCGGTCCACCACGGTCCCTGCCGAAAGGTCGAGGTCTAGCTCCTCGGCCCCTGCTCGCGCGACGACCTCGACTTGCTCGCTCGGCGTGTACACCCCGAGCCGCCACTGCTCACGCTGAATCGTTCGCAGCGCCCTGACCAGCGGTGAGCGCTCTCCGAGCCGGACAATTTCATCCCCGACGACGATGCGGGATGTCGATTCCCGCATAACTGGTTCCTGTGGTCTGTCCAGGATGACCGTGTCGGGAGATACCCCTGCTCGCTCGGCGATAGCGCGTTCGACGTGAGTAAGCTCGGCTGGGGCAGCATCGAACACGAACGACGGTACCCGATCGTGCTCGGTCCAGAGTGCCCGTTTGAACAGCCGTCGGTCCGTCAACCTGTGGGCCAGCTCCGCCGACGGTTCGTGCTCGCGGAGCCGGACGATAAGGCCGTAGTCGTCGAGCCGCCGGAGGGTGTTCGCATCGAGGTCACTCGTGTCGAGAAGCGCGCGCGCCGCCCGCCGGAGCATGCTTTTGCTGATGCGGGCCACGTGGTGGTTGTAGACGGTCGGGTTCATGAGCGCCCGCGCGACGAGCATGCTCTCCGCGGACTCAACGTTTCCCGCTGCGAGCACGAGTTCGCCGTCGACAAACCGCAGTTCCTTTAGCAGCCGGCCGTGGTCGATGGTTCCGTACGGCACCCCCGTGTGATGGGCGTCGCGAACTAGATAGTCCATCCGATCGACGTCGAGCTCTCCGGAAATCAACTGGCCGTAGGTTCCCCTCCCTCGAATCAGGTCGGCCACTCTGCGCGGTTCGAGGTCGCGTTCGCGAAGGATGGTCTCGACGACCGGTTCAAGAAGGAGGTCGTCGACGTCGTCGTGGTATTGGCCGGTCCGACGGGCGATCAGTTCCTCGATGTTGTGACTGAAGGGGGCGTGGCCGATGTCGTGAAGCAGGGCAGCAGCTTGGACGTGCTCTGCAGCACGACCCTCAACCCGGAGCTCATCTAATGCGCGAGTCGCGAGATGATACACCCCGAGGCTGTGTTCGAACCGGGTGTGATTGGCGGAGGGATACACGAGGTGAACCGTCCCGAGTTGTCGGACGTGACGTAACCGCTGAACCGGCGGAGTGTCGAGAAGCTCCCGGGCGACACCATCGACCCGGATATGGTCATGCACACTGTCCTTGATCGTCTTCATCGGGTGGTTGTCCACACTCGTTCGAGCGGTCGTATAAACGTCGGCAAAGTCGTAGGCTTAAGCCCTCGCGCCGTCAGGGTCGCGCATGGTTACGTTCCTGTCTGGTGGCACAGGAACACCGAAGCTCCTCTGGGGGCTCGAATCCGTCTTCGATCCAGCGACTGTGACGGTCGTCGCCAACACGGGTGACGATGTCGAGATCGGCGGATTACACGTCAGCCCCGATGTCGACAGTGTCCTGTTCGAGCGAAGCAATCGGATGGACCGAGAGACGTGGTGGGGGATCGAAGGTGATACTACAGTCACGAACGATGGACTCGCAACTTTGGCTGCGGAGATGTCAATCGATTCGGAGCCGGTCTACCTCTCCGCGGAGCGACAGATTGCCGGTCCTCGACTCGGCCAGTGGCGGCGCTTTCGCGGAGTGCCCGAATTCATGACGCTGGGAGACCGCGACCGTGCCGTCCACATCGCAAGAACGGCCCGTCTGCAAGCCGGGGAGAGTCTCACGACGGTAACGGCAGCCCTGGCACACGCATTCGACATCGAGGCAACGGTGTTGCCCATGAGCGACGATCCCGTCGCGACGCTGATTCACACGCCGACGGGTGTTCAGCATTTCCAGGCGTTCTGGGTCGCCCGTGCGGGCGAGCCTCCCGTCGACGACGTCGAGTTTCGCGGCGCCGAGACGGCTACCCCCGCCCCGGGCGTTACACAAGCACTTTCAGAACCGGTGATCGTGGGCCCGGCGAACCCGGTGACGAGTCTCGGCCCACTGGTTGCCATCGACGCGATCGAAGAATCACTCCATTCCGTTCCGGTGGTTGCCGTCTCGCCGTTCGTCGGGCGCACGGCGTTTTCGGGCCCCGCGGGGAAGCTCATGCGGGCCGTCGGCGCAGATCCGAGCACACGGGGGATGGCGGCGGAGCAGCCGTGGATCGACGTCTTCGTCGTCGACGATGCAGACGATGAGCTCCCCGACCGACCGGTCGTACGAACGGATACCAAGATCGAGACCCGAGCGGACGCACGTCGCGTCCTCGAGACCTGCTGCGAAGCACTCGACGCCTACACGTCATGTTCGAACCTCGGCTAGCACTCGCGAGTCTCAGCGGAGAATCCGATGCAGCGTGGGCAGCGGAGGGTCCCCCATTTGCGGGGGCGGCATTCCTGGGCGGGATTGCGCTCTGCCCGGATACGAGGGACGCAGCAAGAGATCTCGTTGCGCGTGGTCGGACCGAGTTTCTGCCGAGCGATC
This sequence comes from Halobacteriales archaeon, assembly GCA_007118975.1. GTDB lineage: Archaea > Halobacteriota > Halobacteria > Halobacteriales > SKNY01 > SKNY01. The sequence goes on along the minus strand of SKQO01000015.1, from coordinate 22,851 downwards.
CGATCTCGTTCGTCGACGAGCAGTGCGATCGATTGCACGCCGTAGATCTGCGTCCAGCCATCAATGTTCGAAGCACGGAGGAAGCGCAGATCGCACGGACGGCAAGGGTGTGTGCCGATCACGGCGCCATCCTGGAAGTCAACGCGCACTGTCGGCAGGCAGAAATGTGTGACGTCGGTAGCGGCGAAACCCTGCTCCGCGATCCCGAGCGCCTCGCTTGCTACGTCAGAACAGCTGCAGCGACGGGGGTCCAAGTGAGCGTCAAGGTCCGTGCCGAGGTCGACGGTGTAGATCTTGCCGTGCTTGCTCGGCGGTTGGAACGAGCTGGGGCCGACGCGATTCACGTCGACGCGATGGACACTCGATCGGTGATTCGCGACGTCGCGGGAACGGATCTCTTCGTCATCGCAAACAACGGCGTTCGGGGCCCCGACGACGTTCGAGAGTATCTGGAGTACGGGGCGGATGCCGTGAGCGTGGGCCGGGCAAGTGACGATCAGCGGATCCTGGAACGGGTCTCGGCTGCCGTCACTGACGCCGTCTCACCTCGGCATCATTCCGGGGAATCACCTGCCGTGGCGAACGACAAGTAAAAAACGATTCGCTGGCTAGGTGTCGATAAGCGATGGACGTCCCGTACGATCTCAACTCGTATCTCCGCGTGCTGAAGATGGCCAGCACGCCGACGCTCGAGGATTTCATGCAGGTCGCAAAGATCGCCGGCGCAGGGATCCTCTTGGTCGGCCTGATCGGATTTCTCATCTTCGTCGTCATGAGCTTCCTCCCCGGCGGTCAAGCGACCTCAGCGGTGATCATCCCATGAGCATGTTCGCAGTTAAAACCACGGCGAGCCAGGAACAAACCGTAGCCGACATGATCATGAACCGCGAGGAGTCTGAAATCCACGCGGTGCTCGCACCGGATTCGCTGACGAGTTATGTGATGGTCGAGGCCGACAACGTCGCGGTGATCGAACGCGTCCTGGAGGAGGTACCGCACGCACGGAGCATCGTGCCCGGGGAGAGCACGATCAGCGAAGTCGAACATTTCCTGTCCCCGAAACCGGATGTCGAGGGCATCGCGGAAGGAGACATCGTTGAATTGATTGCGGGACCGTTCAAGGGCGAGAAAGCCCAGGTCCAACGGATCGATGAGGGGAAAGACCAGGTCACGGTCGAACTCTACGAGGCCACGGTGCCGATCCCCGTCACGGTTCGGGGTGATCAGATCAGGGTCCTGGACAGCGAAGAGCGGTGACGGTTTGCTCGGTCGCTGCAGCGATTACCTGAGTAATCCGCCACTCGGGCGGGTCGTATGAACGCGGGTACAGTGTTTCTCCGGATTCCGCGGGCGATCCCTTCTCAGAGGACGCCGATTTGGAGCAACACTTCTCGGACGTAGTTGAGCACGATTCCGATGATGGCGAGATAGCCGAGGATGCCGAGCGTGTTGGCAACGAGACCGTTTGCGTGCTCGCCCATGAGATCACGGTCGGCCGCGATCGCGACCACGAGGAATCCGAGGACCGGGAAGGCGATGACCGCCATCGCCTGCGCAATGCGGAGGATTTCGATCGGATCTTCTTGGAAGACGAGGACGACTGCCAGGCCGAACAGGATCGCGACTGACGACCAGAGTTTCACTGGACGTCCGTCCATCGATGGATCGCGGCCGTACCCGTCGACCAGGAGGGTCGCCCCGATCAGGGCGTTTACCACGAGCGAGGAGAGCGCCGCGAAAAAGAAACCCAGCGTGAACAGCCAGAAGGCTCCCGGGCCGACGATCGGTTCCAGCTGGCAGGCCATGCCGGCAGCGTCGAAGACTGGATCCCCGGGGCCCTCCCAGATGACCCGGGCGCTCGTCAGCAGGATGACCGTCGCGAGCAAACCCAACACGGCGATCCCCAGGATACTGTCGAGCCCCTGGGTGGGGAGTTCCTCAGGACCCCACCCCTTCTCTTTCATCAGGTGGGACTGGTACACGGCCGCTGCGATCGAGAAGGTCGTCGCCGCCATGCCAAGAGCGAGAAATACTGCATCGATATCCGGGAACGAGGGAACGAGACCGGTGGCCACGAGCTGGACGTTCGTCCCCACAATTGCCAGCGTTCCGATGAAGGCGACGATCATGACACCGACGACGATTTTCACCAGGATCTCGACTTTTCCGTACAGGTCTGGAAGCCAGATAAATCCGATGGCCAGGATCGAAAAGACGGCGGCCCAGAGTCGGACATCCAGCCCGATCATTGCCTCTGTCGCAAATCCGATACCCGCGTTGTTGCCGACTGAAACGCGAGAATCGTCAAAAAGCCGAAAATACCACCGATTTTTGCGATCGTCGATCCGTATTTGATGCGGGTCGCCTCGAAAATGGTCTCACCCGTGACGAGGCCGATCCTGGCCGCTATCCAGACGTAAGTGATCATAAACAACGTCGCGATCACCGGCACTCAGAGAAGCTCGTACCCGTACAAGCTCCCTGCGATCGTACTCAGCGCGATGCTTCCCGGTCCGACTACCACTGCCGCGAGGATCAGAACGGGCCCGATGGCCCGGAGATGTTGGAGCCCGACTCCGATCGCTCCAGTGCTATTCGAACCAGTGTCTCCACGTGACACACAAGACACTTGACACCGTATGACTTAATTTTTCGGGCCAATGGGACTTCTCGTTTCCCCCTTCAGCGGCCGGGAAACACCTGTTTTGGAAGTTTACACGAGGGGGGATGTCATTCCGGTGCCGGCAATATAGGGGACAGATGACGAAAAGACAATAAATTGGGGTTTTCTGGCGTGTTATTCTCAGGGCTCACGGGGGGTAAGACATCACAGATGAGACGTTGGGAGCCTCGGCACCGGTGCGGTTCACTCGCTTGCTGCTGCTCGCTCGAGTCGTTCGATGACCAGCTCGAGATTCGCCTCCGCTTCGAGCCGATCCTTCACGGTTTCACGGCGTCGCACCTCTGCAGCGCTGGCGCCGTACGCTCTGACGTATTCGGCGCGCGAGTGTTCCTCGAAAGCATGCCGGATCGCGAAATATCCGTCGGGAAGGATCGCCCCGCAGACCTGACACTCGCACCGCGCGTGTTCGGTGGTCTGATGCAGAATGGCCGGTTCCGGTGCGTCGAACACCGCCGAGCATCCGTCGATCCCACACGCCCACGGACTCATTCGTTCGAACCGACACTGTGAATCGGGTTAAACGCTTCCCCATGCGATAGCAGTCGATACAACCAAACCGAGCACTCGCAGACCACACAGCGTGGCCTCGATCGATTCACGTATCGACCTCCACGTGAAGGTCCTCGATGATCGCGTCGTCAGACGGGCAAAGCAACGCGGACTCGACGGGATCGTCTACGCGCCGCATTTCACGCCGCTTCCGGCGATCGAAGCGCAGGCCAGACGGTTCTCGGACGGCGACCTCACGGTGTATCCCGCCCGAGAGGTATTTACGGGCACGTGGCGGCGCCGGCGTCACTTACTCGCAATCGATCTCGCGTCGCCCATCCCGGACTTCATCACGCTCGAGGGTGCTATGGAGGAGTTGCTTGCCCAAGAGGCAGCGATCCTCGTCCCGCATCCCACGTTTTTCACGGTGAGCTTGGGCACCGAAGAGGTGGAACGGTTCGCGGACGTCATCGACGCGGTGGAAGTGTTCAATCCCAAGTATCTCCCCCGGCATGCCCGGCGCAGCAGATCGCTCTCGGCGGAACTCGGCATTCCTCCCTTTGCCTCTTCTTACGCTCACCTCCGGGGTACCGTCGGTGAATCGTGGACGGAGTTCGCGGAACCGTTCGAAAACGTGGGTGACCTCGGTGCCTACCTACGGGCGTCCGGGGACCGAACCGTGGACCGCCGTCGCTCCGCGCGACACTACCTGAGGCGAGTAGCGGAATTTTCGCATCTCGGATGGGAAAATTCGTGGGAGAAGTTGGATCGCGTCCTCCTGTCCCAACGAGAACCAACACATCCAGACGCCCCACTATACGACGGCCGGTTCGACGACATCGCCTGTTACTAAGCGAGAGCATCGATCCGCTTGAGCAGTTCCACGAGCGCGCGTCTCGCCGCCGCTTCTTTGATATCCAAGCGATCGCCGTCGAACTCGTAACGGGACACCCATGCGTCGGATCGTTTCGTCTCCCACGGCGCCGCGTAACTGACTCCGATGAACATCGTCCCGACCGGTTTCTCGTCGCTCCCCCCGGACGGCCCGGCGATCCCGGTAACGCTCACTCCCCAGGTTGTCTCAGCCCGGTCGCGGATCGACCGCGCCATCTGCCTCGCGACCGGCTCGCTGACTGCCCCGTATTCATCGAGAGACTCGCGGGTGACGCCGAGTGCGGTCAGTTTCGCCCGGTACGCGTACGTCACATAGCCCCGGTCGAAATAGGTAGAGGCCCCGGGAACGTCGGTGATCGTCGAGGAGAGCAACCCACCTGTGGCCGATTCAGCGACCGCCACGGTTTCATCGCGGTCGCGAAGCCGATCGCCGACCAGGGTCTCGATTCGGTCGTTCGTGTTGCTCATGGCTCCAGTGAGGCGGCAGCTCCCGTAAACGACGCGTTCGACCGCTCGGCACGAAACACGGAGGTGTCACCACCCTGTTGCCCTGCCATGGAGGAGCTCGAGCCTCAGTTCTATGAGGCGAGCCAACTCGCGGCCTCGGCGGATGGGGATGTGGTCGACCTCGTCAGCGGCGAGCCCGATTAGGAGCCCCCCTCGTCACTACGGGACGGCCTCCGTTCGTACGCCTCGGCACCGCCGCCGGAGTTGCAGTACGGCGCCTCCGAAGGGATCCCGGCGCTGCGGGAGGCGGTCGCTGCCAGGCGTCGCGTAGACCCCGAGGCCGTCCTGATAACCAACGGTGCAGCCGAGGCAAATTATCTCGCCATGGCAGCCAGCCTTGAAGCCACCGGCGGTGAATCGTTCCTTACCACGGATCCAGTCTATCCGTACTACCCCGCCCGCGCGCGGTTGCTCGGTGCGAGGACAACGCCCGTGGAAGTCGGTCCGGAGGGGGACCTCGACCCGCATGCCGTTCGCGAGCGCGCCACTTCCGATACCGCGGCGATCGTGGTGAATACGCCGAACAACCCGACCGGGGCGGTCTACGACGCGGCTACCATGGCCGAGCTGGCCGAGATCGCGGAGGATGTCGGCGCGTACTTGATCAGCGACGAGGTTTACCACCATTTCGACTACTCGGGGCGGTTTCGGAGCGCGAGTACGCTCGCGAGCGAGCGGGTATTCACCACACAAGCGATGTCGAAATCGATGGCGATCACCGGATTTCGGGTCGGTTATCTGATCGCTCCCGAAGCAATCCGATCCGCGGTGCGCCGCTATCATTTGCTCATCAACGTGACGAGCAGCCGGCCCGCCCAAACGGCCGTACTTCACGCACTGGAGAATACTGAACCTTCATATTACCGCGATCGGCGGCGTATCATGCAAACGAGAATCGAGACGTTCGTCGAAGCCGTTCACGACGTCGGCGGCGAAGTCGTCGTTCCGGACGGGGGATTTTACGTCATGGCACGATTTCCGGGCCATTCGGGGACGTTGGCGACCGTTGAACGGCTCATCGAAGCGTGTGGGATCGTGGCAATGCCCGGGAACCCGTTCGGCACGTCGACGAACGAGTGGTTGCGGTTTTCACTGTTGACCCATCGGGTCGACGAGGCGGTTACCCGACTTCGGGCGTACTTCGGGTGAGACGATCGACGGCTACAGGTGGACGCCGGGCCAAACCGGTGTATGGTCGAGCTGGAGGTCGAAGCTGTCGATGCGATCGCCGAGGAGGTTGGCCCGCTCGACGCACCGGAATACGTCCTGTTTGGCGGGAAAGGGGGTGTCGGGAAGACGACGATGGCGGCGGCGACCGGCTTGGCGAGTGCGCTCGACGATACGAGAACACTGGTGATTTCGACGGATCCTGCCCACTCCCTGGCGGACATGTACGACGTCCACATCGGTCCAGAGCCGACAAAATTGCTCGAAGATGCGCCATTGTACGGCGTCGAGTTGGATCCGACCGCAACTGTCGAGAACGCTGAATCACCGTTCGGCCAGTCGCTCTTCGATACGGAGGGCCCGCTGGGGGCACTGCTGGGTGACGGGGCGATGCCCGGAGCCGACGAGGCGATCGCCCTCCAGCAGCTGTTGACATCGATGGAAGACGACCGATTCGACCGAACCGTGGTCGACACGGCGCCGACCGGTCACACGCTTCGGTTGCTCGAGCTTCCGGATCTACTGGATTCATTTCTCGGTCGAATGCTAAGCTGGCAACAGCGAATGGGTAACGTGTTCGAGGAGCTCGGAGGCGTCATGGGCGATGACAGCGACGCCCAGGCGGAATTCGGTCTGGACGAACTCGCCGAACAGATCCAACGGCTTCGCGAGGCGCTTCAGGACCCAACGCGTACGGACTTTCGCATCGTCGTGGTCCCGGAGACGCTGAGCCTGGTCGAATCGCAGACGTTACTCGACCGGTTGAACTCGTTCAATATCACCGTCGATACGATCATCGTCAACCGCGTTCTCGAAGATCCGGGTAACGTCGCGCCGCCGGACGTGGCAGATGCGTTCGCCGTACCTGACACCGAACACTGTGCGTTCTGCCGAGCTCGGTGGCAGGTCCAACAATCGGCGCTCCACGACGCCCAGAAACTTTTCGGGCACCGACAGATAAAGCGGGTACCACTCCTCGCGGCCGAGTTGCGCGGGATCGATATGTTGCGAGTCGTGGCTGCCTGTCTCGACTAGTCCTCGACTACGAGCACGCGGAAATCGTTGAGGTTTGTCCCGGTTTGCCTGGTCTCGACGACTGCATGTCGGTCGCGGAGGTACGGGAAACTGTCATTATCGGCGAGCGCTTCTCGCGCCGCTCGGTGATCCTCGACGGTGGACGAATCGACGAGACCACCAGCAGTCGGAGCTGCACCGTCGATCCCGTCCGTATCGATGGCCCCCAGAGTAATGCCGGCTTCACAGTCGATCGCCGCACTCAACGCGAATTCGTGGTTTGGCCCGCCGGTTCCATCGCCACGGAGCGTCACCGTCGTCTCACCCCCGCTCAGAATCACGCACGGTGGTTCGATCGGTCGGCCCGAGGCCAGTATCTCTTCCCCGATCGCCAGTTGCGTCTTCGCCGCCTCCCGCGCTTCCCCACGGATACGCGCGGACAGCGGGAGGCAGGTAATTCCATTCTCTAGCACCACCGATTCAGCCGCGCGCATGGCGGTATCACTACCGGCGATCACGTAGTTCGAGACACGGTCGAACGCCGATTCGCCGGCAGATGGTGTCTCATCGACCGCCCCCGCGACTCCCGATTGCAAGTGATCTGCTACACGGGTGGGCGCGTCGATGTCGTATCGGGCGAGCACCGCGACCGCATCAGCGAAGGTGGTCGGATCCGGCGCAGTCGGGCCGCTCGCAATCACCGCCAAGTCGTCCCCGATCACGTCACTCATGACGAGGGAGACGACCCGTGCGGGCGCCGCCGCCCGGGCGAGCCCGCCCCCTTTGATCCGAGAAACGTGCTTTCGAACCGCATTCATTTCCTCGATCGTTGCGCCGCTCGCGAGGAGCTGTTCGTTCAATGCAGCGAGATCTTGGACGGTAATGTTTCCGGCCGGAGCAACGAGCAATGCACTTCCACCCCCCGAGATCGGCACGAGAATGAGGGTATCGGGCCCCGCCGCAGTTGCCATCTCGAGTAGGGCGTCCGTGCTCCGTGCGCCTTGCTCGGAAGGGACGGGGTGGTCACCGGGCAGGACGTCAATGTCATTTGGCCCGTGCGCTGGGCCGTTCGTTACAACGACACCACCGTCGATGTGTCCACCGAGCACGGTCTCCAGCGCAACTGCTTGCCTGACGGCTGCTTTGCCACCCCCCAACACGATGACTTCACTGAACTCTTCGAGATTGATTCGTTCTTCGTCGATCACCAGCACGTCCCCGTCGACGCCGACGACGTCGGGGAGCAATCGTTCGGGATCGCCCGCCACGATTCCCGTTTCGAAGCAGTCCAGGATCAGTTCCCGGGCACGTGTACCCGCGAGCGATTCGCGGTTCCGTATCATTATCCGAGCCACCGGGAGAGCTTGAGTCCCAGTCGGAAGACTCGCTGCCGGGCGCCGGCAGGGAGGTGTGACGCAATCCCGGCCAGCACTGAACTCGGTCCGACCTGGTAGCGCGGTTGCGGTTTCGTCGCACTGGCGGCGTTGACGATCGCATCGGCCACCACCTGGGGCGTCGTCGTCGCGAACCCCCCGTTGTCGACCCGCGACCAATCGTCGTAGAGTCGGTACAGGTTCTCGTACGCGGCGGTGCGCTCCAAGTCGTTCAATTCGTGTCGCAACCGGGCCGTGAACTGGGTGTTGACCAGCCCCGGCTCGATGGTCACCACGTCGATCCCCTGGTCGGCGACTTCGGCCCGAAGGGCGTCGGACATCGCTTCCAGCGCGAACTTCGAACCCGCGTACACGCCGGATCCTGGGAGGGAGATCCGCCCGAGGCCGCTCGATACGTTCACGACTGTCCCGTCACCACGGGCGCGCATATGTGGGAGGGCTTCGCGAGTGAGCCGGTGTGGGCCGTAAACATTGACCTCGAACTGGCGGTGCACTCGATCGGTCGGCACGTCCTCGACGGGCCCGGACTGGCAGAATCCGGCGTTATTCACGAGGCAGTCTAGGCGGCCACGTTCATCGATCACCTGCGAAACGACGGCCATCACTTGCTCGTCATCAGTCACATCCAGTGCCGCGGTCCGGCATCCCGCCTCGGCGAGTTCGGTGATATCAGCCGGATTCCGGGCGGTTGCGTAGACGTCCCACTCCTCTTCGAGGAAGGCCAACGCGGTGGCGTGGCCGATCCCGGACGAACACCCCGTGATCAACGCGCACCGTTCCATGTGATTACCTCGTCCGGTGGGGACGTTAATCATGGGCATCTGGTCCGTCGTCAGTCCCGTGCCGCCTCGCTTGCAAGTTGATCTGCCGCCCTGATCGGTTCGGGAAGCTTGCGATCCACGACGCAGCGTTCGACCACGTCCGCGGCATGGTCCGGGCTGATGCGGTGGCCCGGACTCACGTACACCGGGTTGATGTGACGATCTGGATGATCCCACTGTCGAGTTTGCATGGCCACGCCGAGGAGTTTATTGCGGGCCGTGGGCGTATCCTCTCCGCCGCGGATTTCAACACGCGTCCCGGTTGGATAGGGAGGTTCCGGCGGGTCGACGAGCGTTCCGCACAGCAGTCGTTTCGCAACACCCACCGTCGGCTGTTCGAGCACGACCCCGAGATGTGTGGCGAGACCGGCCTCGCGGAAGTGTAACCGTCCGTTGCCGTCCACCAGCAGGAGATCGAGCTCGACATCGAGGGCAGTACAGGCGGTCAGGGCGGCACCAGCCTCACGAAAGGACAAGAGACCGGGAATGTAGGGAAACTGGACGGGTTGGCGAACGACCGCTCGATCGATTACCTCCCCCGCCGCGAGAGCGACGATTGCGCTCACCACATCGTCGTCGGGGAACGACTGGTCGACCCCAGCGACGATCAGATCGTCCGCGCTCAATCGCTCGATCAGGGATCGGGGCGTCTGGAACGACGCACGCTCTCGAATTCTGTCTTGACAAGCGAGCATCTCCTCCCGGTCGAGTCCTGGATCCGGAACGAGATCTTCGTGGACGATGTCCATCGGTCAGGGCCGGCGCCGGGGTGGTCCCTGACCAGGGCCACCGCCACCGAGGTGGAGCTCACGTGGGGCCGAAACGCCCTCGCGGCGAAGTTTCTCGCCGTAGAGCAGCCCGATCACCAGTCCGATGAGGTGGGCGAGATGGGCGATGTTCCCGGCGCCGGGCCCTGCACCCAGCATGACGAAGACGGACACTCCGGCAAAGCCCAGTGTGAGCAACCACAGGGGCATGGGTACGATGAAAAACAGGAGTACCCGGAGGTTCGGGTTCAGTACCGTCAATACCCCCATGACGGCGAGGATCGCGCCGCTCGCCCCGAGTACGCCCCCCGGTTCGGTAATGAGCCCGATTCCCACCTGTGAGAGCCCTGCAACGACGCCGGCCCCGATGAAAAGGACAGCGAACGCCTTGCTACCGACCTTTCGCTCGACGATCGGGCCGAAAAAGTACAGCACGATACTGTTGAAGACGATGTGTAACAGCCCCCCCGGGTTGTGCGAGAAGACGGACGTAAACCAGGTCCACACGTGGAGGATTTCCTCGGTTCGCAGGACGAATACGGTGTCGTGTGCCTCAACCCCGAGCGTCGCGATGACGATCTGTTGTAATAGGAAAACGACCCACATGACAGCGAGAAAGACGAAGCTCATGTTCCCTCGGAAATAACCGAGCGGTCCACCCGGACCCGTGTCGATGCCGAGCCGTTCGAGGCGCGACGGCTCACGCTTGTTGACGGGCGTCTCGACGATGTTATCGTCGAAGCCGGCGTCGAAGACCCCGCTCGGATCACCCCAGTCCTCGAGACCGGGGCAGCCGTGGTTCTCTGGCAACCGGTGTTCACCGCAGAACGTCCCACCGCAGTACCGGCATCGGTACGGCATGTTCGTCGTGGCTCCACACCGGTCACACGGTGCCATTGCCGAACCTTCCGGGAGCACCGCAAAAGCGGTTTTGGGATCATCCGCGGATCCGCGTCGGTAATTGTTTTGGGCCCACCGCACTATCGTTCGGGTGTGAGGCCCTACGAACGCGAAGGGCTGCTCGAACGAGTCGAGCGTGATTCCGCAACGATCGGGGCCCGGATCCCGGATCGGGCGCCGATCGGGGGCGAGGAGATTCTCCTCCGCCGCCGGATCATGAAACTCCGAGCTGCCGATACGCCAGGGGAAGCGCATCGTGAGCTCGTGGTATCGCTCCGGCAGGAGCGCCAGAAGCTCCTCGGTCGGTTGGAGAACGACGATCTCTCTTACGAGGCGGGGCAGAAGCTCGCAGAGCGCATTGTCGGTCTCGATCGAGCTCTCGAAGTCCTCGACGGGATCGAGAAGGAGGATGATATCGAGGCGGAGATGGCCGCCCAGGAGAAGGCCGACCGGGAACGATGGCTCCAGTTTCTGAACCGCGCACTGGGTCGTACTGATGACGGTCCCCTGGGGCGACCGTGAGGTGACCGAAACGTGAGCCGAAACGCGGAGTTGGCCGACATTTTCGAGGAGTTCGCCGACCGTCTCGACGCGACGGGCGTCGAGTACAAACCACGTTCCTACCGACGGGCGGCCGAGAATATTTTCGATCATCCTGTCGCCATCGAAGAGTTGGCTGCGGACGGTCCGGAGGCGGTCGCGGCGATCGAGGGGGTCGGTGATGCCATCTCCGAGAAGGTGATCGAGTACCTGGAGACTGGAACGATCGACGAGCTCGAGGAGTTGCGCGCGGAGCTCCCGGTGGAGATGGACGAACTGACGGCGGTCGAGGGCGTCGGCCCGAAATCCGTCGGAGCCCTGTTCGAAGGGCTCGGTATCACGAACCTCGATGAGCTGGAGGCTGCAGCGGAGGCCGGCGAAATCAGTGCCGTGAAGGGATTCGGAGCCAAGACCGAGGAGAATATTCTCGAGAACATTCCGTTCGCGCGCGAGGCACAGGAACGGGAACTTCTCGGGCACGCACGTCCCGTAGCCGACGATGTGCTCGCGCATATGCGAGGGGCCGACGTCGTCGAAGAGGCGGCTGTGGCCGGTTCCATCCGGCGCTGGAAACCCACGATCGGCGACGTCGACATTTTGGTTGCGACGGATTCGGCCACCGAAGTGGTCGAGCGATTCCGCTCCTGGGATCACGTCGATAGCGTAATCGAGGCTGGGGAACAGCGCGCCAGCGTCAGAGCACGGGGCATCCAGATCGACCTCCGGGTCGTCGTTCCGAGCGAGTTCGGTAGTGCGATCCAGTACTTCACCGGGAGCCGGGACCACAACGTGCGACTGCGAAACCGTGCCATCGACCGCGACATGAAGATGAACGAGTACGGGGTGTTTGACGTGAGCGAGGTGGACGAAGCGACACGGGAGTCGGATCGCCGGGCCGGCACTCGGATTGCGGGCGAGACCGAAGCGAGCATGTACGACGCCATCAACCTTCCATGGATCCCACCCGAGATCCGAGAGGATACTGGGGAAGTGGCGGCTGCAGCAGCCGCTGAGCTACCGTGTTTGATCGACCACGATGATATTCGAGGGGATGTTCACGTCCACACGAGCTGGTCCGACGGAAGTCTCGATCTCGAAGCACTCGTTGCGGCCGCAGAACGCTTCGGACACGACTACGTCGCGATCTGCGATCACGCGGCTGGCCCCGGAATCATCGGAGGCACCGGCCTGAGCGATGCGGAGCTCGAAACGCAGGCAGCCGAAGTCCGCGCTCTGGACGAACAATTCGATATCGGCGTGCTCGCAGGGGTAGAGACGAACGTGCACGCCGATGGGACCATCAGCGTCGCCGATGACCTGCTGGAGACGCTCGATATCGTCGTCGCGTCGCCCCACAGCGAACTAGATCAAGGGGTAGAGGAGGCGACAGACCGGTTGGTTCGAGCCGTTTCCCATCCGGCTGTGGACGTCCTGGGCCACCCGACAGGGCGACTCATCAATAGCCGTGCAGGCCTGGAAATCCGCATCGAACCGATCGCTTCGGCGGCCGCCGAGCACGGTACCGCACTCGAGGTAAACGCCAATCCACACCGACTCGATCTCTCGGGGGCGATGGTGCGCGCAGCGATCGAGGCGAATGCAACGATAGCGATCAACACCGACGCCCATAGCGCGGCCGAATTCGACCACATGCGATATGGCGTGCACACCGCGCGGCGTGGATGGGCAGAACCAGTTGACGTCATCAACGCGTGGGATCGCGAGGAACTCGAGTCATTTCTCGCGGCATGCGTGTCCTCGTGACCGTCTCGACCTGAACCTTTTCGTCGGTCCAGTGAGACGATCGACCAGAATGCGAGGGGCGGCAATCGCTACTGTTGTCGAACGGACATGCAAGATGAGCGTCACGTCCACTCGCCCACTTCCCGGCGGTAACTACAAGGAGACGTTTCTCGCTCGCACGGAGGAAGGCGCGCGGCTGGTCGTGCAATTCGGGCCGGGTCAGATGGCCACGGAAGCCGCGATAATCGGGACAATCGCGTCGCAGACCACGGTTCCCACCCCGCGGGTCATCGGGAGCGGGGAATTCCAAGATCGAACCTATCTGATAACTGAGTACGTTCCTGGGACCGATCTCGCAGAGGCGCTCGGTTCACTCTCGACTGTAGCACGAGAACAGGTCGCCCGTTCGCTGGGCCGATATCTCGCCATCCTTCATCGGACGTTCACATTCGAAGGGCACGGTGATATCTCCCAAGATGGGTCTGTCTTGGTCGTCGAGGAACCCAACCCGTGGCCGGCTGCCTTTCGTCGCCTGGTCGATCAGGGGCTCGAAGAGCTCCCGGACGCATTCGATGACATCAAGCGCGACGTCGCGGTAACGCTCGATTACGATGCACTCCCTCGTACTGTCCCCGGTCGGCTGCACCCCTGGGATTACCGCCCGGGCAACATCCGGTACCACAATGGGGAGATCACGGGCGTTCTCGATTGGGGATCCCTACAAGCGGCAGATCGGGAGTTTTCGCTAACGAAAGCCGAATATTGTTTCGTCGACTGGTTCGATGTCGAAGCCGGTCGGGAACCGTTTTATGCGGGCTATACGGCTGCGTTTCCTCTCACCGAGGGCTTTACCGAGCGCCGGCCAGTCTATCGCCTGCTTGCGATCGTGCGGTCGTGTGTGGACCGGCACGGCGCTGTGACACGCCCGAACTACCCCCTGGCGGATGTCGAGACAGCCGTTACGTTCCACCGATCGGCAATGGCAGACGTTCTCGATGGCTCGCTCCAACCGGTGGCGAGCAACGCTACGCATGGCGAGTGAGGGCCCTTCATGTACCGATGTGACATTGCAGATCGATTTGTACATTCGACCGCGTTCCCATCGGTGATGCGCAGTCGATGAAAGAACTCGCTACCACTGCGATCGACCGGGTCGTCACGTTCCAACGTTGGCCCCGATCGAGCCCTGAGTGCGCTGGTTGTACGTTTCACACGTGTGGGTAGTGTCTGCTTCACGTGAAGTCCGCGTGGGTGGACTGGCCTCTCGAATCGAGAGGATCAACGTCAGCGTGATCCCGATACGCTGAATGGGTAACTGCGTATCCCTCTTTGGTTGTCTCAATGGTATCCGCTAGGTAAAACAGGATGTGTTTTTCCTGTTTGGTCGTTACCGGGAACGCATAGTGTTCTGCGATGTATTCCGGGGGTTCTCCCTCGTTCTCTCGTTGACGAACAAATTCTCGATGTTCGGTGAGCCGCTCGTGGATGACCTCTCTCGACATGCCGCGAATCTCTGCAGCACGATCAGCGAATACGTTAGTGAATTCCTCTTGGAGCTCATACCCCACGGAATTCCGTGCGGCGACCATGGCCGCCAACGACGTGGTGCCAGTCCCCCAGAACGGGTCAAGGACGGTATCACCGTAGACAGAATACATATTAATAAGTTGATATGGTATTTCAAAGGGGAACGCTGCGGAACGTTCTCGGAGTTCGCCCTCGCTCAGGCGCTGGAGTGTCCCGGTGATGTCCGTCCAGAGATCGGAAAACCATTCATTCCGCTCTTCCCAGAAGTATGCGGCGTTATAACGTCTTTCAGCTTTCGGCTCAAATGTTCTTTGTTGTGCCCCGTTCCGAAAGATGAGGATGTATTCGTGTTCCAAGGTCGCATAGGCGTTGGGCGGCAGCATCCCGGACCCCATGAATTTCGCACCCGAATTGACCGGTTTTCTCCAGAGGATCTCGGGTAATGGCTCGAACCCCAACTCCTCGAAATTATCGATAATCCGGGAGTGATTCTGATATACGCGAAAACTCTCGTCTATGTTTCGAGTTGCATCCCCGACGTTGATGCACGCGATCCCCCCATCTACAAGGACTCGTGAGATCTCAGTCCACGTCTTATTGAGTTCTTCGTGCATCAACTCGAACGCGGCTGCACCAGCTCCCTCCGCAAGCCGTTGGGTAATTTCTTCGTTGAGTTCGCCGAACACATGATCCCACATTTCAATCATCGGATACGGAGGAGAGGTTACGACCAATTCCACCGAATCGTCAGCAAGGTGGTCCAATTCACGGGAGTCGTCAATATGGACTCCGTGCTCCGTTCTCATTATCGACAGTGAACGGATCGGGTATATGGGCTTACTGGAGCCACCTGCTGTGCGATCGTCCGTACGTCGAAATTTTGATGAAAAGCGGCGGGGGAGAACGAATGCACGTCCGATTGATCAGTTCGCGTTCGGTGCCGGCGCCGTTGCCGGGAAGCGACGGCGGTGTTTCCGAGCGCGGGAGGTATCGTTCGCGATTCGAAGATAGCCAGATGAGGCGGGGAATACCTCGATCTTGCTGTATTACCTCCATCGGATCGACAGAAAGTGGCGCACGCGCTAGTGCACGAAGTCGCTATTCAAGCGGTATGTTCGGGTCGAATCTGTTCGGGTGTGGCCTTGACGCACGCCGGGGCAAGTATGTGGTGATAGTACGGAAAAGACGGCCCTGAAAACGGGCGCGTCTTTGCCACCGGCCTGCCACTTCCGGAGGTTGCCATCGGACCCCATCCCGGTCCGGGATAGGGCATCAGAAACTGAGGACTCCATCCTGATGACGGGCGTCCCTAATATGTTTAACTCCACTCTGAAATGGCCCAAATTATATCGGATCCACGATGTAATTCGCTCACCCAGCTTCAGTCGACCGGGTCGACGATGTCCTCCCGGGAACGCAAGGTACAAACAGCCGTTCCTGGCATGAGGGGGCATGGCTGAGTCGAACGACGGTCGAATGTGGGACTGGCGGGCCGGAAGCGCCACCGCGGTCATCACCCCTGAGCACCCGATGTGGATGGCCGGATTCGGTGCCCGCGACCGCCCGTCGTCCGGCGTCCACCAGGAGATTCATGCCAAAGTCCTCGTACTCGAAGATACTGCGGGCACCCGGACAGTCATCGCGAGTCTGGAGATTCTCTTCGTGGGTCGTGAATTGCGTGAGGACATCGTTTCGGCGTGTGAGAGTCGGCACGAGATTCCCCCTGACCACGTGCTCCTGAATGCAAGCCATACACATCAGGGACCTGTCACCCGTACTGCCACGAACATCGTCGAACGCGATGACGGCATGGTCGAGCGAATTCCCAAGAACAACGAAAGTGCTCACTTCTTGCCGTTCGAGTACTATAGCGACGACGAAATCCTCCGTGAGCGGACGGAATCGTACGCGGATCGGTTGGTTAACACTGTTGTCGAGCTCGTCGGCGATGCAGTGGAGGAATTGTCGCCAGCGGAGTTACGGTACGGTCGTGGGCGGTGTGCAAGTGCCATGAGTCGCCGTCGACCGACCACCGAGGGTGTACGGAACGCGTCACACCCGGAGGGGCCATACGATCCTGACGTCCCCGTGCTCGCCGTCAGCGACCCTGGCGGTGATGACGTCGAGACCATTCGTACCCTCGTGTTCGGATACGCAAGTCACACGTCCTCGCAATTCCTCTATGAGTACTCAGGGGACTGGGCGGGATACGCACAGGCCTTTCTCGAGGACCGTCTCGAGGACGCGACGGCTCTCTTCCTGATGGGTTGCGCGGGTGATCAGAAACCGTACCCCCAGGAGACCCTCGAGCAGATCAAGGCACACGCGCGTGCCGTCGTTCTTGCCGTCGAGGCGGCCCTCGACTCGCCAATGAGACCTGTGCGAGGACCTATCCAGGCCGTGTATTCGGAAATCGACATTCAGTTCGAGGGGCCACCGTCGGCCGAGATGCTACAGGATGCGGTTGAGAACAGTGAAGCTCGCGGGCACTGGCGAGCAACACATCTGCTCTCCGTCCTCGACGAATACGGCGAAATTCCCACGGAGTATCCACTCGCGATGCAGGCACTCGGGTTCGGAACAGATCTGACACTGCTCGCCATGGCCGGCGAACCAATGGTCGGGTACGCCAACCGGCTCAAAGATGAGCGTGGTGGGTCGTTATGGATGGCTGGATACTCGAACGACGCATTCACGTATGTTCCCACCGCCCGGTCCCTACCAGCGGGTGGCTACGAACCGGCGTCCGTAATCGAGATTACCGCACTCCCTGGCCCGTGCCGCCGCGATGTCGAGGAACGGGTCGTTGCGGCGGCGCATGCGCTTGCCGACCGGGTGGAAACGCCCCCCGGATAGGAGGGCTTTGCCCGGTGAAACCCCGGGAGCGGGACGGATGAAAATCGGTTGACCTCTACGTTCACATCCCATCGGATTTCGCGCTGCCGATCACCGATCGGCTGGAAACTGCCATCCAGCGCGAGGAACTCATCACGTGGGAGTTCGGGCACCGAGAAAACAGACTCCGGTTTGTCTCGATCATTGTGAGCGATTACGATACTGTGCGGGCCGAGGCCGCTACCCCTGAACAGGTAGCTCGTTTTGCGGCCACCCAGATCGACGAGGAGTCGTTCTATGGATATCTCGATGCAGATCTCGGAAAGCTGGACGGTGCATTCATCGAACTGTTCGATCGTTCCCAGTGTATCGTCGTCCCACCGATCGTCTACACCGGTGGTAGCGTGTTCAAGATGACGGTCCTCGGTGAGAAATCCTCGTTGGGCACGCTCTTGGAACAGATTCCATCCGCGTTCGAGATCGAAGTCGACCGGATCAGCGAGCATCGCGGTTGCTGGGGCTCCCATGTCGGACGGCTCACGGCCAGACAGTTTGCGGCGCTGGAGGCGGCGGCGTCGGTGGGATATTTCTCGGCCCCCCGTGGGGGGTCGTTGTCGGAGGTCGCCACCGAACTGAACTGTTCGGAGAGCGTAGCATCCACATTGGTTCGTACTACCGTCGCGAATCTCGTCGATGCGACGCTGCCCGACTCCTAGGGTCGCCTGACCCGCACTTTCACCGAATCGGCCGGGCGGAGCGTCATTCCCGGTTCCAGGTCTGGTTCCGCATCGCTCAGTCGCTCGAACTCGAAGCGGTGTACGAGGATGGCCAGGGCCAGGTGCAGCTCGAGTCTCGCGAATCGCATACCGATACAGTGTCTCGGGCCGCCACCGAACGGAAAATAGGCGTGCTCCGGTCGGTCGGCTGCGGTATCCTCCCGCCAACGAGCTGGATCGAAGCGCTCCGGTGTCGAACAGAACCGCTCGTCCCGGTGAAAACGAAACTGTGGCAACGTCACGATAGCGTCGGGCTGGACGAGGCGGCCATCGAATTCAACGGGCTCGCTGGGTTCACGAAACAGGATCGACACGGGTGGATACAGCCGAAGCCCTTCCTCCACCGCCCCTCTTGTCACCTCGAGCTGGGAAACATCCTGGACGCTCGGCAACCCATCCCCGATCACGTTTACATCTTCCGCACGGAGTTTATCGCTCCATTGGGGATGCTGTGAGAGCAGCAGTACTGTGTAAGTCAAAGCGAGTCATGAGATCTCGTGGCCCGCAAACATGGATGTCAACAAATTATCTCGGGGCTCCTTGTCTCGCAAGGTCGAGCCGTCTTCGTCCTGGGCCGCGTGCAACATTGAAAGCAAGTCTTCCCCAGCGTCACCATTTGGTCGCCGCTCGGCGGTCAACTCGTCCATTCGATCGGTGAACGCCTCGTAGGTGTGCGCTTAATTCGTCGATTGGTCGGCGTCGGGACTCCGGAAGGCAACAGCGTCGAGACGTTCCCGACGATGAGCTGTTTGTTGAAGACGCGGGCGGATTCCGCAATCACGTCTCCGGTCCGTAGATTCGACGTCGACATCGAACAGCGACCGGGTGAGGATGCGGAGCGTGAGCCACGAGAACGCTTCGTTCAGGATGACCACCTCACCATGTTCCCACGACATTGCCAATTCATCGAGGACCTGCGCCATGGCCCCCGCATGGGACTGCACCCGCTCCATTATAAACGCTGGCTGCATCCGGTTGCGTTGCCAGCGCCAGTGGTCCCCCGAACCTCCACGAGGCCCTCGGGATCGATCCCGACACCGAACGTCGAGATATCGACTTGCTCGAACCGATCCGATTCCTGCAGGAGCACCCGCTCGACGTGATCGGGATGCAGGAGGGCGGTGAAATTGCCATGGAGCGTTCGGTATTCGACGATATCACCGTACTCGGCGAGTTCCTCGTAGAAGCAGAGCGGATCCCGCATGACGTCAACCGTCGAGCCGATAATCGGGAACCCGGTCGGTCCCGGCGGGCGTCTCCTTGCCTCCGTTTCGATTGCCCTCATCGATACGCCCTTGGAGTCCCGCGGTGTTCGACTTTGCCGAGATTGCGTTCAGTTTTTAAATGAGTTCGGGGTCCTCGTCGGTGGTGTCGGTACTGTTATTCGCCGGATGACGGGGAAAGGTTGTAACGAAAGTGGAGACTTCGCGTCGATCGCGTTGGAGTGCATCACCCAGGGGCGCGGTGTGGGAATTCGGTCCGCCCCACCACGTCCCTGGGCACGGATAGGCCGCCTCTACGAAGTCCAGTACGAGCACCCAACCCAAGTCCATCGGCTCCGACGGGGTGAGCGTCCGAGTCCCGCTGCTCCCGATCGTACCCGCACGCCAGCTTGTTCCAGTTCGCAGGTCATACCGCTAAGAGTCGATCTTCAAGCCGTCCGATCACGTCCATTTGGACCGCCAACGGCTTGCCTGACTGCGGGTATACCCCTTGCATACGTCCCATCATCGTTCCGGCTTGCAGCGTACCAATACCTCCCGGCCCCAGGAGCGTGGTCTCGACCCGGTGCGGAATAATAGGAGTCTATGAGTCCCCTGTAGGTAGGATGAGACTCGAGTTTCTCGAGAATCCTTTGTTAGAGCCATTGTAGGGTGGAAACGGACACGTCGCGCACTGTTCATATGCTACATCCCCCCTCGTTTGGATCTGCGTCGATATGGAAGAGGACAGGACTTATTCACGATACGGAGTAGATGTGGAATTTTATCCGGGCAGTTGCAGTGCCCCGTAGCTTGGTACGCATCCGTCCTCAAACGTTCCCTTCAGACATAATGTCGATCCTTTAGAGCAATGGGTGTACCGCCGCTTGGCGTCGCGAAGAATTCTCCCGATCAATCTCCACCAGTGGTAATCATGTCGAGATAATCGAAGAATGTGTGCTCGCGGTCGGTGTTGATCCCCCAGTCGACCGGGGGGCATTGGTAGCCATCGTGATAGTTGTTGACACCCGGATCGAAATAGCCCCATGAGGCACCGTGCGCGATCGCCTCGGAGAAATTGTTCGGCTCCGATTCGAAGCCGTAGTGGTCGTCCTCGTTGAAGACGATCGGCATCGGTTCGTATGATGGCAAATCTCGAGTCTCCTCGAGCAGGTCTCCGATGCCATTCGAATCGCCGATGTGGTTGCCGTGGATAAGGATGTAGTCGGAGACATCAACTGCCTCATCGGTGGGCGGTCCCCCGACGAAACTCGATGTAACTGGGTAACTGAAGCCCTCACGTTCGATGGTCTGGACGTACTCGATAATCTCGTGAACCCGCTGGGGCTGGAGAATGTCGTGTGCCGCCCAGTTACACTCGTTGTTCACTTCGATCAGGACGTGGGTGTACTCTTTCTCAAGGAGCCATTCAGTGAGGTTGCACGCCCCACGCTTGATCGCCTCTTCCCCTTTCATCCACTCTTCCTGCGCAGCGTAGAAGTAGCCGAGGATGACGACCATCCCCAGCAAATCGGTCCGATCAAGGATGAGTTTGAGCCGGTGGAGCCAGTCCTCCCTGAGCGAACCGTCCGGGTGGAATCCTGACACGATCCACGGTTGGTGAGGCGCGTGACGGACGGGACGGCCACACTGGAAGTTGATCGTGACGGCATCTAGCCGGGGGTCTCTCCACCTGTCGCCCTGCCATTCGGGAATTGCACGAACGAACTCGCGAACATTGCGGTCGGGATCCCACTCGCCCGTGTCGGGGTACGCGAAGACGTCCCGCGTCTCGGGGTTTTCGTCGTCGAACAGCGCCTGAATCATCCGGGCGTTGAACAATAGGCCCTCGATCGGGTGTTCGTTGTACTCGACGCCTTCATGGTCAGTTCGCCGTTGATGACGAAGTCCGCCCCGTCGATATCGACTTGTGTGTGACGATTCTCGCCGAACATGGAGTACCAGTCGTAGAAGCGTCGAATGTAGTTTTTCTTATCGGAACAGAGGCCCGGGGCCGTGGCTTTGACGACCTTCCGACCAAGCGGCTAGGCACTCATCCACGAGTTTCAACCGACTTGTTCGGGGCGCCGGGAGCGCGAGTGACTACGTTCTTCGAACTTGGCGTCAGGGGCCTCATCGATAGCTCTGATTTCGACGTGATCGCCGCAAATCGGCGGTACCCTCGTTGGAAAGAGCACCGGTTGCTGGCGGTGGAGACAACTGTACTCAACGACTACGAGAGTAGGCGTGAGGCTTGAAGTTGATTGCACGAGGAGTCGATACCTGATCCACAGACTCGGCAGGTCTTGACTAGGAATATCGACCGAGGCACAGTGATTTGAGCCGATATGGGGCATGTCCGGGCGAAGATCTCCGGCTACTGGTCGACCAATGTTCGACCTGTGATCCACCATCGAGAGGTGGATAGTCCCCACAAAGTGGTCGGGGCGATGCTCTACGAGAGGTCGCTAGAGTCAGTTCCAAAGTGTAACGCTGTCATCCTGTCGATCTCAGTTAGACACAGAGACGACTTGTGCCGATCAGAGAATTGCGTATCCAATCAAATCCGTTCGCCGGCCGGTCCAAAACATCGGATTGCGTCGGAGCTCGGTGTCGCAGTGATTTTTCCGACGGATCCGGAGCATGAACCACCACTGTTGTCTCAAGAATATTCTTTGGTGTTACGGATATGGGAAGTTGCGGCTTTGTAGGACGGTGGGGATGGGATTCGAACCCATGAGGCCTTCCGGCCACCTGCTCTCAAGGCAGGCGCGTTGGTCCACTCTGCCACCCCACCCTGTCAGCAAGCTGACAGAACGCCCCCGTCATGCGGTTTTCATGCCTTCACAGATGGAACCATGAAATCGCTTCAGACCAATACACCTAAATTGAACCGACTTCAGATGCCTGAAACGGTGGTTTTCTCCACGCATGGGGCTGTATCCATATTTGAGCGGGAGAAAGTTGAAGGTGTCGTTCTCATTTATCAGCCAGTAGAAAAATTGCTGAGTGAACGGCAATTGATTTCGTACAAAAATTTCAGGGAAAAAACATATTACTTGGCTGGCCACCGAAGGCAAGAACCCCGAAAGGCTGGAAGGCTATGCCCCGGATACATACTACACCTATGCCAATCTGGTGTGTCAATTTCATCGATTCGTTTGGGAGGATCGGGGGTATACGCTGGATCTAACCACTGATGATGCAGATGCGTTTATGAAGAAGTTGATTACATCGCGGGAATATTCTCCCAGCCATTTACATAACGCAGAGCTATCGTTAAAGACGTATTTTAGATTCATCGACCAGAAATGGGATTCAAAATATACGGTCGAAAATGACGAATCGGTTCAACCAAGGAATTTTCTGACCAAAGAAGAACGTGCGAAAATAAGAGAGGGAGTGTTGGAATACGGTAGTGTGCCTGCGTATGCTGCACTGACCCCGGAGAAGCGTCAGGAGTGGAAGCGGTATCTGGCAGCCAGATTTACCAAAAAAATCGATGATGTGACACAAGAGGATTGGGATCGGGCGAACGGCTACAAGTATGTGACTATTGTTTACACATCACTTGATGCCGGACTCCGGCCCT
>SKQO01000168.1 GCA_007118975.1 Halobacteriales archaeon | reverse complement strand
TATGGAACCGGGCGCTTGGGGTGCGCCGGGTCCAAAAAGGGTTGGGTTGAGTTGGGGATGCACGATCGTGTGACGTGCAAGTAGGGCAAGCCCTGCCACCGGGATAAACCCCAGCGGAGCGAAGTGAAAGTGAAACTGTCGGGGCGTGGCCCGTCTGACGCCGTAATTCGCCGGACGTCGGACGGGTGAACCGGCAGGGTGAACAGGACCGTGTCGAAAACCTGTAGCGCATGGAGACGGAGCGGCGGCGGGATCGACTGCTCGCCCTCTGGCGTCGAGTGCTGTCGCTCTCCTGGCCCGTCATGGTCGAACAGGTGTTCCGCACCCTGATGCGGACGACCGACATCATCATCACCGGGCTGTTCTCCCCGGCTGCAGTCGCGGCCATCGGGCTTGCGGACCTCTACGCCCGGTTTCCGCTCCGGATCGGCCTGAGTTTCGGGGCCGGTTCCATCGCGCTTTCCAGTCAGGACACCGGGAGCGGTGCCACCGAGACGCGGAACGAGGCGATTACCCAGGCGATCATTATGGGGGCGATCCTTGGCATTCCGTTCATCGCCTTCGGGTATTTCCTGGGCTTCTGGGCGATCGAGATCCTCGGGGCGGAGTCGGAAGTGGTCCGACTGGGTGGGATCTACCTCGCGATCATCTTCGCCACGAGCCCGGCGCGACACGTCGCACTGATTGCGGCGCGCGGGCTCCAGGGGACCGGCGACACCCGCACCCCGATGTACATCAACATCGTCTCGAACGGGATGAATATCGTGTTGAGTGTCGTCCTGGGGCTCGGGCTCGGCCCCGCTCCGGCGCTCTGGATCGTCGGTGTCGGACTCGCCACGGCCTTCGGAAACGTGTTTACCGCCGTTGCCCTCCTGGTGGCGATTCACTCCCCCTACACGGACGCCGGGTTCGCTCGCCCGCGAGATCTCACCATCGCGAAGCAACTACTGGTCGTGAGCTTGCCCCAGCTGGCATCCGGGATCGTCGACACCCTGGTCGACTTTCCATTCAACGCGCTATTGCTCTTTTTCGGCACCGAAGTCAACGCGGCCTATCAGATCGGTCGACGGATGTACCAGCAGATCACCGGGCCGCTCTCCCGCGGGTACAACGTGGGGGCAAGTATCGTCGTTGGCCAGGCACTCGGTGCCGGCGACACCATCGAAGCGAAATTCAACGGATGGGCGACTGCCGCCCTCGGGGTGCTTACCGTCGGTACGCTCGGGCTCCTCCTCGCAGTCAGTGCCGAATGGCTGGTACTCCTGTTTACACGGGACCCGGAAACCCTGGGATATGCCACAAGATTCGCCCAGGCCTACGGCATCACCGGGCCCGCGCTGGTCGCGTTCACTGTCCTCGCGGGTGGGCTCCAGGGAGGTAGCGAGACGAGGACGCCACTGGTCGCCCGGGCAAGCGGGCTCCTGTTGTTCTATCTCGGGTTTTCGTACGTCGTCGGCGTTCACTTCGGCGTTGGCGTTCCGGCACTCTACGCCGGCGTCGTCCTCACCTACGTCTGGGCGGCAATCCTGGTCGCTGCCTGGTTCCACTGGGGTGGCTGGCTCGAGCGTGCCACGGACATGATGGCGGCACGGGGAAGCCAAGAGGCGGAAGCCGAGTAAGTGCGAGGGTGAGCACTCGACCAACCCACTGGACGACTAACGATACTCCCGCACAATTGGGCTATCGCAGTTCGAGTGCGAGATCCGGTCGGTCGGTTAGCACCGAGTACGGCTTGAGCTCGAGCGAGCGTTGAATGGCTGAATGGCAATTGACGGTCGAGATCCCGGCCTTCATGTCGTGTTCCTCGATCCATTCGACACCCGGTCGGTCCGGACGCCCGGGACCCAGTACGAATGACACGGCGTGTTCCGTCGCGAAGACCAGTGACTCCCGCGTCACCTCGCTTACGCTGTATCCGATGTCGAACGGCACGTCGGCGATAGATCGGACAACTTCCGGAATCGACGAGAAGACGATCACTGGCGCAGCGAGTGCCGCCGCCTCGAGCTGCCGGATCGTAGCCGCTTCGACACCCGTCTCCTTGATATCCACATGGAGTTCGATCGGGCAGTCTTCGAAGTAGGTGAGCGCCTCCTCGAGCGTCGGGACGTACCAGTCGTCCCTGTCCCCAAGGGCTCGCAGATCCGCAAGCTCGAGGTCTTGCAACCGACCGGCTGTCCCGGTCGTCCGCTCGAGCGTTGCATCGTGAAGAAGAACGGGGGTCCCGTCCACCGTCGCGCGAACGTCGAACTCGATCGCGTCAACGCCGAGATCGATCGCGTGTTCGAAACCGGCGAGGGTGTTTTCCGGTGCAAGCCCCGCGGCACCGCGGTGCCCGACGATGTTGACCATACGGATGTCCCGGAAGATGGGCTAAAAAAGCGATCGGCAGCAGGCCCACCGAACGCGCAAGCAGTCCTTCTCGGAGCCGGCGCCCCTACCGATCTGAGAGCGGGGTGAACTCGCGGTCCTCGTGGCCTACGTACCGCGCTCGCGGTCGCATGATGCGATTGTTGGCATACTGTTCGCGGAGGTGGGCAACCCAGCCGCCGACGCGGCTCATCGCGAAGATCGGCGTATAGAGATCGAGCGGGATCCCCAGCTGATAATAAGTGGTCGCCGAGTAGAAGTCCACGTTCGGCGGGATTCCCGTCTCCTCGGCCATGGCCGCCTCGATTGCTAGGCTGTATTCGTGCCACTTCGGCTCCCCGGTGGCCTCGCCGAGCTCCTCGGACATCTCGCTCAGGATGTACGCGCGAGGGTCCTTTACCTCATAGACGCGGTGCCCGAAGCCCGGGATCCGCCGCCCAGCGTCGAGTTCCTCCCTGATCCAGTCGGCAGGCTCCATCCCGCTCTCGTCCAGTTCCAGGAGCATTCGCATGACGTTCTGGTTGGCCCCACCGTGCAGGGGTCCAGCGAGGGTGCCGATCGCACTCGTAACCGCACTATAGACATCGGAGAGCGTGCTCGCGGTGACCATCGCAGAGAACGTCGAGGCATTGATCCCGTGATCCGCATGCAACACCAGGGCGGTATCGAGCGTGTTCGTGCTAACGGGATCCGGCTCCGCACCATCGAGCATGTAGAGGAAGTTCTCCGCGTGACCGAGGTCATCTCGCGGGGGGATGGGGTCCTCGCCCGAGCGGACGCGGTGAAAATGCGCCAGAATCGTCGGGACCTTTGCGGTGATCCGTCGACCAGTCTCGAGAACTTCCGCTTCGTCGGTGGGCTCAAAGGAATCCGCCCCGGCGTCCGTGCTCGAAAGGGCCGATATCGCGGTTCGCAGCGCTGCCATCGGGATTTCGTCCACCCGGGCGAGTCGAGTGACCAGCTTCGATACATCATCGTCGAGCGATCGAGCACCCACGAGGTCCGACTCCAGGGCCGCCAACCCATCGTCGTCCGGCAGCTCACCGTTCCAGAGGAGCGACAGCACTTCTTCGAAACTCGTTTCCTCGGCGAGCGTCTCGATGGGATACCCCCGATAGATCAATCGACCGGCCTCCCCGTCGACCCGGCTGAGCTCGGACTCGGTAACCACGATCCCCTCGAGTCCGCGGTGGACCTCGGCAGTCATATAGCGCCCACTTGCATACGGGTGAGTTAAGGATTGTCGATATCTCGAACGTCCGGTCGACGAACACCCGAGGGACGGTGGGTCAGTTGGCTTGAACGATCAATCACCGCGCGGGAACCCCAGGGAGGATCGTCGCATGTGCTTGCACAGCCCTCAAGTGTCGATATCACCGCCGCCGCATCACCGCGACCGCTCGACGTTGATGTTTCACCGTCGGTGAACGGACTGGCCGGACCGCAGCCTTAAGGTGGTCCCCCATCCCCTATGCTGTGTATGGAGTACGCCCTCGCCATGAACGAGGGGCCCGATACGATCAAAGCGGGCACGGGACTGTTGTTGTTTCACCCGAGTACCGGGGAAACAGATCGCATCGATACGGACTTCTTCAAGGAGGATACCGACGCGTTCCTGGTAATATCCACACGAACGACCGCCAGAGAAGTCGAGCAGAAACTCGAGTTTTACGACGTCGACGAATCGAGCGCCGTGATACTCGACACGCTCAGCGTCGAACGGGGATACTCACGACGACCCGCTGAACACATCCATTACGTGTCCTCCCCGGACGATCTCGGCGGGATCCTCGAGTGCACCCGTCGGTTTCTCGAGAGCCACGACGGGAAGCGACGCGTCAGTGTCGATTCGATCACCGAACTCAGTTACTACACAGAGGACGAGGAGGCGGTATTCGAGGTGATGACCGAGTTGCTCGCGCTCCTTCGCGAATTCGACGCCGTAGGACTGTTTCATCTGTCCCCCGAAGTCCACAACCAAGAGCTGTTGGCCCGCTACCAGGGGACGTTCGACGGAACCATCAATCTGAGCGAGGATGGCGAGGTCGACGTCTCGATCTAGGCTGCCAGATACTCGGCACCGATCAAGGCCAGCGCGGCAAGTCCCGAAACGACGACAGTGAGAAGAACGACTTTCGTTGCCGTGCTCATACACTGGCTTTCCCGGTAGCCGATTAAACAGTTACGTCATCGGGTCCGAATGCGCAAGGGCCTGCCAACAGTATACGACGCAAACACCGGGTCCGTCGTCCCTAGTAATCCGGACGAGCCACGGAGCCGAAATCACGTCGGGAGACCATCGGTTCGAACCACAGATATCGGCGAGAGACACTGCAGGCGAACCGGATGCCGCCATGATCGGCACCGGACCCGCCGCCCTCCATCCTGTATTTCAAGTGCAACATTAAGCCCATCTGAACCCAAATATTCACCGATTACGCCGTCGTTAAACGGAAAACTGGAGTAGAAATTAAGGGGTGTTCTGATCCACCGATCGCGAGAACATTCAGATAATGACGGTAAAAACACCCACCCTAAACGAGCCGGTCAAGTTCGTTCGACCCATACCCCCGCCCGTGAGCGAAACGCGATCCGGACCACTCCAGCCAGACCGGCCCGATGCGGAGGCGCCCTTCCGGGTGGACGCCCCGTTCGACCCCGCGGGCGATCAGGAAGCCGCGATCGCGGAGCTCGTCGAGGGGTTTGAGGCCGGCAACACCCAGCAGACGCTCTTAGGCGTGACGGGATCCGGAAAGACGAACACCGTAAGCTGGGTCGTCGAGCAGCTCCAGCTCCCGACGCTTGTTCTCGCCCACAACAAAACGCTCGCTGCGCAGCTGTACGAGGAGTTCCGGAACTTGTTTCCGGACAATGCCGTCGAGTACTTCGTCAGCTACTACGACTACTATCAGCCCGAAGCGTACGTCGAACAGACGGACACGTACATCGACAAGGACGCCTCGATCAACGAGGAGATCGACCGGCTCCGTCACTCTGCCACTCGCTCGTTACTGACGAGAAACGATGTGATCGTGGTCGCGTCGGTATCTGCCATCTACGGGCTGGGTAATCCGGCAAACTACGAAGGCATGGCGTTGCGGGTTGAGACAGGCCAGGAAATCGATCGCGAGGACCTCCTGGGGCGGTTGGTGGACCTGAACTACGAGCGCAACGACATCGACTTCACCCAGGGGACGTTCCGCGTTCGCGGGGATACCGTGGAAGTGTTCCCGATGTACGGCCGATACGCGGTCCGGGTCGAATTCTGGGGCGACGAGATCGATCGGCTCGCCAAGCTCGATCCCCTGGAAGGCGAGCTGGTGAGCGAGGAACCGGCCGTGTTGATCCATCCGGCGGAACACTACTCCATTCCAGAATCGACGATGGAACAGGCCATCGAGGAGATCGAAGCCGATCTCGATGACCGTATCGCCCATTTCGAGCGGCAGGGGGATCTCGTCGCCGCACAGCGCATCGAGGAACGCACCAGGTTCGACCTCGAAATGATGCGGGAAGCGGGGTACTGTTCGGGGATCGAGAACTACTCGGTGTACTTTTCGGGCCGGGAACCCGGCGATCCGCCGTTCACGCTGCTCGATTACTTTCCGGACGAGTTCCTGACTGTGATCGACGAGTCCCACCAGACGATCCCCCAGATCAAAGGCCAGTTTGCGGGGGACAAATCCCGCAAGGACTCGCTCGTCGAACACGGGTTCAGGTTGCCGACGGCCTACGACAACCGTCCACTCCGGTTCCCGGAGTTCGAAGAGCGGGTCGACAACACGCTGTACGTCAGCGCCACACCGGGACCCTACGAACAGGAGGTCAGCGAACTGGTCGCCGAACAGATCGTTCGCCCCACCTACCTGGTGGATCCCGAGGTGACGGTGGAGCCGGCGTCGGACCAGGTTGATCACCTGCTGGCGAGGATCGACACCCGCACCGATAACGGCGAACGGGTGCTGGTGACGACGCTGACCAAACGGATGGCGGAGGATCTGACGGAGTTTCTGGACGAGGCCGGCGTCGCCGTCGAGTACATGCACGACGAGACGGACACGCTGGAGCGCCACGAGCTCGTCCGTGGCCTGCGGTTGGGCGACTTCGACGTCCTCGTCGGAATCAACCTCCTGCGGGAGGGACTCGACATCCCGGAGGTCTCACTCGTCGCAATCCTAGATGCCGACCAGGAAGGGTTCCTCCGGTCGCAGACGACACTCATCCAGACCATGGGGCGGGCAGCCAGAAACGTCAACGGGGAAGTGATTCTCTACGCGGACGAACCGACCGATTCGATGGAGGCGGCAATCGAGGAGACCCAACGCCGACGGCGAATCCAACAGGAATACAACGAGAAACACGGCCTGACCCCGCGGACGATCGACAAAGCGGTCGCCGAAGCGAACCTCCCGGGGAGCAAAACCGACACCGGCGGCATTAGCAGGGAGGAACCCGAGGACGCAAGCGACGCCCAACGACAGGTCGAACTACTCGAAGACCGCATGCAGGAGGCGGCGAGCAACCTGGAATTCGAGCTGGCTGCCGACATCAGGGATCGGATCAAGGAGCTCCGCGACGAGTTCGATCTCGGCGGTATGGACGACGCAGGGATCGCACCGGAGCCGGATCCGGACTTTTGAGTGGCCGAGTCCGGCACGAGCGTTGGAGGCTGGACACCACTGGCTCGGGGAAATCCCACCGTCCGGGAAGGAAACGGGAAGTGGGTCGACGCCCCTACCGAGCGAATCAGCCCGAAACACGGGACGGATCAACCAAGCGGTTGGGTCGACAGTTCCGCGACCAGTTGACCGAGCTCGCCTCGAGACAGGGGTTCCAGCTCGACGAGTTCCCCCTCCTCGGTGTAGAATATCGCCGTCGTGATCGGGCGGTCCGGGAATTCCTCGGCGATCACGTGGTGATAGACGCTGAGTTGCTTGTGGTACTCCGACTGGGCCGTTCGCTCCCTGTCGGTTTTGAAGTCGATCACCTCGACCTCGTCGGGCTGAACGTGCACGAGGTCGACCACGCCGGCGATCACGACCGATCTGTCACCGACCGTCAACGGCAGGATGGTCTCCTGTTCGGCCAGTAACTGACCGTCGCGCTCGTCGAGGAACGCCATCACGTGCTCCCAGTCGGGTTCCGGACCGGTCGGGATTCCCGCCTTTTCGTTCGCATAGGCCTCCGCGAATTGATGGATTTCGGTTCCAAACACCGTTCCCTTGCCTTCCGCCGTCTCCGCGAACACCGCTTCGCTCATCAGATCATGCGGGCTCCAGCTCTCCGGGCCCACCGGCATCGGAACTGAGATATCCAGGCGAGCCTGCACCGTCCCGTCGCCCTCGTGATCCTGGACGTCCGGCTCGATCTCCTCGATGTCGACGTCTAACTCCGCAAGGAAGGTGTTCGGTGACTCGCCGGCGGTGAACAAGAGGTGCTGTTCGGCTCGCGTCATCGCCACGTAGAGCAGGCGCCGTTCCTCGTCGTACTCATTCGGTAAACACCGCCGCAGGACATCCGCTCGCCAGTTGTCGTAAATATGGGAATACCCGTGCGCATCGGCGTATTCCTTGCGCTGCCGGAGGCCGATGGGATCGTCGAACGAGACGACGGGACCGCTACCCCCGGACGGCGGGAAGGCGTACTGGTTCATGTTCGCGATGACGACGATCGGGTATTCGAGTCCCTTCGCGGCATGGATCGTCTGCACCGTGATGGCGTCGGTACCCGCGGGCGCGCTCACTTCCTGGGTTGCACCCTCCTCGATCCCACGTTCGATGAAGTGGATGAGATCGCCGCGGGTCATCGTCGTCGCATCGAAGGTCGCCTGGACCGTCTCGATTACGACGTCGGCGTAGCTCCCGTCGTAACCATACCGGTTCAGCACCCGCTCGGCCACCGCGCCGACGCTATCGAGGGATTCGAGTTCCGCCCTGAATGTGATCATTTGCGCCGGATAGGACGCGGTATCGAGTATCCGCTTGATCTCGTCGAGGGTGTAGCCGGCCCTCTCGAGCACCACCGCCCAGCCACGGTCGATGTCGGCCTCCAGGATTCGCAACCAGGCGAGCAGCAGTTTTGCCTGATCGGTGCGAAAGAGCTCGATCCCGCCCTCGTAGGCGATGGGGATGTCGTACGCGCCGGCCGCGTGAACGAGTTCGCGGCCGTAATCCTTGGTGCGGGTCAACACCGCGATATCTCCCAGCTTCGGCGCTCGAACCTCGCCCTCGTCTTCGATGGCGTAATCATCGTTATCTACGATCGACTGTACTTTCGTGAGTAGCGCTTCGTGCTCGTTCTCGCATTGGACGGCTTCGATCCGGGTGTGTTCGTGGGTCTTGTTCGACTCGAGGGAAACGATCCGATCACGAACTGCCGCTACATCGACGATCTCCCGTTGTGTGGCGGGAACCACCAACCCGGTCTCCGCGAAATCGAGTACAGCCTGTGTCGATCGATAGTTTTCCTCCAGCTCGATCCGCGAGACCGACCGGTCATCGAACTGGACGCGTTCGTGTCCCGCATTGAGGTCCTCGGCGAAGCGTTCGAGGCGAGTCTCGAACTTGACGATATTCTCGACTGCTGCGTACTGGAACCCGTAGATACTCTGTTTCCAATCTCCAACGACGCAGAAGTTATCCGAGCCACAGGAAAGGAGCGCGAGCTTGAACTGGATCTCGCTCGTATCCTGAAACTCATCCACCATCACGTACTCGAACGCCAACTCGTCACGAAGGGCGTGGTCCTCACAGAGCAAGACGTAGGCAAACAGCTGGAGCATCCCGTAGGTCACGTAGTTGCGAGCGAGCGCATATTCCAGATAGCCGAAATACACGTCGTGGACGAACGCCTTCAGAGTCTCCCGGTCCTCTTGGAATGCCGCTGCAGCGACCTCCTCGGGAACTGCCTTCCCGTTCCCCCGGAGTTCGGTTTCCCTCGGCGCCTCCGGGAGGTAGCAGTTGTTTCGACGGAGCCCGTTGAGCTTTTCGCGGAGCACCGACTGCTTGTTCCCCTGCTTTCGCGGTTCGTTGGCGGTCCGGAATAGCTCGTAAAACGCGTCGAAGTCTCCATCGAGGTGGCGTTCGCCGCTACGATACCACCCGTCATCAGTGGGGAAGACGCCTTTGGCCGCGAGTTCCCGGATGAGACCCAGCAGCTCGGCTGGCGAACCGATGATTCGGTACAGGTCGTCGAATCCTGGATGCTCGTCCGAAAAGCGGTCGAAAAACAGCTCGAACTCGGCACGCTCGATGAGGTCGTCCTCGATCACCCGCGTGGTATCCGCGATGTGGTCGTCGATCCCGAGATGATTCGGGGCGTGAAACCCATACTCGAGAAGCAAATCGTGACAACGGCTGTGGAAGGTCTGAATCGGTGCGTCCCGAAGCGTGCGCATACTGTAGGACGACCGGTCGACGACGCGGTCTTTCATTTCGGTGGCGGCGTTCCGCGTGAACGTCACGAGCATGACGTCATCGGGCGCCACGTCCGGCTGCTCAACGATGCTGGCGTAGCGTCTGGCCAACGCGAACGTTTTCCCCGTCCCGGCACCGGCGTCGACGAGGTAGATACCACTGTGGCCCTCGATGAGCGCTCGCTGGCGAGGATTCGGATTAGGCATCACCCTCGAGGATCATGTCGCGGTGGTCGACTCGCCGATAGTTCGGTTCGCCCCTCATCCCCTCCACCGGGAATCGCTCTTCACCCGCCCGGTAGCGGTTCAGTTCGGCGATGCGTTCGTCGACGAACGATTCGAAGGCGTCCAGGTCGTCCGCGAAGAAGTTCTCGTTACGAATATCACGAAGATGTCCCAGCAGCTGTTTGCAGCCGTTTCGAACGTACTTGTAGTCGCCGACGACGTCCCGGGTCAGACCGTGGAGCGCTTGGCCCAGAGGTGAGGCGAGCAGTTCGTCCCGATCGTCCGTCGCCGGGAAGGCATGGGCCGCCAGAATGCGTTCGTAGTCGGCGTAGGACACCTGTTCGAGCGTTTTTCGACAATCCCCCGAGCCGTCCGTACAGAGGTCCTCGAACACGGCCTCTCGAGCGATATGCCGATCGAAGGGGACCGGATAGCAGGTGATCGTAGTCAGACAGTCCTCGAGTGATCCCCGTCCGGCCACGGCATCGTCCAGCGTCTCCAAGAAGTGAAAAAAGGTGAACTCGAGTCGTTCGTCGGGGACCTGTGAGCGGTGGTAGGTCAGATAGAGGAGCGCCT
Organism: Halobacteriales archaeon; assembly: GCA_007118975.1. Lineage (GTDB taxonomy): Archaea > Halobacteriota > Halobacteria > Halobacteriales > SKNY01 > SKNY01. Next base: position 9,567 of record SKQO01000168.1, on the reverse strand, counting down.
GGAAGTTCGGCGTGTCGCTCGGCGGATCGTGGGCGCTCTTCGAGACGACCTGCCTGGCCGAGTCCCGCGAACCACTTTTGTAATCGACCAGCTCGATCGGCGAGAGAACCAGATCCACCTTCCCCTTGAGGCCGAGCGTATCGTCATCGAACCACCATTCGGTGTACGCGGTGTCGATCGGTAGATCCAGGTGCTCTGCGATCACGTTCGTGCCCCAGCCCGTATCCGGGGTGAGGAACGCGGCACCGCACGGGTCGTTCTCGTCGAGAAACGCAGCGATCGTTTCGAGCCCGATTCGGTACCGAGTGCGATTCGGCGGCTCGTCCACCTCGCGGGCGAACGGCCTGGTGGCCTCAATCATCAACTCGGTCACCTCCTCGAGCGCCTCCTCGTCGATCCGGTCCGGGTGATTGGCATACACCTCGGCGAAATCGTGAAAGAGGTTACCCACCTCGAAGTACGCCCGATCCGGCCCCTCGACGAGCCGACTGAACAACAGGTCGCGGGGACAGTTCACAAATCGATTCAGGCTCGACTGGCTGATCGAGCGGTGTTTCTTCGGCCGGACATCGGGTCCTTCGTGATCGAATCCGCGTTCCGGTGGTCGGAATGACCTGGCATGTGTCGTCGATTCGAGATCCGAGAACCGATCGAACGACCCGTCGAACAGTTCCTCGAAGTACAGACACGGGACGACGGGGCGCCCGCCCCTGGTGTCCTGAACGAGGTAATACTGGGCCGCTCCGTTCTGGAGGAGTCGCTGAAACTGATGGATATTCCGGGTGTATGCCTGATCGGAATCCACCCAGGGACGCTGCGGTGCGGCATGCGTCCAGCCGTCATCCATGCCGAGATAGAAGACCGCCGGTCGATCGACAGTTGCCGCTGCTTTCGCGTCCGCGAGCAATACGCCATCGTTGTGGCGATCGACCGGGACCTCGTACGTCTGGAGGTAAAACTCGAGCCGTTCGATCGCGTCGGCGCTGGCATGACTGGAGAGGAGTCCGAGGTCCTCGAGCTCCTCGCAGAACGCCTCGAGGCTGGCGCCGGTCACCGATTCGAAGCGAGCGGCAGCCGCCTCAAAGGTCTCTCCGTGGAGATCGTCGCAAAGCGCAGTGAGCTGTTCGACCGCCGGGAGATCGACGGCCCGCAACCGTTTTTCGTCGTGTTCGCTCTCGATTGCTGCACCCATCCGTTCGAGCAGCGGCTTCACCGCCGCGATGCCGATATCGCTTCCGGCCTGTGAAGCCCTGAGCAACCGGAGAAACGCACGATGATCGGAGAGGTCGTTGAAACCAGGACCGCCGTAGAACGGAAGGTCTGCAGCCTCGAGGGACGCCTCGACGAGCGAGGAGTACCGACTTTCGCTGTCCAGTACGATCGCCACTCGATCTGCGTTGTCTGCAGTGATGCTATCGATGACGGTGTCGACGATGGCGGTGGCGGAGTCATAGATCCGGAAACCTGGCGGCTCGAATGACGATTCAGCGAGGAGGTCGATCGACGTGTAGGTGTCGGGGAGCACCGATCGTTCGAGTGGGGTCAACTCGTCGATGCCGATCACGGCGACGTCCTTGTCATCCTCGATGACGTAGTCGGTCAACCGGCGCGAGGTGGTAGGATCGAGGTCGCCAAGACAGTCGAGGACAGCGTGAGTTGCCGGCGTCGCGAAGGAATCATATTCGAGAATGGCGTCTGCCCGCCCCTGGTGTTCCCAGCACTGGAGGATGTTACCGATCGCATGGGCGGCTTCCTTCCATCCAAGCGAGGTGTTATCGACGACGTCGAGAAAGGCAAGGCGATCCTCCGCAGTTTCCCGACGTCCGGTCGCCAGCCGGCGCGGCGTGGTGGCAAAGGGACCGAAGTGAGATATTTCCAGACGGCGGTTCAACGCGTCGCCGAGCGGCGGATCCGGTACCAAGACGAGGTCGTAGTCCTTGCATTCCTCGTAGAGAGTGTCCACCGATTTCGCCCGCTGTAACGGCACAGCCACCCACCACTACTGCTCGGGTGAAAAAGCCAGGGGATCGGATCGGAAGGTGGCCCACTGCTCCGTGGGGTGAGAACGACGCGCGATCGATCGTATCTCACAGCAATCCAAACCTATCTGCGCACGGGAATACAACCGGTATGTATGCCGTGTATGCCGAGGTCTGGTATCGTCTATCTGGTCACGCAGGAAAGCCTCTCGGCGGGGCGTTCGACGGTAGAGATCGTCGAGGGAGCGATTCGAGGCGGGGCCAACGTCATCCAGCTCCGCGAAAAAGACAGGCCCGCCAGGGAGCGCTACGAGCTGGGACGTGAGCTTCGTGCCCGGACCGAAACCGCCGGTGTGACGTTCATCGTCAACGATCGCATCGACCTCGCACGGGCAGTCGAGGCTAACGGTGTGCACCTCGGCGACGAGGATCTGCCGATCGAGGTCGCGCGGGAACAACTCGGGCCCGAAGCGGTCATCGGGCGGTCGGTATCTACCCCGGACGCAGCGGTGAAGGCAGAGCAAGCCGGGGCAGACTATCTCGGCGTCGGATCGATCTTTCGAACGGGGTCAAAGGACACCCCGCCCGAAGAAACGGCGATCGGACTCGACCGGGTTGCCGCCATCCGTGACAGCACAGGGATTCCGATCGTCGGGATCGGGGGGATCGATGCCACGAACGCCGGTGCGGTCGTCGCAGCCGGTGCTGCTGGGGTCGCCGTGATCTCGGCCATCACCACGGCTGCCGATCCCGAAGCCGCAACACAACAACTTTCGAGGGCCGTAATCAACGAATAAGCCAGTCAATGGACCTAGATCTCGTTTCCCCCGGGGATGTGCTCGCCACGATCGCCGAGCAACCGCCGCTCGTAGTTTCCTACACCAATAGCGTAACAGTGAGCGAGGTGGCCAATACGACGCTACACTGGGGTGGCCTCCCCGTCATGTCCGAGGACGAACGTGAGGCCGCCGATATGGTGGGCATCGCGAGCGCCTGTTTGCTCAACATGGGGACGGTAAACCAGCGGGTCGAGGAACGGATGGTGACTGCGGGCAGAGCTGCGAGCCGGCAGGGCGTCCCGGTCTCGTTCGATCCGGTCGGCGCCGGGGCGACGCCGATGCGAAGCCGAGTGGCAGACCGGATAGTAGACGAGGTCGACATCTCCATTGTCAAAGGAAATTACGGCGAGATCACGGCTCTCACCGGGAACGACGCCGAGGTGCGGGGTGTCGAATCGGTCGGGGAGTACACGGAGATCGCTGAAACGGCGATCGCGTGTGCACGAAAAGTAGATGCCGTGGTCGTGGCCTCCGGGGAAAAGGACATTATCGCGAACCAGGACGCCGCGTACGAGGTGTCGGCGGGCCACGAAATGATGGGTAGGTTTGTGGGAAGTGGCTGCATGCTCGGCGTCACGCTCGCAACGTTCCTCGGGGGACTCGGAGATCCGGCGGCGCTTCAAGCGGCGATCAACGGAACCGCGCTCTTCGGGATCGCCGGGGAAGGGGCAGCTGCTGACGGATCCTGGAACGGTCCGGCGAGTTACAAGCTGGCCTTTCTCGATCGGATCGGCCAACTCGATGCGAACGAAGCAGCCTCACTCGAGCTGACCGATCGGCTGGAGCTGATCGCGGAAGCGTGAGAGGTGTCTCCCGGGGGATATCCGTTGTGTCGTCGTCCGAAGCGGTCACGCAGCATCGTCCCGATAACGCGATCGGCGGCGCCGACTCGAAATGACGGTCACAGGTTAGCGAAGCTCCCGTTCCGCATCGAACAGACGATCACCGCGGTCGTTGATGAGGATGAAACAGGTTCGCGTGGGCTATCCCGCACGTGCGGAGCGTGTCGTACAGAAACAGCGAGGAGACCCACGAGTCCACTTGTGGGGAGCGTATGGAGACAGTATCCGACCGCGGGCCACGTCACCTTGCATCCGCATTCGTTGCAGGTGGTACAGCTATATCGAGCAGGACCGTTCTCACGGGTCTTCCGTGCTGGTGTTCGATGGGAACGTGTAAGTGGCAATTTCCATCGATCCGCACACCGAGCATCGCTCGCACTGCTCGTCGAATTTCACCCCGCAATCCCGGCACTCGTAAAACAGCACGGCCCCGGGCTCCGCGTCGCCGGCGGCGCGACGCAGCGATGTAACGAGGAGGGACTTCAGATTCATGTGGAACGTCGCGGGTTACGATCTCCCGGTTTCGGGGCGCTCTGGAACGCGTCGAGGGAGGGTTTTGTTCGTTCGTCCGGGGAAAATACCGTCACGATGTCGTTCGCCCCGATCTCTGTATCCCCACGTGGTGTCAGGACCGTATCGTCCCGTTCGATCGCGATCACGAGCGTTTCGGCGTTGAGGATGCCCTCGGCCGTAGCCTCCTCGAGTGTATGTCCGGTAATCGGCGCGTCTTCGTGGGCCGTCAACTCGACGATTTCTGCCCCACCGGCGAGGTCCAGATAGTCCGTGAGCGGCTTGTGTTTCTCACCGTCGGACGGTCCAAACGGTGTATACTGGAAGTCATACTCGCCCTGGAGGAGGTACTCGTCCTGAATTTCGACCCCTGCGTTCTCGATATCCTTGCCGATGCGACGCAGCTCAGCCGTATCTTGGCCGATCGCGAGGACGTGGAGATTCATCCGGCCCCCGATCAACTGCCGGACGTTGACCACACCGGGGACCGCTCGAAGCTTTCCGACGATTCCCTCGATATCATCGAACGTGACGTGGCAGAGAAACACCGTCGGGAGGGCGCCATCGGCACGCTCGAAGTCCACCCTCGCGGGATAGCCCGTAATAATACCGACCTCCTCGAGTTGGGAGATGCGATTCCGGACGGTGGCGGCGGAGACGCTGACCGTTTCGGCGATCGCCGGCGCGGACGTGTGCCGCGCATCTCCCATCAACGAGTAGATGATCTTGCGATCGATCTCGTCCAGTCGATACTCCCGTCCATTCCTGTTTTTCATTCAGTTCAGTGATACTCAAACGGAGCTGGCTTAATAATTTTCATTCCGAAACAGTTTGCCGGATTTGATCAGGATTCAAAAGCCAGGGCGAAACCCCCGGTCGAACAGTGTACCCAGGTGAGTGGGGCGGCTTGACCCTCCGGGAGCCACCGGTGCGAGGTTAGGCAAGGCAACCGGTCGAGACGGTGCGGACGAATCCGTCGGGGGCCCGAAACACTGAGTAGTTGATCCTCCACCAGAAGTGATCGACCTCGGGGAAGGTGGAGCTATAGGTCGCCGATAGCGGTGACCGGGACTGCCCGGTGAAACTTCCTCGCCAACGTCGGATGACGCGATTGTTGACAACACGCCGGAAAAACGATAGCTCAGGGAGCTACGCAACGGGCAGACACGGTTCTCCGACGATTCGGGCAGGTAACGTGGTGTGGTGATTCGCTTCGAAGCCCGCGGATTCCATGAGTAAAACGTCTGTATAGAGTACCGACCACAGCAGATTCCCGGTGCCCTACTCGTTTCGCTCGATCACGGTCTCGCGTTCCGCCTCGGATTTTACGTCTTCGTCCTCGAACCCTTCGAGCTCCTCGAGGAGTTCGTCGATATCGTCAAGCCCGAGGAGCTTCTCGGTCTCTTCGTCGAATTCCTTCCCCTCGAGGATCGACGCATCGAGTTTGGTGTCGCTCCCGGACAAGTGCTTGCCGTACCGACCGAGCAACGACGACAGCTCCTGGGGGAGGACGAAGGTCGTCGAATCGCCCTCGCCGATCCGCTCTAACGTCTCCATTCCGCGCTCGATGACGGCCCGTTCCCCCATCGACTCCGCCGATCTCGCCCGGAGGACTGTCGCGACTGCGTCACCCTGGGCCTCGAGGATCTGGCTTTGCTTTTCGCCCTGTGCGGTGATGATCGCGGACTGCTTATCACCCTCCGCACGCTCGATGGCCGAACGACGTTCTCCCTGGGCCTCGAGGATCATCGCGCGGCGTTTCCGCTCGGCCGACGTCTGTTGTTCCATCGCTGATTGCACCTCGCGGGTCGGCTTGACTTCTCGGACCTCGACCGCTTCCACCCGAATTCCCCACTCGTCGGTCGGTTCGTCGATCTCCTCGTGAATCCGGTGGTTGATCTCCTCGCGCCGGTTCAGCGTGTCGTCGAGTTCCATGTCACCCAGCACGGCCCGGAGTGTCGTCTGGGCGAGATTCGAGACGGCCCGATGGTACTGATCGACCTCGAGGTACGCTTTTTTGGCGTCCATGACACGGATGTAGACGACGGCGTCTGCCATCACCGGCGAGTTATCGCGGGTGATCGCTTCCTGTTGCGGGACGTCGATCGTCTGCGTTCGCATGTCGAACGTGTGTGTCGCGCTGACGAACGGTGGGATGAAGTGGATCCCGGGCTTCAGGAGGCCACGATACTCACCGAAGACCGTGAGGGCGCGCTGCTCGGTCGCATCCACGATTTCGACCATGCTGCCGACGGTGACGACAGCGAGCGCGAGAAACAGCAAGGCGGTGAGCGTGAGCGGTCCCAGTTGCTCCGTCGCCAGCAACGCGACACCCGCGATGACGACCAACCCCAGCCCGATCGTGGCGGGCCGGAGCTGCCGGGTGAACCTCCCCAGCCGATACGCGAGCGAATTCATGGTAGTACTTGACGGACTCCCCACTTAAGCCCGGCCCTCCAATTGACGGGTCTGTCAGTCCGCTGGACCGAGGGTCGAATCACGGGTGAGGTCGGGTCGATACACTCGATCCGAGTATAGCAGGGCGATACAGCCGGCCGCAAGGATCGGCCCCACCGCGAGCACGAGATACCCGCCCCGCATTCCGACCACGTCTAGTACGTAACCGATGAGCGTCGGAAGCGGCGCACCTGTCAACGTCACCGCCGTGAAGACATATCCGAAGGTGCGGCCCTCCCGTTCGGCCGGCGAAAAGTCACTGATCATCGCGTCGCGGGCGGGGTTGACACCGTAGAGGCCGAGCCCCAGCACGACGATCACCACCACGAGCAAGACGGGGTGGAGTTCGAGGACAGCGAGGCCCACCATCCCCACCGTCGCCACAGCCATACACCCGATCAAGATGTGCCGGGGATCTACCGCATCGGCCAGCGCACCGAGTGCGAGTTGCATGACGGCCCCGGAGAGCAGCAGTGCCGCGAAATAGAGGTTCGCAACCGATTCGGGGCCGAGGGTGACGCCGAAGAGGTCGAAACCGAAGCCGTAAACGTCGACGACAAACGTCGGAAAGAAGGAATTGAGCGCGTGGGTCGCGAGCATGCTCGTGATAAAAAAACCGTACATGACCAGCATCGGATAGACGTAGGTTCGACGTCGTGCGCCAGATTGCGTCGAGGAGTCATCGGTTGGCGCCTCCCGTTGCCCCGACGGTACCGTCTCGTATCGCGGGTCGCTGAGCGCAAGGGTCAGTGCGACGCCGTAGACGATACCCATGCCCCCGAAGAGCAGGATGATGTCGTTCCAGGCGAGTACGAGCAGGAGCCCGGCGATCGCGGCGGGTGCCGCACCGTCGCCGACTTTCGACATGGCGCCGAACAGGCCGAGCACCTTACCCTTCTTCCCGGGACGGACGTTGTCCGTGATGAGCGGGTACCCTACTGGATGGACGACCGAGAGCCCGAGGCCCACGCCGACCATGCTCGCGGACATCACGAGAAACCCCGCCTCGAAGCCATGGCCGAGCAGTTCGACGCCGCCGTACGGGCTGGCAAGCGGCGGCGCCAGGGCGAACAGGACGTAGGAAATCCCGGTCAGGGTGATGCCAGCCGGAAGCATATATCGACGGTCGACCCGATCCGAGACGATACCCAGCGGCGCCTGGGCGACCCCCATCCCGATCGAGTAAAGCGAGATCAGCAACCCGAGCTGCCAGAGCGGGTACTCGAGCGCGACAGCCATCACCGGAATCAGCGGCGGGAGGACCCGGTAGAAAACGTGCTGGGAGAAGTGCGCGGAGCTAACGATGACGGCGAACCGGAGCTCGTGTCGCGTGAGGCCGTACACGGATTCCTCTTCTCACTGAGTTCGGTACCCGCCCACCGGGACGCGGCGTACCTGATTACTGGGAGTCACCCGGGCGTCCCTCAAATACCCGTTGTTTCCGCAAGCAGCGTCCCAGACATCATGTACCCGTCTTTACGGAACATGCGAGGCGAGAGCCTCGCCCTTCAGGGGCATGGCGAGAGCTTCGCTCTCGCTGCACCCGAAAAGCTTCGGCTTTTCGAGGACGGCGATGAAGCCGACCAATAGTATGCAACCGCCGGGGATGGCATGGATGCGGTTCGCCCACGGTTTTACATCACATTGGGCGGCCAAGCACGGTGATGGTAAAGAGCACCCGTCACGTGAAATACGAACGCTACTACCACATAGTGTTCGTGCCGAAATCTGGCGGAATCGAAGATTCCGCTGACCTCGCGGAACAGGGTTCCGCTCAGTATCGGCGCTCGCACCTGACGGGGAAGACGAAGGAACGTCTCGAAGCCATCTTCGCGGAAATCTGTGAAGTCAAGGGCCTCGAACTGGCCGAGTCCGAGGTCATGTCTGACCACGTACACCTGTTCATCGGGAGTTCGCCGAGGAACGCCCCGTCACTCATCGTCAACTGGGTCAAAGGCATCTTCGCCCGCAAGTACAACCAGCGGTACGACGACCGCGTGAAGTGGACTCGTTCGTACGACGTCGGGACGGCGGGAAGCGCCTCGAAGGGCGCTGTCGAACAGTACATCGCTGAACAGGGAGGTGACGACAAATGAAGCGCGTCAACACCTTCGAGGTCGCGCCACAGACCGAGAACGACAAAGAGTGCCTCCTACGGCTACTCGACGCTTCTGCCTCGCTGTGGAACGAACTCACCTACGAACGCCGTCAGAACTACTTCGGTGACGGCGACGTATGGGACACCTCCGAGTACCGCAGGCGCTACAACGGTGTCGTCGGGAGCGCGACCGTTCAACAGATCACGCGCAAGAACAGCGAAGCGTGGCGATCGTTCTTTGCCCTCAAGGAGAACGGCGAAGAGGCCAACCCACCGTCGTACTGGGGCAACGAGGAGGACGGACGCGAACGCCGTACCTACATCCGATGCAACCAGTACACGATTCAGTGGGGCAAGCGTAGTCGTCTCGATATCCCTGTCGGGCAAGAACTGAAAGCAGAATACGGACTCGGCTATCACGAACGACTCCGTCTCGAAGTCCGAGGGAATCCGAAGTGGGATGGCAAACAAGGTCGTCTGGAACTACACTACGATGAGATAACCGACACGTTCAGGGCTTTTCAACCAGTCACCGTCCCTGATTCTCGGCTGGATTCACCACTGGCTTCCGAAGAAGCCGCCCTCGACGTGGGTGCGAACAATCTCGTCGCCTGTTCCACGACCACCGGTTCCCAGTACCGCTACGACGGTCGGGAGTTGTTCGGACGGTTCCGCGGGACGACAGACGAAATCGCCCGTCTCCAGTCGAAACTACGCAAGAGACGCTACAGTTCCAAGCGGATTCGACGGCTGTACCGACAGCGGACGATGCGCCGCGACCACGCACAGAACGCGCTGGTGCGTGACCTCGTTGAACGGCTGTACGACGAGGGTGTGGCGAC
>SKQO01000081.1 GCA_007118975.1 Halobacteriales archaeon | reverse complement strand
TGATAAGATATCCCGCGACTCGTCGGCCAGGTGTGTCCGTTCTGTTTCCCTATGACGCCTGTCATTCGCACGACGATCTGGCTCTGGGCGGCTCCGTGACGGCCGGACCGGCTTGTGGACACCTGTCACATCTCTAGTACGTGTCTGACGCACACTTATAAGTCCGGAGCGGGCCCTTTCAGGTAATGACGGACCGGATCGTCGAACTCGAGTCCACTGTCGCCCACATGGAAGCAACCGTTGACGGGCTACGGGAGGAGCTCGTCGACGCAAACGAACGGATTCGAACACTCGAACGTGAACTGGCCGAGCTCCGAGACGGCGCGCGGCCCGAGCCTGACGGCGGTGTCGTCGATATCGGGGAAGAAGCCAACGGAAATGATGAGGAACAGACCGGCTTGGAAGACATCATCGTCGCATAACGCGGTGCGAGCCGTGCCCCCCTCGTTTTCGACCTAACCAATGTACATCAAGGAACTCGTCCTGGAGAATTTCAAAAGCTTCGGACGTCGCACCAGGATTCCGTTTCATGACGATTTTACCACGATCAGCGGACCGAACGGATCCGGGAAGAGTAACATCATCGACGCCGTGCTCTTTGGACTCGGTCTCGCCCGGACACGGGGGATCCGGGCACGCAAGCTGACGGACTTGATTTACAATCCGGGGCATGCGAACGAGGAAACCGGTGGCGATGCACCGAATGAGGCAATTGTGGAGATTACGCTCGCAAACGAGGATCGCGCCCTTTCGCGGGGGCAGATCGAGTCCGCGATGGGGACGACGGACGTCGATGATGTCGACGAGATCACCGTACGACGCCGGATCAGACGGACCGAAGACAACTACTACTCGTATTATTATCTGAACGGTCGTTCGGTCAACCTCTCGGATATCCAGGATCTCCTGGGGCAGGCCGGTGTTACCCCCGAGGGATACAACGTGGTGATGCAGGGTGACGTCACCGGCATCATAAATATGACCGCCGGCCGGCGTCGAGAGATTATCGACGAGATCGCCGGGGTCTCGGAGTTCGACGAGAAGACGGAGGCCGCAGGCGAGGAACTGGACACGGTTGCAGAACGGATCGACGAAGCAGATCTGCGAATCGAAGAGAAGGAAGGTCGTCTCGACCAGCTCGCCGACGAGCGGGAGGCTGCACTGGCGTACCAGGAGCTTCGGGAGGAGCGCCAACGGTACGAAGGGTTCCAGCAGGCCGCGAAACTCGAACGAAAGCGGAACGAACGGGGCGAGATTCAAGCGCGGATTTCGTCGCTCGAGGATTGTCTCTCTGAGGAACGAAAAGAACTCGATGTCCACCAGGCGCGCGTGAACCGCCTTCAAACGGAGCTGGAGGCACTCAATCGGGAAATCGAGCGCACCGGAGAGGACGAACAGCTCCGGATCAAACGAGAGATCGAGGAAATCAAAGGGGAGATCGATCGGTACGAGGATCGGATCGATGCAGCCGAGGACCGCATCTCCGAGGCCGAAGCCACCCGCCGGGAGGCATTCGTCAACCTCGATCGGACGCAAGAACGTATCGATGATCTGGAAGAACAGGTACGGGATCGAAAACTCGAGAAAGCCCGAATCACCTCGACGATAGAGGACCTGAAAGAAGAGCGGGCCGAGCTGGAGGCCGAACTCGAGGCGACCGACACCGAGTACGAATCGCTCCGGGAGAAACTCCAGGACCGCACGAAAGTACTCGATACCGCGCAACGGGAAAAACGAGACGTCCAACACGAGCAGGATCGATTGCTAGACGAGGCGCGTCGACGATCCGAGGAACTCGAGGAGTTGCAAAACCGGCGGGAAGAGACAGCCGCCGAGATCGAACGTGTCGAACAGGAACTCGATGAACTCGAACACGAGCTGGAACGGGCAGAACAGAACGTTGAACAGATCGAGACGGTCATTGAAGATCTCAAAGAGGACAAAGGAGCCGTCGAAGAAGACCTCCAGACGGTTCAGGACGAGCTAGAAGCCGCCCGACAGGAGTATGCCGAGCTCGAAGCACAGGCCTCACAAAACGGCGACCAGTCGTATGGACGCGCCGTGACGACCATCCTCAACGCTGGACTCGAGGGAGTTCACGGCACCATCGGACAGCTCGGCGGTGTCGACCCCGAGTACGCAGAAGCGTGTGAGACAGCTGCCGGGGGCCGATTGGCCAACGTAGTGGTGGACGACGACGGCGTCGGTTCACGGTGTATCGAACATCTGAAATCTCGTAACGCTGGACGAGCGACGTTTCTGCCCCTGACCGAGATGGACGAACGGAGAGTCCCTTCACTCCCGGATGACGATGGTGTCATCGATTTCGCGGTCAATCTCGTGGATTTCGACGACCAGTACGCCGGCGCCTTTTCCTACGTGCTGGGCGCAACGCTCGTGGTCGACACCATGGAAACGGCCCGTCGACATATGGGCTCATACCGGCTCGTAACCCTTGACGGAGACCTGGTGGAGAAGAGCGGCGCGATGACCGGTGGAAGCCGGTCGGGGTCACGGTACTCGTTCTCAAAGTCGGGAAAAGGGCGGTTAGAGCGCGTCGCAGAGCGAATTACCGAGCTCGAGGCATCGCGCCAAGAACACAGGGAAGAACTGGAGGCAGTCGAACAACGACTGGAATCGGCCAGAGAGCGACGGTCGGATGCACGAGACCAGCGCAGCGAAATTCAAGCCGAGATCGACGCCATCGATCGGGAGCGTGCCGAACTCGAGGAACGGCTGGAAACGCTCGGGGAACGAACCGAGGAGAAAGAGGCCGAACGCGAGCAGGTCGACGAGCGGATGCAGGAACTCGCAGCCGAAGCGGCGCAGACGGATGAACGGATCAAGGAGATCGAGGCGGAAATCGATGAGCTGGAGACGGAGCTCGCAGATTCTGACATCCCCGACCTGACGGCAGCCATCGAGGAGTGTAACGAGACGATCACCGAGCACGAAGAGGAGATCGTCCAGCTGGATGCGACCCTCAACGAGCTCCACCTCGAGACCGAATACGCCGAATCCTCCATCGAGGAGCTGCACGAAGAGATCGAGACCGCCCAGAACCGCAAAGCCGAGGAAGAGGAGCGGATCGAAGAGTACGAAGACCAGATTGGGACGGCCGAACAGGGGCTAACGGAAAAACGTGAGGCGATCGAGGAGCTCGAGGAGGATCTGGCCGAGCTCAAAGCCGAACGAAATGACCTCCAAACCCGCATCGACGAAGCGACCCGGGAGCGTGACGAACAACGGGCAGAAGTCACCGAACTCGAAAACGAACTCGAGGGACTGCGCGCAGACCAACGCGCCCTGGAACAGGAAATCGAGGAGCTGTCCGCCGAAGTCGATGACTACGATCCAGCGGAGCTTCCGGACCACGACACGGTTACGAGCGAGATCGAGCGCTTGACCGAGGAGATGGAAGCGCTCGAGCCGGTGAACATGTTGGCGATCGATGAATACGACCGGGTCGAGGAGGAATTGTCCACGCTGACGGACCGGCGGTCGGTTCTCGAGGAGGAACGCCAGGCGATCCTCGATCGCATCGAGTCATACCAGACACAAAAGCGCGAGACCTTCATGGAGGCCTTCGGAGGGATCAACGAGCATTTCGAAGCGATCTTCGATCGTCTATCGGCGGGTACTGGCTCGCTCCACCTGGAAAACGAGGAAGATCCGTTCGAAGGCGGGCTCACGATGGAAGCACAACCAGCCGATAAACCCATCCAACGGCTTGAGGCGATGTCGGGCGGCGAGAAATCGCTCACGGCACTCGCGTTCATTTTCGCGATCCAGCGGTATCGACCGGCGCCGTTCTATGCACTTGACGAGATCGACGCATTCCTCGATGCTGTCAACGCCGACCGGGTCGGCGAACTCGTCGACGAGCTGGCCGAACGGGCCCAGTTCGTCGTCGTATCCCACCGGACAGCGATGTTAGAACGATCGAGCCGGGCCATCGGGGTGACGATGCAGGAGAACAACCTGAGCGCCGTGACCGGGATCAAACTTGATGGTCGCGGTGCGGAGGTTCCGGCGGATGACTGAGCAAGAACAGTTCGATGACACGGGCGGTGAACCGGTCGAACTTCTCGTCCAGCTCGCCGAGGATGGGGAGATCGAGCCGTGGGACATCGACATCGTGGCAGTCACCGACGCGTATCTGGAACGCCTGGAGGCCGTCGACCTCCGGGTATCCGGACGGGCGTTGTTTTATGCCAGCGTGCTGTTGCGGATGAAAAGCGACGCCTTGCTCGAGGAGGACCAAGCAGAACCCGAACAGACCGACGAAGCGTTCCCGGACATGGCACCTCCGGACGACGTCCCGTTCGACCCCATCGGCGAGCTTGAACGGGAGATCGACCGCCGCCTCGAGCGCAAACGGGTTCGGGGAACGCCCGAGACGCTCGACGAGCTGATTCGCGAACTGCGTGATATCGAACGACGCACCTGGTGGAAACCGGCCCGCGAGTACGATACGTCGGGGTCGCCACGAGGGTTCCACCGCGGTACCCAATCGATCGACTACCACACGACCGACGAGCACCGACTCGATCACGAACCGACCGAGGCAGAGGTGACTGGCGCGACCCACGGCGAGGACATCGAGGACCTGATCGAACAAGTACGGCGGGCAGTCGACGAGCAGTTCGACGCCGGGCGCCGAGAGGTCCTATTCGCTGAGATCCATGACGTCGCCGGCTCGGCCGTGGGCACGTACCTCGGGCTATTGTTTTTGGCCCACCGCGGTCACGTGGAACTGGAGCAGGACGAACTGTTCGGGGACCTATGGATTGTAAACCCTGGCGCCCCGGCCCCGCCCACGCCAGCCCTCGCGGAGACGCCGGAGCCCGGGTAATCTACTCGTGAGGCCACAACGAAACGGGTAACCTTCGATTGGACCAACGGCGACCAATGGTGTGGGGTGAGCCTCAGTCGTTCGGTCGGGTCCTCTCTTCGATGTGCACTCCACCGCATCCAGCTGCCAAGGAGGCGGCCATCGAGTTTCTCGAGACGAATCCCGGCGATCCAGAAACCTACCCGACGGTCGCAGCAATCGAACACGAGACGGTCGAATGGTTGGGCGAGATCGCCGGCCACCCGGACGCGGCCGGATACATTGCGACGGGAGGAACGGAGGCAAACATTCAGGCCCTTCGTGTCGCGAGAGAGCTCAGTTCGACGGGCTGTCCGAACGTGGTGCTCCCCGAAAGCGGCCATTTCAGTTTCGACAAGGCAGGCTCGCTGCTCGGAGTCGAGGTCCGGCGGACGGCCCTGGGTGACGACCAACGAGCTGACGTCGGGTCGATGGCACGTGCCATCGACGAGAACACGGTGATGCTCGTCGCCGTCGGTGGTACGACGGAGTACGGGCGAGTCGACCCAATACCAGCCATCGGGGAATTGGCCCGCGAGCACGACATCCTGTGTCACGTCGACGCGGCCTTCGGCGGTTTCGCGTTGCCGTTTGCCGATAGACCCTGGCATTTCGGTGATGCCCCGATCGACACCCTGACTATCGATCCCCACAAGCTGGGGCGTGCGGCAATCCCAGCGGGCGGGTTCCTCTGCCGATCCCCGGAGTTGCTCGAGCTCCTGGAAGTTGAGACACCGTACTTGGAATCGGGGACGCAGGTCACGCTCGGTGGGACCCGTAGTGGCGCCGGTGTTGCGAGTGCCCATGCAGCGATCGATGCCTTGTGGCCGAATGGTTACCGGGCGCAGTACGAGCGAGCTACCGAAAACGCGTCTATGCTCGTCACAGAGCTACGTGATCGTGATTTCCACGTCGTGGAGCCCGAGCTACCGATAGTTGCTGTGGAGCTACCCGAGCTGGTGTTTTCCGCATTGCGGAGCCGGGGATGGCGCCTCTCTCGGACCCAAACAGGGGAAACACGCGTCGTCTGCATGCCGCACGTGACACGAGAGCAGTTAGCGTCTTTTCTCGCGGATATCGATCGCGCCCGGCACGAGCCCCGAGATCATCACGGGTAGCTACACCGGTTTGACGAATCGCGTGGTTTTAGGGCCGCTGGCGTCCGAACGAAGGTATGAGCGCGGATCGCTACCCAACCGAACAACCAACGATCGTCACGTGTGGGCTCCCGTACGCTAACGGGGATCTCCACATCGGTCACCTTCGGAGCCTTGTCAGTGCAGACGTCGTTAATCGAGCGCTGAATCGCATCGGTCAGGACTCGATCTACGTGTGCGGGTCGGATATGCACGGGACGCCGGTGGCCGTCAACGCAGCACAAGAAGGCAAACAGCCCGATGAGTTTGCCCTCGAGTGGCACGAACGGTTCCTCGAGCTGTTCCCGCAGTTCAATCTCTCCTTCGACAATTACGGCCACACCCACGACGAGACGAACACCGAACTCACGCTCGACATCGTCGAGACGCTCGAGGAAGGCGGTCATATCTACGATCGAGAGATCGAGGTCGCTTTCGATCCGGTCGAAGAACAGCCGCTGCCGGATCGGTACGTGGAGGGTCGATGTCCGTACTGTGGAGAGCCCGCGCGAGGGGACGAATGTGACGAGGGATGTGGGCGCCATCTGGAGCCAGGGGAAATCGAGGATCCGGTGTCGAGCATTACCGGTAACCCGGCCGAGTACCGCACCCGGCCCCACAAGTTCTTCCGCGTATCGGCGTTCGAGGACGTATTAGAGGAATTCCTGGACGGGCTCGAGGGAACCGCAAACGCACGAAACCAGCCCCGCCAATGGATCGAAGAAGGGCTCCAGGACTGGTGTATTACCCGTGACATCGACTGGGGAATCCCCTATCCGGGCGAGGACGATCTCGTACTGTACGTCTGGGTCGACGCACCCATCGAATACATCGCCTCGACGATCCAGTACGCGGAAAGCCTCGTGGACGAAGACTACGACTGGCGGGAGCCGTGGCGGGGAGATGGCCACATCGTACACGTCATCGGGCGGGATATTATCCAGCATCACACGGTGTTCTGGCCTGCGATGCTCGCCGGGTCGGATTACAACCTTCCTCGAGCAGTCTGTGCGCACGGATTCATCACCATCGCCGGCAAGGGGTTGTCGACCAGTCGAAACCGTGCGATTTGGGCACAAGATTATCTCGACGAGGGATTCGCGCCGGATCTGCTCCGATACTATCTGACGACCACCGGGGGACTCCAGCAAGACATCGATTTCTCGTGGCGAAAATTCGGTGATCGGGTCAACGGCGAACTCGTCGGTACGCTCGGGAACTTCGTGTATCGGAGTTTGCTGTTCGCCCACCGCAACTACGGCGGAACACCGGACGTCGGTGTCTCCCCGGAAGTCGAGCGGGAAATCCAGGCTGCCTGTGACGACTTGCGAGAGGCGATCAACGAGTACAATGTGCGGAACGTCGGCCTGGTTCCGGTTGAACTCGCGCGATTTGGAAACGAGTACATCCAGCGCAACGAACCGTGGCACCTGCTCGAGGAGGACCCTGACGCCGCCGCACAGGTAATTCGAGACTGCGTACAGCTTGCCAAGGCGATGGCGATCCTGGCCGAACCGACTCTCCCCGAAACGGCCGCGACGCTGTGGGCACAACTGGCCGAGGACGGCTCGCCGGGGGACGCGACGCTTGCGGAGAGTCTGGTTGCGCCACCGTCGACGTTCGAAGCGCCCTCGGAATTATTTGAGCAGATTGAGGAGGAACGACTGGATGAGCTATCCGCAGATCTCGCGGATCGCATGGACCTCCGCGAGGAAGAATCAGAAGAGGACACTATCGAGCCCGCCCGTATCGACTTCGAGACATTCCAGTCCCTCGATATCCGGACCGGGGAGATCCTCGTCGCGGAGGCGATCGAGGGAGCGGACGAACTGGTACGCCTCGAGGTCGATATCGGTTCCGAAGTACGACAGGTCGTTGCAGGATTGAAGCCGTACTACGAGCTCGATGAGCTGTCGGGACAGACGGTGGTCGTGCTGACAAACTTGGAAGCAGCGGAAATCTTTGGGGTCGAAAGCGACGGGATGGTCCTGGCAGCGGGCACCGACGCGAAATTACTGACGACCGTGGAGCCTGCTGATCCGGGCGAGCGGATCCGGTGAACGAGCCCCAGCCCTTTTATACGTCGGCGCGCCGATGCCCGGCGCATGCGCAATGCGAAGATCATCTGCACCCTCGGCCCCGCATCCGAGAGCCTGCGGGTGATCGAGGATCTCGTTGGGGCGGGGATGACGGTCGCGAGAATCAACGCCAGCCACGGGGATGTTGCCACGACACGCCGGTATCTCGAACGGGTACGCGAGATCGACGCCCGCGTCGAGCGACCAATCGCTACGGTTCTCGACCTCCAAGGCCCGGAAATTCGAACTGCAGCATGTGCAGAGCCGGTCGAACTTTCGGCAGGTCAAACCGTCAACTTTCGGGCGGGTGCAGCCACCGATCTGCCAGTGATCGGGCTGACCCGTTCGATCACCACTGTGGAATCAGGTGACCGTGTGCTGCTCGACGACGGCCGCATCGAGGCTATCGTCAGGGAGCGTTCCGAACGCGAAGTAGCGGCCGAAATAACAGAAGGCGGGACGCTCGGTGGTCGGAAGGGGGTGAACATTCCGGGAGTCGACCTGGACCTGGAGATGGTGACCGAGAAAGACCGCGACGATCTCGCGCTCGTCGGAGAGGATCTCGTCGATTTCGTTGCGGCCAGCTTCGTGCGGGATGCCGAGGACATCATGGAAGTGCACGCGACGGTCGAAGAACACGGCGAGCCAGTACCGATCATCGCCAAGATCGAACGAGCCGACGCCGTCACAAACATGGATGAAATCATCGAAGCGGCTGCCGCAATCATGGTTGCCCGTGGTGATCTCGGCGTGGAATGTCCGATGGAGGACGTGCCCATCATTCAAAAGCGGTTGATCCGTCGGTCCCACCAAAACGGCGTCCCGGTCGTGACCGCGACGGAAATGCTCGATTCGATGATCGAATCCCGTCGCCCGACGCGCGCGGAAGCGTCGGATGTGGCAAATGCAGTATTAGACGGCACTGACGCGGTGATGTTATCGGCGGAGACTGCCGTCGGGGACCATCCCGTTCGCGTCGTCGAAACAATGGACCGAATTATTCGACAGATCGAACGAAGCGACGAATACGCGGAACTCCGGGAACAGCGCATTCCGCCGGCGCACCGCCACCGCATCGACGCGCTCGCCAGATCCGGCCGTTATCTCGCCCGTGATTTGGGGGCACGCGCTATACTAGCCGTCAGCGAAACGGGTTACACCGCATTGAAGACGGCGAAGTTTCGGCCTGAGGTCCCGATCGTCGCCGCGACGCTGGAACCGAGAATCACGAGAGAACTGGCCCTCTCAGGCGGCGTGTATCCGTGTCTGGTTGACGGGAACGACGCGAACGTAACCGATGTGATTCAGGACGGCATGCAGCAGGCGATGGGAGGGGGCCTACTGGAGAGTGGGGATACCGTCGTCGTGATCGTCGGGCTGATGCGTGCCCTGGAAGGTGGAGAGATGACAAATACCCTCAAGGTTCACGTTGCTGCGGAGACGTTGGCCGCGGGCCGGGTCGTCGTGCCCGGGCGTGCCATCGGTCCGGTGCATCCACTGGAACACGGCGACCTCTCTGACCTCCCCGAGGGAGCCATCGTCTGGTTATCCCGTGAATTCGACCACGAGTTTACCAACGACCCGGGACGCCTCGGGGGCATTATTACCGCGGAACCCGGACTGACCGGGTATCCAGCCATCGTTGCTCGGGAGTACGGCATCCCGATGATTAGCAACGCCACCAAACCCGACGACATAGTTCCTGGTACAGACGTAACGGTCGACGCCGAACGGGGCGTCGTCTACGAAGGCGCGATCGCACCTGTCGCAGAGCGTCAACCAAGAGCCGAGATCTGAGCACGCATCGCGGGTGGCGGGTGCACGAGAGTGAGATTCCGGTACGGCCAAGGCACTGAAGGACTGATTTGAGGACGAGTTGGCCCAGAACCCCCGCATGCTCGAAGAAGACGAAAATAATGCGAACAACCGGATACCGCAGTTCGAATCACCGCAAACAGAGGAAATGTACGAAATCGATCGATCAGTAACGCCTGGATCGCCCCGTTTGGAGCACGCACTGTTCGTCATTCTGGGAGCGGTCGCAACAGTCGCGGTCTTTCTAGACGGTCTCGGCCTGTTGTGATCGTGCCCGACCCCTGTAAGAGTTAAACGCAGGTGTACCGTATCCTTTGCACATGGTGGACGTGTTCGGGGTCCCCTTGCCGGTGATCCTCCTGATCGTGGGCGTGCTGCTCGGGATCGGCGAAGCGATTGCCCCTGGCGCCCACCTCATTGTCCTTGGCGTGGCTCTGATCGTCGCCGGGTTGCTCGGATTGGTGTTGTCGACATGGTTGGCAGGCGCGCTCCTGACCGCGCTCATGGCGCTCACGATCCTGCTGACTGGGGCCGTCGCCCTGTTTCTTTACCGCGAACTCGATATCTACGGCGGGAAAGGGATGGCGAGGACCAAAGACTCGGCCTCGTTACGCGGGACATCCGGTCGCGTGACCGAACGAGTCACGCCGACGGCCGGGCAAGTCAAACTCGACAGCGGCGGATTCAACCCGTTCTACCAGGCCAGATGTCTTTCGGGGGAGATTCCGGAAGGCGAGGAAGTGATCGTAATCGACCCGGGAGGCGGTAACGTCCTCAAAGTCGAGGCCATCGGGGCAGTAGAAGATGACATCGATCGCGAACTGGCCGCCGGGCGTCAACGGAGCGCGGAACCCGTCGAGGATGTCGAATCCGCGTAAAGATTGCGGTAGGGGAACGCTTTTGCTCCCGACTGGGTAATGTTGGACCATGCTATCTTTCCTCGCGCCACTCCAGGTGGTGACGCCGCTGATGGTTGCTGCGCTCCTCCTGCTGGGGCTCGCGATCGTCATCGTCTGGCAGATGGTCGAGATCGTCGACGCGACCGAACAGCGTGCCTTGACGGTCTTCGGGGAATACAGGGGCTTGCTCGAGCCGGGAATCCATTTCATTCCCCCGTTCGTGAGCGCGACCCACGTCTTTGATATGCGAACGCAAACGATCGACGTCCCTCGGCAGGAAGCGATAACACGGGATAACTCGCCTGTTACGGCCGATGCTGTCGTATACATTCGCGTGATGGACGCTAAACGGGCGTACCTTGAGGTGGACGACTACAAAAAAGCCGTCTCGAATCTGGCACAGACCACACTCCGCGCCGTCCTCGGGGACATGGAACTCGACGACACACTCAACAAACGACAGGAGATCAATGCCAAAATCCGCCGTGAACTAGACGAGCCCACCGACGAGTGGGGGATTCGTGTCGAAAGCGTGGAGGTCCGTGAAGTCAACCCGAGCCAGGACGTCCAGCGCGCGATGGAACAGCAGACGTCGGCCGAGCGAAAGCGCCGGGCAATGATCCTGGAAGCCCAAGGGGAGCGACGATCGGCCATCGAGCGTGCGGAGGGTGACAAACAATCGGCGATCATTACGGCACAGGGCGAAAAGCAAAGCCAGATCCTGGAGGCGCAGGGTGATGCCGTCGCGACTGTGCTCCGCGCTCGCTCCGCGGAAGCGATGGGTGAGCGGGCAGTGATCGAACGTGGTATGGAGACACTGGAGCGAATCGGCGAAGGGGAGTCGACGACGTTCGTCCTTCCACAAGAGCTTTCATCGTTGCTGGGCCGGTACAGCAAGCATCTCACCGGGAGTGAAATGAAAATCGACGATGCGCTTCTCGAAAGCCAGGATTTCGACGAGGAGACGCGGACGTTACTCGGCCTGGACAACATCGAGGAGTTGATCGGACAGATCGACGAGGAAGCGGAGATGGATCTCGAGGAGATGGAACAAGAGGCCCAGGCGATCAAAGAAGGCACCGATCGAGCGGATCTCCAGTCCGCCGATGACGTCATTGCGGAAGCCGACGAGGACCTGGACATCGAACTCGAGGACGAAGAGCTGGAGCAAGAAGCCAACTGAGGATTACCGGTTGTCGGTTAATTCACCGGTAGTGGGATTTCGATGCCCTCGTGCATTCGACTGGCCAGGATCCGCGCTCCCTCGACGAGGGACGGAGCGGGCTGATTGAGTAACGAATCGTCGACCACCCAGATGTGTCCCTTTTCGATGGCGGGTAGCGCCCAGGATCGATCGCTGAAGCCGGATGAATCGACTGCATCCCCAGCCCCACAGACGTGAAGAAAAACGTGTTCTGGTGCTGCCTCCTCCACAGCTGCCTCCGAGACTCGCCGGGAACGCTCGCCCGCGTCACAAAACGGATACGTTCCGCCCGCGATCCCTACGAGATCAGGTACCCAATTTCCTGCCACCATCGGTGGTGTCGACCACTCCTCGCAGTAGACGACTGGCGTCCGTTCGTCCTGCGTTGCGTCCTCGATTGTCGCAAACGCCTGACGCATGTTCGAGACGAGACGGCAGGCGGGCCGATCAGCGCCGATCGCCGAGCCGATGTCGAGGATGGACTCGAGCACCTGCTCGAGCGTGTTGGGCGTCGTATGGAACACGTCCAGACCACGCTCCCGGAGCGAAGCCACGATCTCAGTCTGGAGCGCATCGACAGTAATGACCACATCTGGAGATAGCGATTCGATGCGAGCCAAATCGGGCGTCAACCAGCCACCGACTGATGGTACGGTAAGTTCATCGTGCTTCGTGACGCCAACGAGTACGTCGGCCCGATCGAGGGGCCTGAATGGTTGCCGTGGCGCTCGGTGCGAGCGATACCACCCGATTCTCCATACTGGGATCCTCTGGCGTCGGCGACCTGAACATTGGGATCCTCCCACCAGCCGAAAGTCATAGGTACACCTTCGACATTCCCTCAGCCGTGTTCGAATCGTTCACCCTCGCGGCAGCGGTGGACTCGCTGGCCGGTCTATCCACCCAGCTCGGACCCGCGGACGCCATCGAGTTTCGGATGGATCTCGCCGAGAACCCTCTCGATCAACTCCGGCAGTTCGATGGGACCCTTCCGATCATCGCCACAAACCGTGCGAAGTGGGAAGGTGGGAAAGCAAGCGACAAGGGGCGGTTGGATCAATTGGCCGACGCCATGAGCATCCCGGCGGTCGCGGCGATCGATGTCGAGTTAGCAGCGATATCCGATGGCACGGCTACCCGCGTGCTCGAAACGGCGGCAACGCAAAATGTCGACGTCATTGCATCCTGGCACGATTTCGAATCGACACCGTCGAAAACGACCATGAGACGCCGCCTTATTGAAGGGAGCGAACACGCCGACATAGCCAAAATAGCCGTGATGGCATCCCACATCGGTGACGTCCTTCCACTACTCCAGGTTACACATGAACTGTCGGATCGCGGAATCCCGGTAGCGACAATGTCGATGGGAGAGGCTGGCCGCCATTCACGAGTCGTGGCACCACTGTACGGTTCACGAATCGGGTACGCGCCACCCAGCGATCAGGGAGCAACCGCTCCGGGGCAATTCGAACTCGGACGGATGGCGGAACTAATCGACACGCTTCGCTGACGACCTCAGTCGTCCTTAACGACCAACACTGGTAGGGTAGCGTTATCAACGACCCGCTCTGAAACACTGCCCATCGTCATTACCTTCTCTCGTGGGCTCTTGCCCGAACTCCCGATGACAATCAGATCGATACCCTCCTGTTGGGCATACTCGAGAATCTCTTTCGAGGGGGTTCCTTCCCTGATCGCCGTCGAGCTCTGACGTCCTGCCCCCTCCACCTGATCTGCAACCGACGAGACGGCGGCCTGTCCCTCCTCCTGTAGCGTCGCCTGCAGCTCCTCCCTCGTGTTCGCGGGCGCCGACATTGTGACGCGCTGATCGACGACGTAGAGGGCATGGACTCGCGTACTGTCGTCCCCAACCGACAGCGCGTGGGCAGTCGAGGTGGTCACGGCCTCGCTGCCGTCGGTCGGTACGAGCACCTCCTCGTATGACGGGATCGCGGTCATCGATGATGGCCTCTCATCGACCGGTACTCGGACCAGGGCAAAAACTGCTGCCCTCGACCCAATCGATTTATCAGCGGGGCGCCCCGTCGCACCATCTATGGGACGTGCCCGCAAACGGCCGGGGGTCGCTGCGGGGCTTGCGGTCATCTACCCCGGACTGGGTCACGTGTATCTCCGAGCTTGGGCAGGAGCACTGCTGTGGGCGACCATGGTGGCGTTGACCGCGGTCGTGTTTGTCCCCGAGGAGATCATCACGGAGATCCGCGGCGTCGGTGACGTCGTTGCTGCCGTTTCTTCCCTCCCGCCCGAAACATACCTCGTGATCGCTGGCGTCGTCGTGTTGAATGTACTGGACGCCTACCGAACAGCCAAGCAAGCGAACGCTGCGGTCTCCGGCACCCGCTGTCCGCATTGCAATCGCGAGTTAGACGAGGAGCTTAGTTTCTGTCACTGGTGTACGGCAGAACTCCGGGCGGAAAATAAGCCGAGTCAGTGACAGTTACTGCTCGATAATCGTCTCTTCGACCGCTTCACCGAAGTGCCGAGCAGTGTCCTCGTGGTATAACAGGAGGTCGTCCCCAACGTCGAGATCGGTTATCGCCGTTCGGCCGTTCTGGGTCTGCACCTTGATCGTCTCGGCGTTTTGGAGCAGTGTTTCCACGCGATCGCCGTCGTCGGTTTCGACGACGACCCGGAACATCGGACGTCGTTCTATCTTCGAGCGGCCCACGATCGCCTCTCGTGTGCGACCATCGGTGTCTACGATTTGGACGGCATCGCCGCTCTGAAGCTCGCCCAGGTACTTGGTCTGTCCACCGGGGGCGCGGACGTAGGCGTGCACCGCACCGGCGTTTACTCGAAACGGGCGCGACGCCACGTATGGTGAATCAGCCGTCTCCGCGTGAACGAAAAACAGCCCACGGGACATGCTGCCAACGAGCATTCCCTCCTCGTCGCTCATCATGGAACCGGTGTCGACGCACACGCGATCAGCGCTACCCGTCTGCTCGATCTCCACGACTTCGGCCCATTCGAGCTCGAGCGTCTCCCGCGAGGCTTCATCCCGGATCCGAACTGCTTCTCGAATTTCGTCCGGGCTGTCCGCATCCAACAGGACGCCGTCCGCACCGATCTCCAAGGTCTCAAAGGCTGTCCGTGCCTCGGCCGCATCGCCCACGCCCGCAATCAGGGTTGTCTCGTCACCGATCGTCGCGATGAGGTTTTCGAGGGGGATAATCTGCCAGTCTTCCCCGACAACGATCGTATAATCCGCCGCCTCGGCCGCCGCCTTCGCGAAGTCTTCGTAGGGTTCGTCCAGAATACGAACGAAGGCGCCACTGTCGCGTTCCGACCGTCGAAGGGTCGAGAGGTCGGCCGAGCCGGCGTAGTCGCTGGGAAGATCGACGGTACCGTCGCCTTCTCCTTCCTTGCCGACGAGTAAGACATCCGGGGCGTCGGCGGTCTCGGCCTCCGCATCCATCACGTGAACGTCACCACCCTCGCGAAAAGCCGCCACCTTCACTTCACCGAGTTCGCGGACGCGTTCGACGTCCGACTCGTCGACTACGATCCAGTCGACGCCCGCTTCGAGTCCCGCCGTGATTCGGCGACGACGGTCGTCCCAGTCACCGACGGCATCGTCAGCTCGCAGCCAAATCGATCGCGTCATACGAACAGGCTCTCCGCGAACTGGCTTGAACGTGGCGAACTCCCGGATTATGCGGGTGGCTCCTCGCGTCGTGCTCAGAGTCCAGCGATATCGAGCGCCTCCTCGGCACTCGCCTCCTCGTGGATGACAGTCGCCACGGCCCGCGTGATCGCCTCCGGGTCTTCGTGCTGGAAGATCGAACGTCCCATGGACACACCAGCAGCCCCTGCATCCATCGCGCCACGAACCATGGCCGCCGTTTCACGGTCGGTTCCCCGGGCCCCGCCGGCGATGACGACGGGGAGGTCGGTTGCGGCGACGACGGGTTCGAAGGAGTCGGGATCACCGCTGTAGGCGGTCTTGATCAGGTCGGCACCGATTTCCTCACCGATCCGGACGGCATGCGCCAGGTACGCGGGATCGTGTTCCGGATCCTCCCCCTCCAGATGGCGACCGCGCGCGTACGTCATGGCGAGCACGGGGATGCCGAGTTCGTTGGCCTCGTCCGTAATGGCACCGAGCGTCTCGAGTTGTCCGGGTTCGAACTCGCTCCCGACGTTGATGTGATATGAGACCCCGTCGGCCCCGGCACGAACGGCTGCCCGTACGCTCCCTGTCTGGCGTTTATCGTTGCTATCCGGTCCGAGCGACGTCGAGCCATTCAGATGGACGATGTACCCGGCGCCGTTTTTGTTGCCATGGACGCGGCGCGCGATCCCTTTCTGCGTGAGGACGGCATCCGCGCCACCACGGGTGACCGCATCGATCGTATGCTCGATGTCGCGAAGTCCGTCGACCGCCCCGATGGTAATCCCGTGATCCATGGGAACGATCAGATACCGGTCGTCGGTTCCGAGCCGCCCCAGCCGGGCGGCGGTGCCTACGCTCATTCGTAGCTGGTGATCTTCGCGGGCATGGTAGTAAGAGTTACGAGGTTTTCCCCAGCAGACGGTGCCAGTCCGAGCGAAACACCGCCACGTGACGGCCAGTGGGGGTTGATCACGTCCCCAGATCGGCAGGATCGACTCCGGGGCAGCCCCGCTCACTACTTTCGGCCCACGCACGCCATGGCCGAACTCGGTGGTCAGGGTGCACGAACCGCACAATTCGTGGCGGTGACACCCTGCCTACTGGGTGCGTCGATCGAAGCCGGCGCGTGCTCCTGCCTTGAGCTCCCGGCCGAGTTCCTCGAGCGATGCGACGACATCCTCGCCCTCCGCAACAATATCGACTAACGCGCTCCCCACGATGACGCCGTCCGCCCCAGCCCCCACTACAGTTGCGGCCTGTTCACCGGTACTGATGCCGAAGCCGACCGCCTTCGGGAGCCGAGCGTGTCTTTCACTGGCTTCGTAGGCGGCGATCCGATCAAGCGTGTGTTTGGTCTGGTCACTCACCGAGCGGCTAGCTCCCGTGGTGCCGAGCCGTGCCTGGACGTACAGGTACCCGGTTCCTCGCTGCATAATCGCGCGCAAGCGGTCCTCGCGTGTCGTAGGTGCCGCAATGAAGATCAACGCCACGTCATGCTCGCGACAGGCCCGTTCCAGCGGGGCGCTCTCCTCGACGGGTAGATCCGGGATGATAAGCCCATCAACACCGGCCGCCGCGGCAGCCTCGACAAAGGGACCAACACCGTCCCGCTCTCCGTACCGGTAGATCGGATTGTAGTAGGTCATCGCGACGATCGGCACGTCGACGTCCAAAGATTCGACGAGCTCGAGATATCGCGGTGGTGTCATCCCTGCCTGGAGTGCACGGACTGTCGCCGACTGAATCGTAGGACCGTCCGCGATCGGTTCGGAGAACGGTAGCCCCAGTTCGACGACATCGGCACCGGCGTCGACCAAAGCAGAGACGTAATCTGCCGTCGCCGCCATCGCCGATTCGGGTGTCGAGTTCGAGAGGTCACCACCCGGATCCCCAGCCGCCAAGTACGGAATGAACGCTGCCCCGTCTTCAAACGCCGCCCGGATCGCGTCCACGCCCATCAGCGGCCTCCCTGGTCCGTCGTGAACAGCGAGAGATCGGGTGCCTCGGGAAGGTCCCGCTTGAACGATTCCTCGATCACCGATTCGAGATCCTTGTCCCCACGGCCAGAGACGGTGATGACGGCAGTGTCCCCCAGGTCGTCACCCCGTTCCTCGAGGAATCCAAACGCGTGTGCGGTCTCCAACGCCGGGATGATTCCCTCCAGCTGTGAGAGACGATGAAACGCGGCCAGTGCAGCCTCGTCATCGACTGGTGTCGCCGCCAGCCGGCCCTCCTCGGCAAGGTGTGCGAGTTCCGGCCCCACCCCCGCATAATCGAGCCCGGAACTGACGCTGTGTGATTCCATAATCTGACCGTCGTCGTCCTGCAACACTTTCGTCCGACTGCCGTGCAGCACTCCCTCGGTCCCGGTGGAGAGGGTCGCAGAATTCGGTGCAACCCCGGCCTCGCGATCGATTTCCAGGCTATCCCCGCCGGCCTCAACGGCGTAGAGATCCACCGACTCGTCCTCGAGGAATGCATCGTAGGTGCCCATTGCGTTCGAGCCCCCACCTGCACAAGCAACGACCGCGTCCGGAAGCTCACCCAGTTTCTCGAGACACTGATCCCTCGCCTCGCTGCCGATCACGGACTGAAACTCGCGGACAAGATCGGGATAGGGGTGGGGACCGACGACCGACCCGATCACGTAATGGGTAGTCTCAACGCTCCCGGCCCAGTCTCGCATGGTTTCACTAATCGCTTCTTTCAGCGTCCCGCGGCCGATATCGACGGGTGTGACGCTCGCCCCGTTCAATCGCATGCGGAAGACGTTGGGTCGTTGCCGGTTGACATCCCGTCTGCCCATGTACACCTCGCACGGCATTCCGAGGTGGGCGCACGCCATCGTCGTCGCTGTCCCGTGCTGGCCGGCACCGGTTTCAGCGATAATTCGTTCCTTCCCCATGTACCGTGCCAAAAGCACCTGGCCAAGCGCGTTGTTGAGCTTGTGCGCCCCACCGTGGAGCAGATCCTCACGTTTGAGGTAGACGTCGATATCGTAGCGGTCACTGAGCTGATCCGCGTACTGCAAGGGGGTTGGACGGCCACCAAAGGTCTCGAGACGCTCCGCGAGATCATCCATAAACCCGGCCTCGTTCTCGAGCACGTATCGCTGGTATGCGTCGGTCAACTCGTCGATGGCCGGCATGAGCGCCTCCGGGACGTATTGGCCCCCGAACCGGCCGTACTGTCCGCCACTCATTGCGCTGCCCCCACGAACGATCGAGTTTGCTCCGTCACGTCTCCCCGCATGATGGCGGATCCGATCAACACTGCATCCGCACCCGCCTCACGCATCCGTTGCACGTCCCCCGGCGTCTCCATCCCGCTTTCGGCGATCAGCACGACGTCATCGGGCACAGAGTCAGCGACATGCTCGAAGGTCTCCAGGTCGACCTCGAGGGCGGCCAGGTCCCGGTTGTTGATGCCGACGATTTCCCCACCAGCAGCCACCGCAGCCTCCACCTCTGCCTCGTTGTGCGTCTCAACCAATACCTGGAATCCGCGCTCACGGGCCGCCGTCACGAGTTCGGGCAAGTCGTCGACGAATCGAGCGATAACCAGGACGAGATCCGCTTCGACGGCATCCAGCTGCGCAGGCTCCAGGATGAAATCCTTCCTCAACACGGGCACGTCAACCGCCTCCCGGACTCGACTGAGCGCCGCTGTCGATCCACCGAAGTGCTCTGGTTCGGTAAGCACAGATATAGCGGTGGCGCCACCTTCGACCATCTCCCGGGCGAGGACAACGGGATCGTCGGTCCGGTCGTACTGACTCGACGGGCTTTTCGGCTTTATCTCGGCGATGACTGGTACCCGTCCGGTCTCCTCGGCTGCCTCGATACCAGCCCGAAGTGAGCGAGGCTCGACGGCGATCGGCTGCCGATCAGGAACCGGCCGTTGGCGCGCCGCCTCCAGAATGGACCTGACAGCTGGCGCGATGCCGTCACTAGCGTTCATGTTTGTACAATAACGGACGGATTTGTACATAAGCGTTCCGTGACGGCGTGCCGGGAACGTTCAAGGCGTAGCCGTGCGATCACCCAGTATGAGTAGTGGTGTCCCGACAGGCATCGTGGCAGCCCACAGCTCCCCGATCGACGCCTGGGTACAGCTCGGGGTCGCCAGTGGCCGGGTCATCAGCGTTTCCTTTCCATCATCGGAGCCACCGGCTGCCGGCGAAGATCACGTGGTACTCGATCGACTACTCGCCTATCTCCGTGGGGACGCCCAGGAGGACTTTGGCGACGTCGAGATCGCTCTCACGACGAGCACCGAGGAGCGCAAGGTCTTGGAAGCAGTGCGTGAAATCGGGTATGGTTCGGAGCTGACACCAGATGGCGTCGCGGCCGTGGCCGCAGTGGAAAGCCAGGGTTCGGACGAACGGAAAGCGGCCGTGGCAGCCGCACTCCGAAACAATCCGATGCCCATTCTCATCCCCGACCATCGCGTGACCGAGGTGACGGGAGCGACACCACCGAACATTCGTGCACACTGCCGATCGTTGGAGCGACTTACCTGACCGACCGGAAGTTCGTGGCAACCGCCGAGAACGGATCAATTCCGATCCCTTCGTTGAGGATAAACTCGCTCGCGTTGATGATATAGTGGGCGACGATCACGACCAG
>SKQO01000018.1 GCA_007118975.1 Halobacteriales archaeon | reverse complement strand
TGGTATCGCTGCTTCCGGGTATCGAACGCGTGGTCCCCGGGACGGAGGTGGCGATCATGGATCTCGTACGCGTAGTTGCGGCCTTCCTCGTGGCAGGCGCCCTCCTCTATGCGGCCTCCGGGCTGGCGGGAATGACGGCACTGGTGCTCGGCGAACCACCGGACCTGGTCGAACATGTCGCCTCCATCGTCCACTGGCTCGTGATCCTTGCCGCAGTCCTGATCGCCCACTGGGGAGCGGCCCCGCTGGTTGTCGGACTCGCCGGCGGTGGTGGATGGCTCGTCGATCTGGTCTTTCTCCTGCTGGCAGCTGGCCCTGTTATCATCATCGCGGCCCGACTGTATGCGATGATGGACCCGATGGCAGATCACGTCGCGGATCGGATGGCGGAGTAACCATGGAAAAGCAACCGTTGGACGCCTGGACGGTCGTGATGGGCGGACTCCTCGGTATCCTCGCGTGGCTCGCGGGGTATGCGGCCACCCATCTGTTCACCTACCGGGACGTCCAAGACACGGCAGTCCACCAGGCACACGAGTTTCTCGAAGGCGAGGTCCCGACGGGAGAACTCGTGGGGTGGGCGTTCTACAACGCACACTTCGTGTCCGTCGAGATCCGTAATCTCCCGCTGGTCGGCCGGATGTCGATCGATTTGATCGGTGCTGACGGCGGACTGTCGCCGGTGCTCTACGGCGTTCCGCTCGTGTCGCTCTTTCTGGCAGGCGTGGTGGCAGTCGCGGTCCGTGGCGTGAACGACCCCGTCATCGGGACGGCGACGGGGGCCGCGATCCTCCCCGGGTACCTGCTGTGTTGTCTCGCGGGCGTGTGGCTGTTTTCGCTGTCCGTCGGCGACGTGCGAGGCGGTCCGCAACTACTCCCCGCCATCGTGGTTGCTGGCATCGCGTATCCGATCGTGGCGGGTGGGATCGGCGGCGCAGTCGGGGCGACGCTCGTCGGGTACACGCAATCCGACAGCCCGGGATAGGATGCGACCGTAAGCCGTCGATCGATTCCCGCGAGAGTCGACCTCGCCGGCCCGTCCTGGGGATGCAAGCATTGAAGTTCGTTGCTGACTCGCTTGTCAGTCATGAGCGCCGGGTGGGGTGGTGGCGGGGACGCCAAAGACGACGACACCTTCGAGGAGTTCGAGACCGAGAAGGACCACGCGATGTGGGAAATCCTCCGGGAGTACGGTGCCAAGCGAAAAGGCTGGTTCGTCCTGGGCGGCGTGGCCGGGATGATATCCCGTCTCTTCGACCTGCTCCCGCCGGTCCTCCTGGCCATCGCGATCGACTCGTTGTTCTTCGACGAGGATCCGTACTACCTCCCCGGCGTCCCGCCGGATCTCCTGCCCGCCGAGCCGTTCTGGCAGTTCATGCTTTTGGTTGCGCTGATCGGCGTGGTGTACCTCGGCGAAGCAGTGTTCAACTGGATCAACGGGTACGCCTGGAACCACTTCGCGATCCACATCCAGCACGAAGTCCGGATCGACACCTACGAGGCGATGCAGGCGATGGAGATGGAGTTTTTCGACAACAAACAGACCGGCGAGGTGATGTCGATCCTGAACAACGACGTCAACCAACTCGAGGGGTTCCTCCGTCGCAACGTCAACACTGCGATCACCATTCTGGTGATGGTCGGGGGCACCTTCGCGATGATGCTGGCACTGAACTGGCAGCTCGCGCTGGTCGCGATGATTCCCATCCCGCTGCTGGCGGCCGCGAGCTACATCTTCACCAAGATCATCAAGCCGAAGTATATCGACGTGCGCTCGAAGGTCGGCCAACTCAACGCCCGATTGGAGAACAACGTGAGCGGCATCGAGGTCGTGAAAGCGTTCACCACGGAGGAGTACGAGTACGAACGCGTCAAGGAATCCTCGGAGGATCACCTGGAGGCAAACTGGCGGGCGATCCTCACCCGGATCAAGTTCCACCCGAGCCTGCTGATCATCACCGGAATCGGCTATCTGATTACCTTCACGATCGGCGGTCTGTGGGTCATGTACGGGCCGTTCGGCCCGTTCACGATGGCGCTGTCGGCCGGCGTGCTCGTCGCGTTCCTGATGTACACTCAGCGGTTTATGTGGCCGATGCGCCAGTTCGGGGAAATCGTCGATCAGTACCAGTACGCGGAGGCCGCTTCCCAGCGCATCTTCGGTCTGATCGAATATCCCGTCTCGGTGGCCGAACGGGAGGATGCCGTGGAGCTCGAATCGGTCCACGGGGAGGTGGTATACGACGACGTGGATTTCGCCTACAAGATCGAGGGAGAGATCGACCGCGAGACGGTACTGAGGGATATCGACTTCAGCGTCGAACCGGGCGAATACGTCGGTGTCGTCGGCCCGACCGGGGCGGGAAAAACCACCATGGTGAAGTTGCTGATGCGGTTCTATGACGTCGACGCCGGCGCGGTGCGGATCGACGGCCACGATCTGCGCGACGTCAAGGTGGAGGATCTCCGGAACGCCATCGGCTACGTCAGCCAGGATCCGTTCCTGTTTTTCGGGACCGTTCGAGAAAACATCGCATACGGGCAGACCGACATCGAGGAGTCCGACATCGTGAACGCGGCAAAACGGGCTGGGGCGTGGGATTTCATTCGGGAGCTCCCGGACGGCCTCGACACGACCGTTGGCGAACGGGGCGTCAAGCTCTCGGGCGGGCAGCGCCAGCGGGTGAGTCTCGCACGAGCCGTGCTACGTGACCCCGCGATCCTCATCCTGGACGAGGCGACGAGCCACGTCGACAACGAGACGGAGGTACTCATCAAGAACAGCCTGGATGACCTGATCGAAAACAGAACGACCTTCGCGATCGCCCATCGTCTCTCTACGGTTCGGAACGCCGATACGATCCTCGTCCTCGACGACGGCCGGCTCGTCGAGCAGGGAACCCACGACGAACTCATCGCCCAAGACGGCCTCTACGCGAACCTCTGGCGGGTACAAGTCGGGGAAGTCGATGCCCTCCCGCAGGAGTTCATCGATCGGACGGCGGCACGACGGGCGGAACTCGATCAGCGTCGGTGAGCAGACAGGGGCGTTTCGCACTGCAGGTGGCCCCGGCGGCCGTGGTCGCGATCTCCCACCACCTGTGCAGCCAGTTTTTCGATGCGAGAATGCGCTATCCGACCCGACGTCGAAGCGCGCCGACGACGGATCGGCGGACTTGCTCTTTACCCCGGACCAAGACGATCGTCCCGTCGACCTTCTCGCCGATTGACTCGGAGATCGCGCCGGAGAGGATCCGTTCTACGGATCCGGGTTGTGAGACACCCAAGCAGATCGTGTCGTACTCGGCGGCGATCCTGGCAATCTCGGTTCCGATGTCGCCGCTGACCACCACCTCCATCTCGTAGTCCTGCACGTCAATACCCTCCACTGCTTCCTGAATGGTGGCTCGACCGGCTTCGCGGACAGTATCGATATCCGCAGCTTCCCCTGTCGGCTGTACGTTGACGAAGGTCAACGATCCCGCCGAGTCGGTCGCCGCCAAGGACCACGCCTTTCGGGCGACGATGTCGGCGTAGGGATCCTGCCGGATGAAGCCGACGACGTCACCGATTGGCGCTCCACCCGGCCTGATCAACGTGACTTCACAGGGCGCTTCCTCGATAATTCGGTCGATATTCGAACCGAGCACCCGATCACGTCGCTTGCGAGTCCCCGACCATCCCATCACGACCTCGTCGGCCGCTTCCTGCCGAACCACTCGAAGGATCGCATCCGCGACGTTCCGGCCCACGATCGCGTGGGTTCGTAGCCCGACACCGAGTTCTCGGGCGATATCTTCGGCCGCTTCGAGGAGTTCCTGCTGTCGATCGACGCGCTGGCGCTCGTAGACCACGTCCTGGGCCAGCGAAGTCTGATCCGGCACCGTAATGACGTTGGTCACGACGAGCTCCGCGTCCCGATCCCTGGCAGCTGCAATCGCCGCCGCCAACTCCATCAGGTCGCGTTCCGTCTGGGGATTCGCGATCGGTACCACGATTCGATCGCGGTCGGCGTCGACATCTGGTGCGGTTGGTTCGACGGTTTCGATAATCTCCTCGCCGACGAGCCCGGTTCGCGTGACGCGCGGTCGGCCGTACACCCAGTACCACAATCCGCCCACCAGCACGATCCCGACGCCGCCAATCAGCGGGAGTGTGTCCATCTGGGTGAGGATACCGATGCCGGCCACAACGCCGAACACTTGGACCCAGGGGTAGCCCGGAGACCGGAACTCCGGCTCGTACCAGTCGGGATTCCGGCGGCGGAATGCGATGAGCGCGATGCAGACGAGGACATATACGACGATCTGGAAGGCCCCGGCGGTCTTGGCGATCTCTTCTACCGGAAGTGCGATGATAATGACCAGCATCGCCCCACCCGTGGTCAAGATCGCCGTCACCGGGGTTCGGAACCGGTCGTTGACGGTTGCAAACAGCTCCGGCAAGAGATTATCCCGGCTCAGGGCAAACGGGTAGCGCGAGGCAGTCAGAATCCCGGCGTTCGCCGTGCTGATCAACGCAAACATCGCGGCGATGACGATCAACACGACGCCGACGAAACCGAAGAACGGATCGACGCCGTCGACCATCGGCGTCTCGGACCCTTCCAGCGTGGGCGCGTCGACCGTACCGACGAGGACAAACACGATCAGGGCATACAACCCGGTCGTGAGCCCCAGCGAGAGAAGGAGTCCCAGGGGAAGGTTTCGACCCGGACGTTCGATCTCCTCCGCCACCGCTGCCACCTTCGTGACGCCACCATAGGAGATCAATACCATCGCCGTGGCGGCCAGCAATCCGGCCTGACCTTCGGCAAAGAACCCCCCGTAGCTATCACCCTCGATGTTTCCCAGCGTCAACCCGACGAACCCGCCGAGAATCACGAGCATCACCAATACGAGGATTTTCTGTAAGCCGCCGGTCTGTTTGACCCCGATCACGTTGATAGCGATCAGAACGATGCCGACGACGACGGCGATGACCTCGAGTTGGAGGGGCGTGACGGCGAACCCCATCCGGTGGAACACCGGGCCCAGATAGAGCATCCCGCCCACGAGTGCCAGCGCACCTTTGAACATTAGCATCAACCAGGTACCGAGGCCCGCGATCGTGCCCGCACCCGGCCCCATCCCGCGCTCGATGAAGATGTAGTCCCCACCAGCCTCGGGCATGGCGGTCCCGAGCTCCGCGATACTGATGGCAGCCGGAAGGACGAGGAGGCCGGCGATGACGAAGGCGAGGATTACGGCCGGGCCAGCTTCGGCCATGGCGAGCCCGGGCAGGATGAAAATCCCACTGCCGATCATCGCCCCCATGCTGATCGCGATCACGGAGAGCAGACCGAGATCGCGTTCCAGCTCCTCGCTCATGATACTCAGCCCCCGCGATGATCCGAACCCGGTGACATGATTGTAACCACCTGGTTGCATTTCCACGGGATAGACATATAATATGCGCGGTGGGTGACGTCTCCGATCGTGGGCGAGTCTCCAAAACCGAGGTACCCAAGTTACGCTGCCGTCGCCCGAACCGATAGCAGGTCTAGTATGAGAACATGCAGACCGCGCGAGGGTTGCGTCACTACTATCCCCACGAATCGGGTAGGTAATCGACATGAGTAGCTATCTGGAGGAACGGATCATCGCTCCCGTCGCCAACCCGGACGATGTCACTCGGACGGTCCGAGCGGTCAAGGGACACCTCGATCCGTCCCGGTCGAAGCTGACGTTCGTCAATGTCATCGAAAAAGGAGGTGGTGCGATCGACAAGGCACCCGTCGAGGCACAGCGGGAGAACGCCGAAGACGCCTTCGCGGTCCTCGAGGCGGAACTCGAAGAGCCGTTCGAGGTGGACACCAAGGTGCGCTACGGGACCGACGTTGTCGAAGAGATCATCGATTCGGCCGACGAGATGGATGCGACGGCGATATTGTTCGTGCCACGACCGGGTGGGACGATTGCCCGATTCCTCTCGGGGAATATCACCAGCAAGCTGGTGAACAACAATTCCTACGCCACAATCGTACTACCCAGGCCCACCGAACGATCGGACGGATAGGTGTCCTCCCGACCGTCCCACGCGTCCGCCGAGTCGTCGGCCAGAACGGGCAGTTGCAGTGTTTCGCAGGGCTGACGGCGGCATCCCCGGAAGAGGGTCCGCTGCAGGACGACAACCATCTGTCAGTCGACTAGTTGATCTGTCCGAGACACAATCGGAGCTCTCGGATTTGCAATACAGGTCACAGGATCCGAAGGTGTTGTTACCGCGAAACAGTGGGTTATCGCTCGAAAGGGGTCACTGACCGGCAGTTCCGAACCCGTGCCGCACATAGTTGATCGCGAACGCCAGGACCGTCAGGAACATCACGATCCCGAGCAAGTTGTGGAGGAGCCCGATCGGCCCGATTCCCAGCGCGATCACGGGATACAGTGTCAGCGGGAAACCCCACTGGCCGACGATCGCGGCCGCGGCGACAACCCGCTCGTATCCGGCAAACACGTCGTCGAGATAGTGCGAGAGCAATAGCACGGCCA
This sequence comes from Halobacteriales archaeon, assembly GCA_007118975.1. Classification (GTDB taxonomy): domain Archaea; phylum Halobacteriota; class Halobacteria; order Halobacteriales; family SKNY01; genus SKNY01. Next base: position 46 of record SKQO01000018.1, on the reverse strand, counting down.
GCGAAAGGCCGAGCAAGTGAATGTGCGTGACGACCATCCACTCCGG
>SKQO01000113.1 GCA_007118975.1 Halobacteriales archaeon | reverse complement strand
CGGTCAGATCGCCCACGACGTACCCGATGATGCCGTTCGGTCCAGCCGCGATCAGAAACGCGACTGCCTCGATGTGGCGTTCGAAGGCAGCGTACGGCCACGGTTGGGGAAAACACCGCTTCTCCAGTTGAAAGACGTCCAACAAGTCAGCTCGACGAGCTGGACGGATCACCGGCGGGAGATCTCGCACGTCCGAGGCCGTCGTCACGATGGTGCTCACTTTGCGGCCGAACGACTTGAAACATCCGCCCCTCAGTCGTCGGCTGGTGCGGGGGACCCATCGCCCGCCAGCTGCTTCGTGTGGGCCAGTTTGCCACCGGCTGCGAGGATTTCCCGTTCGCGTTCGGAGGCGTTGAGCACCGCCGTCGTCTCCCAGTCATCGTCGACGCGAATCGTGAATTCTCGCTGGCCGCTCCGGATCCCGTCGGCCAGGTCGTCGACGACCTCGATGTCGTCGCCCTGTTCGATGGCCTCGTACGCCGATTCGTCGACGGCAAACGGAACAATACCGAAGTTGAACAGGTTCGCACGGTGAATCCGCGCGAAGCTCTGAGCCAGGACCGCCTCGACGCCGAGGTACATTGGACATAGTGCCGCGTGCTCGCGTGATGAACCCTGTCCGTAGTTCTCCCCGGCGACGAGGACGCCCCCGTCACTTTTCATGGCCCGTTCCGCGAAGGTCTCGTCGACACGAGAGAGGGTGAACTCGGAGAGCTTCTCGATGTTCGAGCGGTACATCAGAATGTCCGACGTCGCTGGAATGATGTGGTCGGTCGTGATGTTATCCCGCATCTTGAGGAGCACGGGGCCCGCAAGGTCGTTGTCGAGTGACCCTCGAAGGGGTACCTCGCCGATGTTTGGTCCTTTCACGAGATCGTCGTCGACCGGGTCCTCGGGCGGAATGATATCCGCAGTTGAGCCGTCGTACTCATCCGGTAGTTCGACCCCTGGTGCCTCCAAGTCGCCGAGATCCGTGGCCAGATCTCGCGGATCGACCAGTTCCCCGGCGATGGCAGCCGCCGCCGCCACCTCCGGGCTCGATAGATACACGGCGTCGTCCTCGATACCGGAACGTCCCTCGAAGTTTCGATTGAACGTCCGCACCGACACCGAATCGGAAGCCGGCACGTGGCCGATCCCGATACAGGCACCGCAGGTTGCCTCCGAGAAATTCACCCCCGCAGCCATGAGCTCTGCCGTCCACCCGTGACGGGCCAGCATCTCCGAGGCCTGCTTTGAGCCCGGTGCCACGATCATCTCCGTCGTCTTGTTGATCTCGCGACCCTCCAGCATCTTTGCGGCGGGCAAGATGTCCTCGTAGGCACCGTTGGTACAGGACCCGATGATGACCTGATCGACTTCCGTGCCCGCGACTTCGCTGACTGGAACGACGTTGTCCGGCATCGACGGGCAGGCGACGAGCGGCTCGATCTCGGAGAGATCGATGACCTGTTCCTCGTCGTAGGTCGCATCCTCGGCTGGACCGAGTTCAATGTAGGCATCTTCCCGGCCGAGCCGTCGGAGGAAATCACGTGTGTGGTCGTCCGTGGGGAAGATCGACGTCGTGGCGCCCAGTTCTGTCCCCATATTCGTGATCGTCGTCCGCTCGGGGACCGTCAGCGTCTCGACGCCAGGACCAGTGTATTCGAACACCTTCCCGACCCCACCTTTGACGCTCAACCGACGAAGCAGTTCGAGGATGACGTCCTTCGCGGTGGACCACGGCGGCAGTTCACCTTCGAGGTGGACATTGACGATCTCCGGCATTTCGAGGTAGTACGCACCGCCACCCATCGCGACCGAGATGTCGAGTCCTCCGGCGCCGATCGCGAGTTCACCGAGCCCACCGGGCGTTGGTGTGTGCGAGTCTGCACCGAGCATCGTCTTGCCGGGCTCGGCGAAGCGCTCCTTGTGGACTTGGTGGCAAATGCCGTTGCCCGGCCGGGAGAAATACGCCCCGAACGTCCCGGCTGCACTCCGGAGAAAGCGGTGATCGTCGGTGTTTTTGAAATCGAACTGGTACGTTTGGTGGTCACAGTATTGGGCCGCCAGCTCCGTCTGCACCTCGTCCAGTTCGAGTGCTTCGAACTGGAGCCATACCATGGTCCCAGTGGTGTCTTGCGCGAGAACTTGGTCGATCTCGATACCGATCTCCTCGCCTGGCTCGAGTTCACCCTCCACCAGGTGATCCGCCAGGATCTGTTCCGTGAGTGTCTGTCCCATGTATGCCTAAAGCCCACGAACAGGGATAAATGCCGTTATCCCTGCGAAGATGTACTGCGAACATACGAGTCGGGACAACTCCGGTGGATGCGTCTCGACACCACTGAAGAGGGCACCCACCGCCGAAGAGGTGGGACCCACGGAATTCCCTTCGCCGCGCTCGTGTCCGCTTTCACGGGGAGACGGTGAACGCGAATTCGGTCCCGTCATCGAATTCGAGCGTGATATCGACCTCGCCGTTACGCATTTGTATCGCCCTCCCGCTTTCGTCCCTGAACTGACCCAGCGCGAACCCGACTTGCTCGACCGCGGTTTGGCTGGTTCCGATCGAGGAACCGGCGAGGACGTAGTTGACCGAGCCGCCACCGCCAGCCGCCACTAAACCGATGGCGACGAACACGATCAGCACTTCTTTGATTGCTGGCATGGCGAGCCGGGCCCCGATGCTGGAGTTGGCCCCGCAGTCGCCGCTCCACTGGAGGTGCATCGCGCGCCGACGCTGGCGTACGGTAGGAACCGGGGTGAATGAATACGCCGTGAAGGATTCACCCACAACGCTTTATGTAGATGCCAGCGATCCCAGGGATCCGTTGATGCTGCCGAATGGTGGAGGACATCGAGTTTCGATACGGTTTACCCGCGGAAGGGGCGAACGACATCATGTTTCGCGCGGGCGCCTTCGTCGCGGATCATGTGTCGCCAGTGAATGAGACGCAGATCCAGCCGAACGGTGTTGACCTGACGGCCGAACAGATCGCCGAACCGATCGATGCGGGCCGCATCGCTACGGACGGCAAAACGATCGCGGATCGCCAGGAACTCGCGCCGACCGAGGTGACCGGGGACCGGGAGACGTTTTACCTCGCACCCGGCGCCTATGTCGTCCGGTACGGCGAGACGGTCCACATCCCCGATGGGCACGTCGGCTTCATCTACCCGCGCTCCTCGCTGTTGCGGAATGGTGCCATGCTGTATACGGCGGTCTGGGATGCCGGATACGAGGGACAGGGAGCGGGGTTGCTCTCGGTGTACAGCGATCTCGAGATCGACCGGGGCGCCCGCATTGGTCAATTAGTTCTCGCTCGGGCCGGTCACGAGACCACTTACGACGGAAGTTACCAGGGCGAAGCGGCGAACTAGGCCTGCTCATCGAGCCATCCCGCGACCTCCTCGGCCAACAGTCCCGGCCGAATCAGTTGCCCCCGATCGGGATCGACGACAGTGCTCTCGCCACCGGGTGTTCGTCCGCCATCCACGATCGCACCGACCCCTGCACGGATCCGTTCTGGCAGTGCCGCCGGTTCCCTGACGTTCCGGCCGCCGCTAACGTTTGCGCTCGTCGCCGTGAGGGGCCCCGTCTCCCGAAGAAGCTTGCGGGCGAGGTCGTGGTCGGGGACGCGGATCCCCACTCGGTCCTTCCCGCCAGTGACGACGGCTGGAAGATCGGGGTGTTTCTCACACACGACGGTAACCGGTCCGGGGAGGAACCGTCGCATCACCGCATCAGCGCGCGCCGAGATGGTTGCGACCTCCCGTGCGGCGACGGCGTCCCCAACAGCAACCGACAACGGTTTCGAGCGGGGCCGCCGCTTCAATTCGAACACCCGCTCTACCGCATCCCGCGATCGCACGTCCGCCCCAAGCCCGTAGACCGTCTCCGTCGGATACACGATCACCTCCCCCGCCGCGATCGCATCGACAGCATCTCCGACATCCACCATACCGAGGATGGGAACGCCCCGTGTGATAAAAAGCAAGGAGCGTCCATGCGGCTCCCAGCAGACGAACCCGACAACACATCCCCAGCCCACATTCGAACGGAGGGGTTGTTATTCCACCGCACCCACGCCGAATCTTCGGAACACTCGCATCGAACGCGCGGGAAAACGCTTAATCCGGGGGGAAGCGCACGCCAACCCACTCAATGGACCGCCTGCCGATGTACGTGCTCGAGGGGGTATGGCTGTTTACGGGCCCCGGCGGGTTCGGACCGGAGCTTTCTCTCCAGACGGTGACGATCATCGGCGTGAGTTCCCTTTTCGTACTCATTCTGTTGTCGGGGTTTTTCTCTTCCTCGGAGATCGCGATGTTCAAACTGACCGACCACCGGCTCGAGGGCCTCCTCGAGGAGGGAACGCGTGGCGCCGAGACGGTCGCCGCACTCCGCGAAAATCCCCACCGGCTGTTAGTGACGATCCTTGTCGGGAACAACCTGGTCAACATTGCAATGTCGTCGATCGCAACGGGGCTACTCGCGCTGTACCTTTCGCAGGCGGCAGCTGTCGCAGTCGCCACGTTCGGGATCACCGCCATCGTGTTGCTGTTCGGTGAAGCGGCGCCGAAGTCCTACGCCGTCGAAAACACCGAATCCTGGTCCTGTCGAATCGCTAGACCGCTGAAATACTCGGAATACCTCCTCTATCCCCTGGTTGTCGTCTTCGACCGACTGACTCGGCAGGTCAACAAGGTGACTGGCGCGGATTCGACGCTCGAATCACCCTACGCGACGAGAGATGAACTCCAGCAGATGCTCGAAACCGGCGAGGAGGAAGGGGTTATCGAGGAGGACGAGCATCAGCTCCTCCAGCGGATCTTCGAGTTTACGGATCGAATCGCCAAAGAAGTGATGACGCCGCGGCTCGACATCGAAGCCGTCTCCGTTGAGGACACGCCGGCGGCTGCCATCGAGGTCTGCGTCCAGAGTGGTCACGACCGCGTGCCGGTCTACCGGGGCAACCTCGACAACGTCATTGGTATTGCCAATCTCTCCGATCTGGTCGAAGCGTACCAAGAACCAGAAAACGTAGATCTCGAGCGCGTCGTCGAACCGACACTTCACGTACCGGAAAGCAAGAACGTCGCGGAACTCCTAGAGGAAATGCGGAAGGCACGGATGGAAATGGTGATCGTCATCGACGAGTTCGGGACCACCGAGGGGCTACTCACCGTGGAAGATCTCGTCGAGGAGATCGTCGGGGAAATCCTGGCAGGCGGGGAAGAACAGCCCATCGAGTACGTCGATGATCGAACGATCATCGCCCGTGGCGAGGTCAACATCCACGAGGTCAATGAGGCGCTTGAGGTCGAGATTCCAGAAGGTGAGGAGTTCGAGACCATTGCCGGGTTCATTTTCAACCGGGCCGGACGGCTTGTCGAGGCGGGCGAACAACTCACTTACCGGAACATCAAGATTACCGTCGAATCGGTCGACAAAACACGGATCATGAAAGCCAGGGTTGAGCGGCTAAAGGACGAAGGGATTGCGGACGAAGCGAGGACCGAAGATTCCGAAGGCGTTGCGGATGAAAACAGCTAACTCGAGCAGTCACGGGCGGCAATCTGCTTAATCTTCGGGGGGTTCCCGTGGATCTTCGAGTCGCTCTTCGGGCGGATTGGCGGTCGTGACCGCCAGCTCATCCGACGTGACTTCTACGCCTTCTGCGGCCTCCGCGATCTCGACCTGTTTTTCGGTGTCCACGTGCCATCGATCGATCTCGTCTTCGTATTCTGCCAGCCTGTCCGACACCTCATCTTTCAGGTCGTCGTCGTTGATATTCACCTCAAAGACGAACTCCTCGTCGTTCTCGGTGAGGCCGACTTCCTGAATGTTGGCACTGACGAGCTCGTTGTCGAAGTAATACGGGGCGAGCTGGCTCGTCACCTTCTGGTAGACGGTATTCTCCATCCGCCGGATCACTTTCCGACCAGCAGAATCCGCCGCTCGAGCGACATAATCGACCGAATCCTGCCATTTCTCTTTTGCTTCCTCCGGGTGGTCGGCCTCGAGTTCCTCGTAAGATTCGGTCAACCGCTTGCCGGCCGACTTGAGGTCATCGGGTGCCGACTTGCCTGCACGTTCGCCGGCACCCTCACTCACGCTCGCCTGCTCTGCTGTTTTCTTCCCGACATCCTTCTTGATGCTCTCGTGGCTTTTCGGTCGCCAGGCGTCCCAGGCTTCGAAGGCCTCACCCGATATGCCACACTCGCGCAACGCACGGGTGATTCGCTCGCCATGCTCGACAACATCCGCCCACGAGCCCGTTCGTTTGAAGCCAGATATGCTTTCTTCCATGGTCGATCACGATCGCGATTGCTCGCGTGTGTCCCCAGCGGCGGTGAACCCGACGCTGCGTCCCTCGTGTGGTGAGCGGCATCCCCGCACGCTTGCTATCGCCATAGGTCGTACTGTAAAATATAGATTGCTGACGCGGCTGTTTGGATCGTGCACGATACCTCCACGCTCCAGGTCAGAACGACGTGTTGGTTTCGATACCTTCGGTTGCATCGTCCAGGCCGTCTTCCTTGGCGGATTCCGTCAGTCGCTGGGAGAGGTCACCGTCAGCCAGCAAGGCGTCGAACTCGTCCCGGAATCGATAACTCGCTCGCCGCATCTCGTTTTCGGCCTCGACGACCGCCCGGGCGCGGTCCACGCTGACGACATCGGCGTCGAGTTCCTCCGCGATCTCTTCGACGGAACGATCCTCGTTCAGCCCGTTCCGAACGACCTCGAGATCGAAGGAGAACTCGCGGTCGTCATCGTTCAGGAGGTGCAGGTCTAGTCGCGCGAGCGTGATCGTTTCCTCGTCGGTGCCGAGCTCGGCGGCTATGGTCTCGTCGTCTTCGTCGTCGTAAAACGCCGTTGCGACCCGATAGAGGCCCTCGTTGGCGACATCGATCCGGAACGGGTAGCGGTCCCGCATCCGCTCGATGATGTCGTACACGCGGCGCTCATCGCTACCACCGCTTAGCGTACCCGGGGACTCTTCCTGCCGTTCCGTGACCGTATCCTCGTCGGCCACCTCGATGAAGATGTCCCGAAGTTGTTCTGTTTTCTCGTCCATGGGATCGTGCCCCGGGTTTGCGTCGGGGATGTATATAACGCTGTTGCGACATTTCGTGCCGTGCGAACTTGCGACACGATTCGGATCCGTCCGGCGGCTCGTCGTAAACCGATCGTTTCTTGTAAGTTTACGACCCGCTCCGGTGTATGGAGACTACTGCCTCGACGGTCGAACTCATCGACGACGAACTCGTCGGTAACGTGGCACGGGCAGCACTGTTCGCCGCGCTCATGGGTGCGTTCGCGTACGTATCGTTTCCTTACCCACTCTCTCCTGCACCAGTGACATTACAGGTCCTCGGGGTGTTCCTGGCGGGCCTGTTACTCGGTCCGACCTGGGGGACGTTCGCGATGGTGTTGTACCTGCTGGCCGGCGCACTCGGGGCACCGGTGTTTTCCGGGGGTAGCGCTGGTATCGGCGTGTTGCTGGGCGAACGGATCGGCTATTTCCTGAGCTTCCCGATCGCGGCGGGAGCGGTCGGGCTGATCGCCCACGGACGACAGGTTCGCGATCTCGCGGAACGGTCGACGAGTCGGTTGGTCGGGGCCATGCTCGTCGGGATGCTCCTCATCTATGTGCTCGGCGTGATCGGCCTCGCCGCGAGGACCGGCATGAGTCCGACCCAAGCGGTATTGGTGGGGGCGATCGTCTTTGTCCCGGCGGACATACTCAAAATCGCGGCGGCCGTCGGGATCGTGCGTTCCGATCGACTGGCCGCGGTCTAAAGAGACATGGAGCTCCGGCTGACCGACGTCGTGGTCGAGCGAAACGGACGCGAAGTACTCGCCGACGTCTCGCTCGTCGTGGAAACTGGGGAGTTCGTGCTGGTGGTCGGGCCCAACGGAGCGGGAAAGACCACACTGCTGAGCTTGTGTAACGGCCTCCTTTCGCCTGCAGCCGGGAGCGTTACCTTGAACGGGACCCCGGTCGGGGCGGATCCACTTTATGCCCGATCGAACGTGGGAATGGTCTTCCAGGAGCCGAGAGATCAGCTCGTGGAGGCAACGGTCGCGGCGGACGTCGCGTTCGGCCCGGAGAACCTCGGTCTCGATCGGGATGAGATTGAAGACACCGTCGCTGAAGCGCTCGAGGCGGTCGGGTACGCCGATGCCGGAGACCGATCGGTGATCGACCTCTCTCACGGAGAACGAACGCGGATCGCAATCGCCGGCGCGCTGGCAATGCAGCCCGCTGTCCTCGTCTTGGACGAACCACTGGTCGGGCTGGATCGGTGGGGTCGCCAACGAATCCTCGAGCACATCCGCGATTGTCAGGCCCAGGGGACGAGCGTCCTGCTCGCGACACACGACCTCCGGGATGTCGCTAGCGTTGCCGATCGTGCCATCGCGCTCAAAGATGGGACAGTAGTGTTGGACCAACCGACACCGGTTGCGACCGACCGGCTCCTCGACCTCGGCGTTCAGCCCCCGCCCTGATGTTCCGCTTCGATCCCGAGCCGAGCGTGTTTCATGCGTTCGATCCACGGGCGAAGTTGTTCCTCCAGATCGCCGTTGCCATCGCCTCGGTCGCGATCGCCGGGCCGTCGGCGGTGATCATCCTGTGTGGGCTGGCGACGGTATCCCTCTGGCTCGTGGGGGTCTCCGTCAGGGAGTTCCTCGGTGGCATCCGCTTTGTGCTGGCCCTGCTCGGCATGGCTGTCCTGGTCCGGGGCATAACGATCGGGGCGCCCTGGATTGATACCACAGCCGCCCTGGATGGGTTGGAGGCCGCGCTACGGATTCTCCTGCTAGTAGCGGTCGGATTTGTCTACGTCCGGACCACGCCGATTCGGGAATCACAGGCTGCGCTGCAGTGGTTCGTACCCGGTCGAATCGGGCGATTGTTGGCCGTTGGTGTCGGCGTGGTGTTCCGGTTTTTCCCCGTGCTGCTGTCGGAACTACAAGCCATGCGAACGGCCAGTCAAGCCCGCTTGGGGGACAAGCGACCGGTTCAGGACCGGATCGGCCTGCTCACGATCGGAGGGGTCAACCGGGGAATCGAGCGAGCTGATCGACTCAGCGACGCGCTCCGGGCCAGATGTCTCGCCTGGAACCCCACGCTCCCGCCTTTGGCCGCATCCCGCCACGACGTCATCCCGATCGGACTCGGTGTGGCGCTTCTTGGTTGGACGTTGTTGGCGGGGTGAGACCGAGTCGAAACGGCTACCACCCCGGCCCGGATCGACGTGTGCATGAGCGAAAACGAGCGGGGATTCTGGCGGGATCCGAACCGATCCGTCCTCGGGTTGTGTTACATGGCGGGTTCGGTGTTAGCGTTCGCGGCGGGAACGCTGACCGATACCGCGGAACTCCTCGCGATGCTCGGGTGGGTCGTCGTGACGATCGGGTTCTACTGGATCGTCCACGCAGTGCTACAGGGGCGGTTCTTCTCCTTGGATGGCTGAACACCTCCCGGCGAGGGAGCCGACGTAACGAACACCCTAGCATTCGTCCGCGACGCGGGTCGCGGAGTACCCGTTAACACACCGGGCAAACATTTATTCTCGCCGTGACCACGCTCGTAGCCATGGAGCTGGTGGCCGCCGCGAACGGGGCGCCGACGCGGGAGACATTCTGGGAGATCGGCCCCCTCCAGGAAGGGATGTTCTGGTTCCTGTCGGCGGTTGCCATCGTGGTCTTCGTATATGGTATTTATGCGCGCGTCAATCAGTACATGGTCGGCACTGCGGATCCGGCCTCGCGATTGGACGAACTCCCGGCTCGGATCGGCCGGTCGGTGATCGAAATACTGAGCAATCGAAACAATTTCGAACGGGATCTCTACGCCGGGATCATGCACACATTCATCCTCTGGGGATTTCTCGTGCTGTTGATCGGGACGACAATTCTGGCGATCGACATGGATCTGTACCGTCCGCTGACCGGTCAATCGTTCTGGGTGGGGGACTTCTATCTCGCCTATCAGCTCGTGCTCGATCTGTTCGGACTCCTGTTCGTGGTGGGAGTCGGGATGGCTCTCTACCGACGGTACGTCGTCCATAACCACCGTCTCTGGGGCAAACACACGGACTGGGAGGACGGGCTCTTCATCTGGGGACTGTTCCTCCTGGGCGTGGGCGGCTTCCTCGTCCAGGGCGTATCGATGGTGGGCCAGGAGATCCGGGCGGACGAAACCGTGAGTTTCGTCGGGATCTTCACCGCATGGCTCCTGGAAACGGGGGGACTTACGGCGAGCCAGGCGGCGACGATCTATCCTGCTGTCTGGTGGCACCACTCGCTGATCGCGCTCTGGTTCATCGCATGGATCCCATACGCCAAGCCGTTCCATATGTTCGCCTCGTTTGCGAACGTCGTCACGAGTGATCCGAACGCCGGCCGCCGATTACCCTCGATTCCGGCAGATCTGGACGCCACCAGCGCCGAGGAGATCGGGGATTTCACCTGGCGGGAACTGCTCGATCAGGACGCCTGCACGAAGTGCGGACGGTGTTCGTCGGTCTGTCCAGCCAAGGCGAGCGGTCGACCGCTCGATCCGCGTGACGTCATTCTCGATCTCAAATCCTACCGATCGTCGTTAGGCGCCGGCGCCGAGCCGAAACCCATCATCGCCGACGGGGGGACGAGCGTCATCGATGCGGAAACAATGGAATCGTGTATGGCGTGCATGGCCTGTATGGACGCCTGCCCGGTCGACATCGAGCATCTCGGATCGTTTACGCGGCTCAACCGTCAGCTAACGGACCAGGGTGACGTGGCCACGACCGTCCAGGAAACCCTCAACAACTGCATGCAGCGAGGCAACACGTTCGGGGATGCCCAGGACGAACGGGCGGACTGGAGTGAAGAGCTTCCGTTCGAACTCGCGGACGCACGGGAGGAATCCGTCGAGTATCTGTGGTACGTCGGGGACTACCCGAGCTACGACGACCGGAACAAGCAGGTCGCCAGATCGCTCGCCAGATTGCTCGAGGCCGCCGACGTCGAGTTCGGGATCCTCTTCGAAGACGAGGTGTATGACGGTAACGACATCCGCCGAGTCGGCGAGGAGTTCCTGTTCCTCGAGCTTGCCGGTCGGTTGGTCGATTCTTTCGAGGCGTGCGAGTTCGAGAAGATCGTCTGCACTGATCCCCACGCGTTCAACACGTTCAAAAACGAGTATCCGGAGCTGGATTTCGCCGAATGGGGCGCAGATCCCATGATGCCGTTCGAATTCGACGAGGAGTGGAACGCCGACGACGAGATCGGCGTCTATCACTGGACACAGGTGATCGAGGAACTGGTAACGGACGGTCGGTTGGCCCTGGATGGTGTGCCACTTGATTATACGGTCACCTACCACGATCCCTGCCATCTCGGTCGATTCAACCACGAGTACGAAGCACCGCGGGAACTTATTCGGGCGACCGGGTGTACGCTCGTCGAGATGCCTCGCAACCGTGCAGACTCGTTCTGCTGTGGCGGTGGGGGTGGGGGACTCTGGATGGACTTCGACGACGAGCCGAAACCGAGCGAGGAGCGATTGCGAGAAGCCCTCGAAGATACAGAAGCAGGAGGCGCCGTCGAGAAATTCGTCGTCGCGTGTCCGATGTGCATGACGATGTACGAGGACGGCCGGTTGACCGGCGGGTACGAGGATGCAATCGAGATCGTAGACGTCTCGGAACTACTGATCGAGGCGACTGGTACCGTCGAGGCGTCGTAGCTCCGAACCGTTGGACCACGTTATCTCCGTGCGGGACCCGGGCAGATGTGGCTACGCTCCGGTAGATCAACGCCCAGCGACCACAGGCGGGTGGAGGTTCATCCAGCCGAGTTCACTGACTGCCCGACATGCACTCGACACATCCGCCTACCACCGCGGACATCGGTCGCGACACACCCAGCAGATCCGGAGCGAGCATTGACATCAACCATGGTATCCCAGGACGATTGACGAGCCCGTGGCCAGGCTTCCCGTCAGTCCCCACGGAACTGGGGACCGAGTCGTGGTCAACAACGGGATGGCCGCGTTCAGTACGATCTCCACCGATAACCGGTGAGTAGCTGGTTCGGATGGTGTCCCGGTTGTACTTACCCTAGCGGTCATGCTACACACAGCAAACCCGCGGACCGACGGCTTGGGCACTCACTGGGATCCATCCGTATCCGCCATCGCCCGGTTTACACTCAGTTTGATGACATATGAGACCACTTTATCGATGGCCTGAATACGGGGATCTCGCGACCCGTTGGGGAAATGCCGTCGTCCTCGCTCCGAACGGAGAAACTCGTCCCGGCCCTCGTTGACCGACCGGGAGAGGATGTTTTCGGCATGTTCGGCGACCGCTTCTCGATCGGCATCGCTGTCCGCGGCCAGGGATTTGACGAGGGCAACACACGTCCCGTAGAGACTGAACACGATCTGTTGGCGACCCAAGTTCTGCCACGTCCCCAGCCGGAGTGGTCGGGAGAGAATGGGCGCCGGCCAGCGGGTGACGGCGGCGTGGGCGATGCCCCCGGAGATCCATCCGAGTGCACTGTTCAAGCCGATCGACCCCCAGTCGTACTCGTCGAGGGCGATCCCGTGCTCGATTGCCTCTTCGGTCACGCTGACGGCGAACGCAACACCGGCACTGCCCGCCTTGACAGAGAGCGGCGCCGCGGCAGCACCACGGGCGATGGTCCCCACCGCTCCGGTAGCTTTCGCGCCCACGGGAGCGGCCGCCGGTGCAAATCCCAACAGCCCGATCCCGCCGATCCCGCCGGCGAACCACGCAAAACCGCGCATCGCGGTCTCGGCGGCAGCCTCGAGGCCCGGATCGACCAGTCGTCCATCTTCGTCGACGTATCGGGGGCCTCGAGGATCGGCCCCGGTACCGAATAGCCGGTAATACGATTTCCCCGTAGCGAGCTCGCCCATGTATTGGGCGCTCTCGGGGACTGCTTCGGGAGTGGTGGTCGACGGTACCGCCGAGAGCGAAAGCAGCTCCTCGTCCTCGTAAAACGCAGTGAAGTCAACTCCTCGCGTGGCTGGATTCTCGTCCGCATAGAGGATCAGTTCGGGGACGATATCGCCCGTCAGATCGATCGCCACGACGCCCGGCGCTACCTCGAGAATCTCCGGCACAATCGGGCCATCGGGGGTGAAAGGCACGCGTCGGCGCTCCCCCGTCCCCTCGAACCAGACCGCGAACGTAGCAGATTCGGGCCGATCCGGGTCCTGGTACAGTTGGATTCGGACCTCTGAATCCTCGCCGAGGACCAGCTCCTGGAGGATAAAACTGTAGTGACCTTCGTGGGTGACGTCCGGTCCCCGGCTCCGTGCAAGGCCGCCGGCGTACGACTGGGTCACTTCCACGACACCAGGCGGCGATCCGTTTGTTCCCACGAGTTCGTCGGCCGTCTGCTCGGCCTCGCGTTCGGCCGCGGTCCGCTCCCCGAGCACCTCAGATCGACGAATGCCGGTCGTTGACCCTCCCTGACCCTGGACGACGTGGACAAGCTCGTGCGCGAGTAATCGCTCCCCAGTGTTGCTGTGTGGGGTGTACTCGCCCTGTGCGAAACCGATGTCCGACCCGACGGTAAATGCCGTCGCATGAATTGATCGCGCCACCCTGTCGGCTTCGGTTCCAGTGTGCACCCGGACGTCACCGAGATCCGTGACCAGTGCCGATTCGTAGTCGGACCGCACGGACGTCGGAAGCTCCCGGCCGGGGCCCGACGGAACCCATCCCTCGCCTTCTGTCAGCGATGCCTCGCCGGTCGATCCGAGGAGCGTCTGCGATGAACTGAAACGAGGAGCCGACGATTCCGTGAGTGGAGACGCATCGGAGCTGGTGACGTGTTCCTCCGAATCAGGGGTCCTGTCACGGGGGTGGAGATCATTGTCAGGCCATCGTCGGTGGCATGCCACAGCCCCCTGGTTACCAAGCGTTCGTTGGAGGGCGTGACCCGCGGATGCGACGTCGGTACGTCCTTCGGTCGAACCGGGCGTGTCTCGTGGCTGCTTGTCTCGCTTCCATCGGGACCGTTCGCGTGCGACGCCGGATCTCATGGTCCGGGTAGAATCATGTCAGAACACTGATCCAGGATCATCGGGCAATTGGGAACAGCCATGGGATACCACCATCCGCATAGCTGCCGGACGTGTTAATCCTTTCCACGGTCACCAGGTGACCGACCACGAGCGACGGATCCTGTCGATTTCGCCTTGTATTCCAGGACCGTGAATGCCCCTGGGGTCGCTGCCGGCGCGGACGAAAAGCGGCTCGCCGAGCAGGGGGCGAGTTTGTCACCGTAGTGGGTCGCCCATGACCGACGCGTACGTTTGACGATGAATGCGCGAACCCAGAAACGACGCGGTTTTGGCCGGTCACGGGGAAGATTCGACGATGCCCGAGGATCGGCCCCGCCGGCTCCGGCGAGAGGGAATCCGGCAGATGGTCAGCGAGACGACCATCGATGCCAACGACCTGATCGCACCGCTCTTCGTCGATGCCACGACCACCGAGCGGACACCCATCGATGCGATGCCCGGTCGGGAACGTGTACCGATAGACGAATTGGTCGAACGTGCAAGGGAGGTAACAGCCAGTGGCGTCAGTGCCGTCGTCCTGTTCGGAATCCCGCGGAGCAAGGATGAGCGTGGCTCTCGCGCATGGGCAGTGGACGGGATTATCCAGGAGGCGCTCGGTCGGCTTCGTGCCGAGACCGACCTCTTTCTCATCACCGACGTTTGCCTTTGCGAGTACACCGACCACGGCCACTGTGGCGTGCTCGACGAAGACGGCGACACGACCGTCGACAACGACGCAACACTCGAGCTTCTCGAGAAGATCGCCGTCTCTCACGCCCAAGCGGGGGCGGACATGATTGCCCCCAGCGGGATGATGGACGGGATGATCGGCACCATCAGGAGTGCTCTTGACGAGAACGGCTATCCCGACGTCGCGATCATGAGCTACGCGGTGAAGTACCACAGCGCGTTCTACGGCCCCTTTCGCGAGGCTGCGGATGGCGCGCCGGCCTTCGGCGACCGTCGCCACTACCAGATGGATCCGGGCAATCGTCGGGAAGCGCTCCGTGAAGCGCGCCTCGACGTCGAGCAAGGTGCGGACGTGATCATGGTCAAACCCGCCCTCCCCTACCTGGACATTGTCCGTGACGTGCGAGACGCGTTTGACGTGCCCGTTGCAGCCTATAACGTAAGTGGGGAGTACGCCATGGTCGAGGCGGCAGGCGAACGGGGGTGGCTCGACCGGGACGCCGTCGCCAAGGAGGCCGTTCGCTCGATCAAACGCGCCGGTGCGGACCTGATTCTCACGTACTTCGCCGAGGATCTCGCGGGAGGCGAGTAACGGGTCGCCACAATCTCGACACGCCCAAGAGGCCGGGCGATAACCGCCCAGAATATGAACCATGACCGATCGCGGGACCTCTACGACCGCGCACTCTCCGTCTTTCCCGGGGGAGTCAACTCCCCGGTGCGGGCGGTTCGGCCCTATCCATTCTTCATCAACCGGGGCGACGGCGCCTACGTCGTCGACGTTGACGGCAATCGCTATCTCGATTACGTCATGGCATACGGCCCGTTACTGCTCGGGCACACGCTCCCCGAACGCGTCACCGCGAGGATCCAGTCACAACTGTCGGACGGCACGATCTATGGCGCTCCCACGGAGGTCGAGGTGGAACTCGGCGAATTTATCGTTCGTCACGTCCCCTCGATCGAGCGGATCCGGTTTACCAACAGCGGGACAGAAGCCACCAACACGGCAGTGCGACTCGCCCGGGGGTATACCGGGCGTGACCAGGTCGTGATCGTCGGGGGCGGGTATCATGGTGCCCAGGAATCGACACTGGTCGACGGGGATCACGGCGAACCTGCCGGCCCGGGATCGGCCGGCGTGCCGGCATCATTTGCCGAACACACGATCTCGGTTCCCTTCAACGATCCGGCGGCTCTCCGGGACGTCTTCGAAGAGCGTGGCGAGAACATTGCCTGCCTCATGGTGGAACCACTTCTGGGTAACTACGGGTGCATCGATCCGATCGATGGCTATCTCGAAACCGCCCGCGAGCTCACCGCCGAACACGGTGCGTTGCTCATCTTCGACGAAGTGATGACGGGCTTTCGGATCGGGGGCCTCGGGTGCGCACAGGGCGCTTTCGACGTGACCCCGGATCTCACGACGTTGGCGAAGGTCATCGGTGGGGGATTTCCGGTCGGGGCGGTCGGGGGACGGGACGAAGTGATGGAGACGCTGACGCCCGTCGGGGACGTCTTTCACGCGAGTACCTACGCCGGTCATCCGGTCGGTATGACTGCCGGTCTCGAGATGTTGCGGTATGCCGCCGAGGAAAACGTCTATCCACATCTCGCTGATCTCGGCGACCAGTTGCGGGCGGGATTGACCGACATCGTCGCCGACACGGCACCCGGGTATACCGTTGTCGGGCGGGATAGCATGTTCAAAGTGATCTTTACCCGGGAAGGAGGCGACGCCCCCGGCGACGGATGCACCACTGGTTGTCGCCACGACGGGAGTTGTCCGCGGACGAGCTACTGTCCCCAGGATGCGGCCGGGGTGGATGCAGCCGAGACGGAACGCTGGGAACGGTTGTTCTGGCAGGGAATGAAGGAGGAGGGGGTCTTTCTGACGGCCAATCAGCACGAATCCCAGTTTTTGAGCTACGCCCACACAACCGAAGACATCGAAACAACCCTCGAGGCTTACAAGACGGTGCTGTGAGAGGGCCGTGACGAAGCACGTTTCAACGGGAGCCACCAAGCCGGTGGCATGAGCCCGGCGTCGATCACCCTGGCGACGCGCGGATCCGCCCTTGCCCGTGCCCAGGCCCAGCTCGTGGCCGACGCCCTGACTGCCCGGCGATGGGACGTCGAGATCATGGAGGTCGAAACCCGAGGGGACCGGATTAGCGACGAACTCATTCACGAGCTTGGAAAAACAGGTGCGTTCGTCAGAAGCCTCGACGAGAAGGTCCTCGAGGAGGAGGCAGACGCGGCAGTCCATTCGCTCAAGGACATCCCCACGGACATGCCGGGCGACCTCATCGTGGCGGCCGTACCGGAACGTGCTTCGCCCGAGGACGTGCTGGTGACGCCAAGCGGCACCACACTGAAGGAGCTCCCGACGGAGGCAATCGTCGGGACCGCCAGCCTCCGTCGGGGCGCTCAGTTACAGGCTGCTCGACCTGATCTGGAGATAGAGCCGATCCGTGGCAATGTGGACACCCGCTTGCGAAAGTTGCTGGGACCCGCGTTACGACGGCGGGAGGCGGCGATCGCCGCCGGGGTCGAGGACGAAGACGAGACCGAGGAAGCCGTCGCGTCGTGGCGCGCCGAGCGCTCGCCGATCGAACGCGAGGCACTCGATTACGAGGACGACGAGGAGTACGACGCACTGGTGCTCGCGGCTGCAGGACTCGAACGAAGCGGGTTTGACGAGCAGGTCGAGACAGTCGCGCTCCCGCCATCGTCCTTCGTCCCCGCGCCCGGACAAGGTGCCATCGCGGTGACCATGCGCGATACGGACCTCGCGGACAGGGTAAACAGGTATCTGGATCACCCCCCGACTCGGATTGCGGTCACGGTGGAACGAACGATCCTCGAGCGAATCGGCGGCGGTTGTATCGCGCCCATCGGGGTGTTCGCGAGCCTCCAGGGGGGCGTGATCGCCACCGGGGTGCGAGTGCTCGCAAGTGACGGCACGGAGGAGGTTTCGGCCAATCGAGAGCTCCCGGTTGACGGGTACCTCGATGCGGCGCTGGAGCTTGCCGACGACCTTGCGGCGGAAGGGGCCAGCGAATTAATCGAAGCGGCCAGCCGAACGGAACCAGCCCCGGAACCCATGCGCGGCGAAGAGTGACATGATTCGGGGTGACAGGCCGACTGTTGCGGCGTTTCGTCCCAATGATCACCGAATCGAGGCCGCCGAACAGGTTCTCGCCGCGCTCGACGTCGAACCAGTGCTGGATCCGATGCTGGAGATCCAACCGACGGGTGACCTCCCGGATCCGACCACGGATGTCGTGATCTTCACGTCTACCAGCGGGGTCGCCATCATAACTGCAGCAGACTGGCATCCCAACGACGCACGTATCTGTGCCATCGGGCCACGAACTGCCGAGGCCTTGACGGACGCCGGCTACGAAGTCGACCTGATTCCCGATACATACACCTCGAGTGGGATGGTCGCCGCACTCCGATCGACTGTCGACGGACAGACCGTGACAATCGCACGGAGTGTGCACGGGAGTAAGACACTCCCTGAGGGGCTCCGGGAGGCGGGTGCAAGCGTCAGTGACATCGCCCTTTACAGACTGGTACGACCGGCAGGAGCGGGGCACTCGACGGATCTTGCTGCGCAAGGGACGCTTGACGGAGCGCTGTTCACCTCCCGATTGACGGTGGAGCATTTTCTGGCGGCAGCTGCGGATCGGGGTCACCGGGACGAGACCGTGAGCGGCCTCGAAGGTGCCGTCGTCGGGGCGATCGGACCGCCGACTGTGGAAGCGCTCGAAGAGAATGCTGTGATCGCGGACGTCGTGCCCGACGAAGCGACATTCCGGACGCTCGCCCGCGAGACAGTCGAACTGATTCGACACCGGTGACGGGTTGTGTAACTGTTACAGAACTCAGTATCGATAAGCATCTTCTAGTAGCAAACAGTAACACGAAATAGCACGGTCGTACGCGATTGGCGAGTTCGCGGACGAACTCGGTGTACACCCCCAGACCGTCAAACGCTGGTGCCGGCACGACAACCTCGACGACACGGGAACACCTGGCAGTGAACGTCGGATACCACACCGAGAACGCCGCCGCCTCGCAGGCGACGATCGGCCGACCGACCGTGTTGCACGCTACGCCCGCGTCTCCAGTTACAGCCACGAAGCCAACGGCGACCCCGACCGTCAACTCGACCGATTCACACACGACGCTCATGGCCACGATGGGCGCGTCGAAAACACATATACCGACGTTGGCAGTGGTCGCAACAGAAACCCAGGGGCCTCGGCTCCCTCATTGATGATGTGCAAGACACCGACTACGGACGCGTTCTCGTCCCGTACGAAGTGAGACTCACTCGGATTGGATACTCGTATTTCGAACACTATTTCGACTGCGACGGTGTCACCATCACCGGCATCGAAGACCGGACGGACAACACAGTACTAGAAGCACTCCTCGCGGGCTTCAGCGGAAACTACTGCGGGATGCAGTCCTTGAAATAGGAAGCGGTACACAATATCGTTGAATCCGACGTGAAACGTGATGAGTGACCATCTCTCGCTCCCGATTCGACTCCCGGACGAGGATGCCGAACGATTCGGGCGACTGGCAACGCTCACACAACACGCCGCTACTCGTGTCCTCGAAGTCCACTGGACGCCAGCCCATCTCGATGGGATTGCTGACTCCTCCCATCAGGCGTGGACATACTTCGACGAACACGAACCGTTCGAAGAACTCGACCTGTATCTCCCCTCTCGATTCCGACGTTGTGTGTTACAGAAAGTCGGTGAAACATTGCGAAGTCAGGCCGACCGCCGAGACGCCTTTCGATCCATTCAAGCCATTCTGCCCGACCACAACATCCGACGCATCCACCGTCGTCGCATCAAAGAGACGTTGTGGGACGATGGCGACTATTTCTCGTCGGGCTACGTGGACACCCTCATCAACCAGCTCAACACATTCTACGACCGCCACGGCAGGTATCCAGCCACATATTTCGAACTACTAGGACTGTCCCGCGTACGATAGCGGCGTCTTGCCGTACTCTGCGGATGACGGCCCAACCAGCGGCCAAGCCGTCACATACCAGTACGACGCCGATAGCGAGACTTGACCATCCGCCTCAAGACCCCAGACACCGTTTCCCCAGAGACACGCGGCGACTGGTCGTGGACAGCATACCAGCGCGACGGCTACGAGGCGTTTCACGAGCTGCTCTCGCACGGCGAGTTGTCGGCGCCCGAGTTCCAGCCCTCTCGTCGCAAAACCGGGGACGCCTACTACGAACTCTCTTTCCCAGTCGAAGTCGAACACGCGGAGGAGCCCGACGATGCTCACCGCGTACTGGCACTCGACGCGGGACTGCGGAAAGAGATGACTGCCGTGGTGGTCACTGACGAAGGCGAGCAACTATCCACACCACATTTCGTCCAGTTCACCGACCGCAAGCGGATGCGCCGCCTCCACCGGGAACGAACACAACTGAACGACCGTCTTTCGGCGTTACGCCGTGACGGTCGCGCCCATACTGACGAGTTCAGTCACGTCCACAGCGAATACGAACGCGTGAACACCAAGATTGGGCACAAGCGTGAGCAACTCACACACGACATCGCCAACCACGTGCTTGCACTCGCACTCGTCT
>SKQO01000027.1 GCA_007118975.1 Halobacteriales archaeon | reverse complement strand
GAGCGTCAAACTCGCGTACCCGAAATAGCGTTTGACGAAGTTTTCCCGCACTATCAGCGACTGGACCTTATCGAGCGGAATACTCCCATCAAAGCGCTGTAAGAGTCCCCGCTCGTACCGAAGCTCGTCATCGAACTGCGTGAGGGTGAATCCAAAGTTGTTGATGATGGCACTCCCGCCACTGAGGATTCCCGAGACGATCACCACGAACAGCAGAAAGGCAAACACGATCACGAGCGGATCGACCGGCAACTGGAAGATGAGTGCATATAGCGTCCCCGGAGCAATGACCGATAGAATGACCGCCAGGAAGGACGCGACTCGGAGGTCATACGATGCGATCCCGAGGACGACGAGTTCTTTATCGGTGATCTGAAACAGCGGTTCCCGCTCGGTTGCGGGTGCATCTCGTCCCGGTCTGTCCCGTTCTGTGACCCCGGCGGTCCGATGTTTGATCTCATCCTGTAGCCATTTCGCCTCGTCGTAGCCGACATACCGGAGGCGGGCTTCCGATTCAGTCCCACCGGCAGTTTCGATACTGAGCTCTGCAACCCCCATCGCTCGTTGAACGAGAGTCCGGGAGATGTCGACGTTCTGGATCCGGCGATAGGGAATTTCTCGTATCCGGCGCGAGATGACGCCCGAGGCGATATCGAAGGTATCGCTCGTCAGCTCGTATTCGAATCGTTTGTAGTAAGCGATCTGCCATCCGATCACTGCGACGACGGCGATCATCAGGAACAAGCCAACAACAGGGCCTGCAAGGGCTGGTTCCGCCTGGCCGACGATGAACCCCACAACGATAACCAGCCCGATGACACCGGTCGCCGACTGCAGGATCCGGTACGGGACCGAGAGCGGATGCAGTTTCATCAGTGACGGCTCCGTGGGTCCTGCACCGGTGGCAGGCTCGCCCCATGCCAGAGCAGAACCGCCGACCGGATTGGACTGTAATGATGTGGAACGTCAGACCGCATCCTCACCCTCTGATTCGATTGCCAGTTGCTTGAGTTCCTCCTGAAGTTGCTCGGAACGCTCCGGCGTTAACCCCGGTATCACGACATCGGCCCCACGGGATCCAGCAGTGTACACCACCGTGGTTGCGAGCCCGATGAGCCGTTCCAGCGGACCACGGCGTGAATCGACGTGCTGGATGCGGACGTACGGGACGACGGTCCGAACGCGAGTGATGACGCCCCGTTGCAAATACAACTCGTCCTGTCGGATCTCGAATCCCCACACCCGATACCGCAGGATCGAATGTATCCCGAGAAGTACAAGCGCCGGGGCAAACACGGCGATGGGTAGGACAAATCCCGATTCCACCCAGAAGACATCGAACAGACTGGCGATGCCGCCGAGGACGACCGCCGTGATTGTCGCCTGGATCAACCAGACGATCTGGATCCGGCGATCAAGCGACTCCATACCGTACCGTGGTATGTTTGTCAAATAGTAGTTCCGAAGGCGGTTGCCCGAATTATCTTTGGACAGGGGGAACATAACATCCATTATGGAGTTGACCCCATTCAGGGTGACATTGCTCAGCAAAAAGCCGATGCCCTAGTGAACGCGGCCGGGACGAGCCTGCGGATGGGTAGTGGCGTCGCCGGCGCCCTCCGAAATCGCGCGGGAGACGAGCTCAACGACGCCGCCGTGGCGAAAGGGCCGATCCAACTCGGCGAGGTGGCCGTCACTGATGCATTCAACCTTGACGCAGAGTATGTAATTCACGCGGCTGCGATGCCCCACGGCGGTGACGGCAAGGCCACCGAGCAGAGCATCGAGGACGCGACACGAAACGCATTGCTCGCGGCCGATGAGCGCGAGTGCGAGTCAGTTGTTATTCCGGCACTGGGGTGCGGAGTAGCTGGTTTCGATCTTGCATGTGGAGCGGGTATTATTGCGGAGACGATTCGGAGCTTCGAGGCCGACCACGTCGAGACGGCGAGTATTATCGGTTACTCGACAGAAGAATACGAGACCATCGAATCGGCGGTCGCCGAGAAATCGTAGGTTGTTCACTCGCCGAGGTCGTCGTCCATCGGCTTAACTCCCGTCAGATCGAGCACTGCCGCAACCACCGTCGCGACGACAAGCATGCTCGCGATCACCCCGATGGGCAACGATAGCAGCATGGCGTACTCATCCCCGATAACGAGCCGTGTGGACCCACGGACGAGGAACGTCAGCAGTATGGCCGTGAACGCGGCGATAGCCATCTTCACGAAACTCGAACGCCGCATTGATCACAATCTACCGGCCGGCCACTAACAACGTCTCGGATTCCTCGCGGCCAAACGGAAAGCGTTTGGGGCGGCAGCCGGGAGCCATCATATGCTATCGGAAGGAACAGCTGCGCCGGTGTTTTCGTTGCCAAATCAAGACGGGGACACTGTAGAGCTGGAGGAACTGCGCGGTCAGTGGGTAGTGCTGTACTTTTACCCGCGTGCGGATACACCCGGCTGTACCAAAGAGGCCTGCGGGTTTCGCGACGTCTGGACTGCCTACGAAGACGCGGGCGCGAGGGTGCTCGGCGTCAGTGACGACCCGGTTGATGACCTCCTCGAGTTCGCCGAAAAATATGATCTCCCCTTCGAGTTGCTCAGCGACGAGTCCGGAGACGTTTCCGCTACCTACGAATCATATGGCGAAAAGAACGTCTTCGGGAACGTGGTCGAGGGCGTGTTCCGCAACACGTACCTCATCGATCCCGAGGGTACCATCGCCGAAGTGTACGGGAACGTCTCGCCGGAAGGACACGCGGAGGCCGTTCTCGAGGATATCGAAGGCCACCGGTCGTGAGAAGCTGGTAGTCGCCCACCGCTTGGGATCCTATCCGGATCCGTCCAGTTACCCGTATTGCTCGGGATATGCCGCCTCGAGTACGTCGGGATCCTCGAACGTTCGCTCCCGAATGGGGGCGATGAGCTCGGCGATGGCCGCCGCCGCGGCGTTTTTCAAGTCCTGTGGATGCAGGTCTTCGTTGATGAAATCAACTTCCAACGACTCGTAGTCTTCGTAGACGACGTCCCCGCCGTACTCGGCCGGACGTTCGATTACGAAGGCCTGCCCACGGTCCATCAGTGTTGGAAACACGAGATACTTGAGATACTCGAGGATCCCGTTATCTTCCGTCGATCCGGCCGGACAGTAGGCATCGTTGAGCTTGTCCACGATCGCGTCCCGATCGTCCGTGAGACGGACGCTCGAACCGGCCTCGCTCGCGCTCATCTTTCCACCCTCCAGCCCGCTCAACAGCGGTGCGAACAGACAGATCGGTTTATCGTACCCCAGTGTCGGGAGTGTTTCCCGGGCAAGCATGTAGATGCCACGCTGATCGATCCCCCCGTAAGCGATGTCTACATCCAAGGCGGCTACATCGAGTGATTGCATCAGCGTGTACAACAACCCACCAAGTCGCGGGTCGTCGCGTTGGCGGACCACTTCACTCCCGGCCCGTTGTGCCCGTCGTGTCGTCGTCTCACCGACCAGTCGGTACAGATCCATCGTGTACGGCGGCTCGAGCTCGAAATCCGACCCCCGTTCGAATCGTATCGCCCTGGGATCGCCCCCGGTCGCCTCGACCATGGTCTCGATAGTACGTTGGTAATACCGCGACCGAGCATCGAGCAAGTCCCAGGGAGTCTTCTCGTCGTCCAGATAGGCGTGGAGATCCGCTATCAGCACCGTAACCGACAGTCCGGCCCGCTGAAAATCGACGAGTTTCCTGATCGTCGTGTAATGGCCGATGTGCATCTCGCCGGTCGGGGCATACCCGATATAGACGCTCGGATCGTCCCGCTCTGCCAGCAATTCCTCGAGTTCTTCCGCCGTGACTGTCTCCTCCAGGTGGCGTTCCACGACACGTCGACGATCCGCCGGCTCCATGTCACGGCCTGATCGGGATAGCGGTTAAATCGTTTGATAACCCCGGGCGTCGACCACGGACGTGTAGGTATTCCAATGGATGTTGGCGCGACATGCTCAACGTTTAACGGCGGTTCTCCACCTGGGTTCCGGTAGCTATCGGCGAGATACCTGCATGACGATACAGAAGGACGCACAGATCCTGGTGGTCGATGACGAACCGGAGCGCGCACGGCTCTTCGAAGCCTGGCTCAACGACCGTTGGACTGTGGACACTGCCAATAACGGCCGCGCGGCGCTCGACATCATGGACGAACACGTCGACCTCGTGTTCCTCGACCGGCGGATGCCGGGGATCGACGTCAATGAAGTGCTCGAGCAATTGCGGGACCGGGGATAAACCTGTCCAGTCGTCATGATCAGCGCCGTCCAGCCCAGTCCGGAACTCATAGACCTCCCGTTCGATGGATACCTGACGAAACCGATCACTCGCGAAGAGGTCGTCGAGAGCGCCGCCGAACTCATCACCTGGGAACCCACACAGGGTGGCGTGCGGGGACTCTACCGGCTCGCGGTCAAACAGCGGGTGTTGGCAACCCAACGCGCGGAGTGGCGACTGCAGGATCGAGACGCGATCGAACGTGTCCAGCCAAAGCTGCACGAAACCAGCGGCGCCTTCCGGAAGAACTTCAAGACCTCGAGCCCGAATTAGGGGCGGGCGTCCCCCGCGCTTGACCCGGGTTTCGATACCGGACGAATTCGAAATCAGTCGATACGCTCGATGACGGCAGTTGTCATCTCCGACGTCGTGGTATCGCCGCCGAGATCGGGTGTTCGTACGCCCTCAGCCAGGACGTCGAGCACGGCCGATTCCAAGGTGGTGGCCGCGGCACTTTCGTCGAGATAGTCGAGAAGCATCGCTGCAGAGAGCATCGAGGCTGCCGGATTGGCGATACATTCCCCGGCGATGTCCGGGGCTGATCCGTGTACCGGTTCAAACACCGCTCGATCCGGACCGATATTCGCCGACGGCAACAGGCCGAGCCCCCCGACCAGCCCTGCTGCGAGATCAGAGAGCATATCCCCCGCCAGGTTCGGCGTCAGGATTACCTCATAATCCGTGGGGCGCATGATCAGGTGCATCGCAAGGGCGTCCATGAGGACGTCCGCAGTCTCGATCTCCGGGTACGTCTCGGCAACTTCCCGGGCAACACGGAGAAAACGGCCGTCCGTCTTTCGCATGACGTTTGCCTTGTGAGCGATCGTGACGGACCTGTATTCTCCCTCACTGGCGTATTCGTACGCGTACTCGGCAACACGTCTCGTCGCACGATCGGTGATGACGCGCGTCAGCGTGGATGCATCTCCTGTTACGTCCTGTTCCAGGCCGGTATAGACGCCCTCGGTGTTTTCACGAATGAATACCAGATTCGTATCCGGCTGCACCGCGTCGACACCCGGGTAGGCCGTTGCTGGCCTGACGTTCGCGAACGAATCGACCGCCTCTCGAAGCGGGAGGATGACATCGGCAGCGGTCTCGCCCGCAGCGCCGAACAGTGTCGCATCGGCCTCCATCACGACATCGACTGTCTCCTGAGGCAGCGGTTCGCCCGTCTCCGCCGCATGCTCGTCACCCGCAGGAACTTCGACGAACGTGAAGTCGACTGGTAGCGCCTCCATCGCACGAGTGGTCGCCGGTATTACTTCTTGCCCGATCCCATCACCCGGAATGATCGCAATCCGATAGCTCATCCTTCCAACTCGATGTACGGCAGCGATTCGGCGACTTCGCGCACGGTTCCCGCATTCGACCGCATCAGCGCAGTCGTATCCCAGACACCGTCGACGAGGGCACGACGTTGCGATTCGTCGACCGTAACCTCGATCTCGGTACCGTCATACGACACCCGCTCTGCGGCGATATCGACGTCAATGCTGGCATCCGGATTGTCGTCGATCCAGTCCTGTAACGTGCGGACGGTATCCTCGTCAGTCGTTACCGTGGGGATGCCGAGGGCGAGGCAATTGCCCGCAAATATCTCCGCGAAACTCTCACCGACGATAGCGTCGATCCCCCAGCGCATCAACGCTTGCGGGGCGTGTTCGCGCGAGGAGCCACAGCCGAAGTTCGCGTTGACGACGAGGATGGAGGCCCCCTGAAACCGCTCGTCGTTGAACGGATGTTCCTTCTGGTTATCCTCGTCGTCGAACCGTTGATCGAAGAACGCGAACTGCCCCAACCCGTCGAAGCTGACGACCTTCATGAATCGCGCCGGTATGATCTGATCGGTGTCGATATCGTTGCCGCGCACCGGAATACCCGTGCCGCGCACGTCCGTGACCGGTTCCGCTGGGCCCTCACTCATACCGACACCACCTCTGGCAACCGCCGAACGTCAGTTACGTGACCTTTGATCGCCGCGGCCGCGACCATCTGGGGGTTCATGAGCACGGTTCTCCCGTCCTTGCTCCCCTGGCGGCCGACGAAATTCCGGTTCGAGGAGGACGCACACGCTTCGTCGCCCTCGAGCTGGTCCGGATTCATCCCGAGACACATCGAGCAGCCCGCACCGCGCCATTCGAAACCGGCATCGGTGAAGATATCGTCGAGCCCCTCGGCCTCGGCTGCTGCCTTCACTCGCTGACTCCCGGGTACGGCGAGCGCACGGACGCTCGGGTGAACGACGCGACCCTCGACAATCCCGGCGGCACGACGGAGATCGGGCAGCCGCGCGTTGGTACACGAGCCGAGGAACGCTACGTCGATTTCGTAGCCTTCCATCGTCTCACCCGGCGTCACCCGCATGTGTGCCTGGGCCTCGCGGGCACTCTGGCGCTTGTCAGCCGGCAACGCTTCCGGGTCGGGGATCGGCTGCGTGATTCCGACCCCCTGCCCGGGGGTCGTTCCCCAGGTGACGACCGGCTCGAGCTCGCTGCCGTCGATGTGCACCACGTCATCGTAGGTGGCGTCAGGATCCGAACGTATCGATTGCCAGTATGGAAGTAGCGACTCGAACGCAGCGGCGTCGTCCCGGAAACGATCCGTTTCGCGGAGGAACGCATACGTGGTTTCGTCCGGATTCACGTACCCCGCGCGTGCACCACCTTCGATCGACATATTACATATCGACATCCGTCCTTCCATGTCGAGGCTCTCGATCACATCGCCGGCGTACTCGTAGACGTAGCCGACCCCGCCGTCGGTTCCAAGTCGTCTGATGATCTCGAGAATGACGTCCTTCGCTTCGACACCCTTCCCGAGCGAACCGCTCACTTCGATGCGGCGCACGTGCTGTTTTTCCATCGCGATCGACTGGGTCGCGAGGACGTCCCGGATCTGACTCGTGCCGATCCCGAACGCCAGCGCGCCGAACGCACCATGTGTACTCGTGTGCGAGTCACCACAGACGATCGTCATGCCCGGCTGGGTGAGCCCTTCCTCCGGGCCGATCACGTGGACGATCCCCTGCCTGCCGGTCGTCGGATCCGCCAGGTCGATGTTAGCTGCGTGTGCGTTCTGCTCCAGCGCACGCATCATTTCCTCGGCCGCTTCGTCCACGTAGGGCCGTGATTGGTCCCCCGTGGGGACGATGTGATCAACCGTCGCGTGGGTGAGTTCCGGATACGCCACCTCCATGTCGCGTTCTTCGAGCATCCCGAACGCCTGCGGACTCGTCACTTCGTGGATGAGATGGAGCCCGACGAACAGCTGCGTTTGCCCCGTCGGCAGCTCCGCGACGGTGTGGTTCTCCCACACCTTATCGTACAATGTGCCCTCACTCATGCTTCCATCACGCGTGGAGTCGTACGGGCGCGCGTCTCGGTGCGCTCAGTCATCGGCCGGTACCTCCGGTGGCTCGGCCTCGTCTTCGGACCACGCGAACAACCCGCGCAGCTCTTCACCGACTTCCTCGATGTCGTGACTTTTGTCCGCCTGGCGGAGTCGTGTGTAGCTCGGTCGACCGGCCTGGTTCTCCGCGATCCACTCGCGTGCGAAGGTACCGTCCTGTACTTCCTCTAAGAGCACCTCCATGTTCTCGCGGACGTGATCGTCGATCAGGACGTCCCCACGGGTGAGGCCACCGTATTCCGCAGTGTCGGACACCGAGTCCCACATCTCCCCGATGCCGCCCTCGTACATGAGATCGACGATCAGTTTCATTTCGTTGAGACACTCGAAATAGGCCATTTCGCGGCTGTAACCGTTTTCGACGAGCGTCTCATAGCCGGCTTTGATCAGCGCCGTGATTCCACCGCAGAGGACTGCTTGTTCGCCGAACAGATCACTCTCGGTCTCTTCCTGGAAAGACGTCTCGACGACGCCGGCCCGCGTGCAGCCGATCCCGGCGGCATAGGCCAGGGCCTTCTCCTCGGCTTCCCCACTGGCGTCCTGATATACAGCAAGTAGCCCGGGGGTCCCTTCGTCGTTCTCGAAGTTCCGTCGGACGAGGTGGCCCGGGCTTTTCGGCGCGATCATCGTTACGTCGATGTCTTCATCGGGTTGAATCTGATTGTAGTGGATGTTGAACCCGTGGGCAAACTGGAGCGTATCGCCCGGCTCGAGTTCGTCCCTGATCGCGTCGTAAACGGCCGGTTGCACGGTATCCGGGACGAGCATCGATACGATGTCGGCCTGTCTGGCGGCCTCGACTGGAGTTTCGACGCGCAGCCCCTCTGCGGCCGCAGCGTCCCGGGAACTCGAACTCTCCCGGAGACCGACGATCACGTCGACACCCGAATCGTCCAGATTCAGGGCGTGAGCGTGGCCCTGGCTGCCATATCCGAGGACAGCGACCGTCTTGTTCGCGAGCAGTTCTTCGTCTGCGTCGTCGTCGTAGTAGATCTGTGGTTCGTGGTTCGTCATACGTCAGTCGTCTCCAGTTACGGACGGAGGGGTGGTAGTCTCTATCGATGCGCTGTGGCCGGGCGCCGTTTCGCTCGGCCCCGCCGCAAGGGCAGCCGTCCCAGTCCGGACAACCTCGCGAATGCCGAAGCGCTCGAAGGTCTTGACCGCGGCGTCGATCCGATCCTCCGGCCCAGTGATCTCGACGGTGACGGTTGTCTCGCTGACGTCAACCGCCTGGCCGTCGTACATTTCCGCGACGGCGGCGATGGCATCGGGATGCTCGCCGTCGACTTTTATCAGGGCGAGCTCGCGGTCGACCGCATCGCTATCGAGTTCGGTGACCGAGATGACGGGGATCAGTTTTGTCAGCTGCTTTCTGGCCTGTTCGATGCCCGGTTCGGTCTCTTCGATGACGAGCGTGATCCGCGCGTGGCGTTTGTACGCCGTGGGACCAACCGACAGGCTTTCGATGTTAAACTGTCGGCGAGAGAACAGGCCCGCGACTTTTGCGAGGACGCCCGGTTCGTGCTTTACCAGCGCCGAGAGAATCGTCCGCCGTCGCGCCGGTTCCGCTTCTTCCTGTGGATCGATCCGTTGGCCCTCGGCCGTCCGCCGGCCGCTCGGATGCGGCCGCTCGAGCGGGCCGGGGCCTTGCAGTCCTTGACTCATTTCAGAGATCCTCCAGTTGTGCTTCCGAGAGCGCAAAGCGGCCGTTGTCGCCACCGCTCGGCACCATCGGATAGACGTTCTCGTCCGGGTCGATGTGGAAGTCGATCACGGCCGGACCGTCAACGGCCAGTGCGGCCTCGATCGTTTCCGCGACCTCGTCGTACTGTTCGACCGCGAATCCTTCCGCCCCAAACGCCTCTGCGAGCTTGTCGAAGGCGGGAATCCATGGGTACTGGGACGCCGAGTGGCGGCCCTCGAAGAACGCATCCTGCCACTGTCGGACCATCCCGACTGCGGCGTTGTTCAGAATGGCCACGACGATATCCAGGTTTTCCCGCACGGCGACGGCGAGTTCCTCCCCGGTCATGAGGAAGGAACCGTCGCCATCGAAGCAGACGACGTCCTGCTTCGGCGCGGCAAGTTTGGCGCCGATCGCCGCCGGGAGGCCGTAGCCCATCGTCCCCAGGCCGTGCGAGGAAACCCAGGTGCGCGGTTCGGTGTAGGTCCAGTACTGGACGGCCCACATCTGGTGTTGGCCGACGCCTGTCGTGACGATAGTGTCGTCGTCGGTCAGTTCGTCAAAGGTCTCGACGACGTATTGTGGTTTGAGCGGCCCGTCTGGATCCCACTCGTAGTCCATCGGATACTCCTCCTTCCAGGTCCGACACTGTTCGCGCCACGGGTCGATATCGAGCGGACCTGCGATTGCCCCGTCGAGCTGGCCGATGACCGTACCAGCATCACCCAACAGCGGGTAATCAGCCTTGATGTTCTTCGAGATCTCCGCCGGATCGATGTCGATGTGAGCCAGCTCGGCTTCCGGCGCGAAGGTTTCGATAGCACCGGTGAGCCGGTCGTCGAACCGGGTACCGATCCCGAGCAGGTAATCGCAGTGGGTGATCCCCATATTGGCATAACCGGTTCCGTGCATGCCGGCCATCTCCAGAGCCAGATCGTGGTCCTCGGGAAACGAACCGGTGCCAGGCATCGTCGTAATCACGGGGATGCCCTTCTCGATCGCGAACGAGCGGAGCTCCGCCGTCGCCTCGCCTTTGATGACGCCACCGCCCGACAGGATCACCGGTTTCTCGGCGCGTTTCAGAGCCTCGGCCGCGGCCTCGACGGTCTCCTGATCGGCCCGGTCCGGCGGGTGGTAGGTATCGGGGAGCCGCGGTTCGCTCGGCCGTTGATCGGTCTCGCCGAGGGTCACGTCCTTCGGGAGGTCGACGACGGTCGGGCCGGGCCGGCCGCGACGGGACAGTTCGACGGCTTCGCCGACCACGTCGCCCACTGTGTCCGAGTCGTCTGCAAAATAGTTCGTCTTGGTCACCGGCCCGGTCACCCCGATGGTGTCGGTCTCTTGGAAGGCGTCGTTGCCGACCATGCCGGTCGGCACCTGCCCGGTCAGTGCGACCAGGGGATCCGAGTCCATGTTTGCGTCCGCGAGGCCGGTGATCAGGTTGGTGGCGCCCGGGCCGGAGGTTGCTACGCACACGCCCGGCTCGCCGGAGACGATGCCGTAGGCGTCGGCAGCGTGGGCGGCTCCTTGCTCGTGACCCATCGTGATGTGCCGCATCGGTGAGTCATACAGCGCGTCGTAGACGGGCATGATCGCCCCGCCCTGGACGCCAAAGAGGATCTCCACTCCGGCCTGTTCGAGCGAAGCGACCACGGCGTCGGCACCGCAATCTACTTCCGTGGTCGGTTCGCCCTCGTGATCTTCGGGCGGGTACTGATCAAATTCGGGATTGGTCATCGGGCTTGGGCCTGACTGTTCTCTCATGCCCACCACCCGCTATGCGGTCGATACGGTCGGTCGCGGTCGGTCGTTGCTGTCATTGGTATGTCACTCGCTGGTTGGTTGGAAGCGATGCGTCGGATCGGTGGAAAGGCGGTGTAGCTAGCGGGGCAGCGCCCCTACGATCCGTACGCGGAGGAACAGCTGCGCGACGCGTCGGCTGGCGAGCGTTCGCCGGCGGCCGTCGTGTCGCGCCATTGGTAGTAAGATAGCCCGGGATTCCATAATAACTGTTTCGGGAATGGGCTCGGTAACGCTGGCGCTGGGGCCAGCGGCGAACCGCGGTCGGCCGCATCTCAGACCCTGACCTCCTCGCCGCGTTGCACTCCCACGTCCTTCGCAAACCGTCGCAGGTCTGCGATGGTGACGCGGTTCTTCTCGGCGCCGTAATCCTTGACACGACGGGTGACCTCCTCGACCTCCTGATCGGTCGGTTCGAATCCTTCCTCCTCGAGGCGTTCGCGGACCGAGTGGGTCCCCGTGTGCTTGCCGAGGACCAGTTGGCGACGCGCCCCGACCATTTCGGGAGTCATCACGCCCGGCTCGAACGTGTCCGTGTTCTCGATCACGCCCGCGGCGTGGATCCCACTCTCGTGGGCGAACGCGTTGGCACCAACGATGGGCTTGTTTGCCGGGACCGGCACGTCGCTGAACTCCTCGATCAGTTGGGAGATCGCGGTAATATACGTCGTATCGATCCCGGTATCGACGCCATACAGCGACTCGGCTGCCATGACGACCTCCTCGTAGGCCGCGTTGCCGGCCCGTTCGCCGATGCCGTTGACCGACACCTGCGCCTGGGCGGCACCTGCTTCAAAGCCAGCGAGGGCGTTGGCGGCAGCAAGGCCGAAATCATCGTGTGTGTGGACGTCGATGCGAGCGTCGGCGTGCTCAACGACAAGTTCTATAAGTGACTTGAACCGGGTCGGGGTCGCCACCCCACACGTGTCGGGAATATTGATCCAGTCGACATCCACTTCACTGACCGCCTCGACGACATCGATCAGATATTCCGTATCCGTCCGGGTGGCATCCATGGGCGAGAACATCACCTCCACACCCGCCTCGTTTACCCGCTCGACGGACTCGACCGCCCGTTGTTTGGCTTCCTCTCGCGTGCTATGCATCGAATCCTGGAGTTGGACATCGCTGGTACTGACGAACACGTGTACCATTTCCACCCCCGTCTCCAGGGCAGCCTCGATATCCGCATCGACGACCCGTGCCAGTCCACACGTGGTGGTGTCGGTGGCGGCAGCGATGTCGCGCACGGCCTCGAACTCGGCATCCGAGTTTACGGGAAACCCTGCCTCAATGACATGAGTACCCATCTCGTCCAGCTGCTCGGCGATTGTGCGCTTGTCGTCGTAGGAAAACGAGGTGCGCGGCGTCTGTTCCCCGTCGCGGAGCGTCGTATCGAATATACGAACAGAATCGATTTCCGTCTCAGTGGCTAGCGTGCCCTGGAAGAACTCGACCCCTCTGACTCCCGTCAGAGGCTACCTCCGCCGAACGCGTATTGCGGTCGGACATTGTACCTGAGATATATCCACTGTGAGATAAAAACCTGTCCCTCTGGATCCTCTCATCGGCGAACGGTAGCTGATCGCGAACGTTTTTGCCAAATCGGGGTGATGGATTCACATGGCTGACTTCGAGCTCGACCTTCGCGCCGCGGAGGAGCACTTCGAAGAGCAGGAAGCGGCGGACACGTCCACCCAGGTCGTCTTGGGGATCCTTGACGGGACGACGCCCCCGGAGGAGTGGATCGAGACCATTGACGCAGGCCACGTTCTGATGCTCGACATCGACGGGGAGCTCAATGAACTTGCGGCGGGGTTTGCGAGGGATATCAAGGACGACGGGGGCAAACTGATTCGTTTCCGGGGGTTCTTGATCGTCACGCCGCCCGGTATCGATATCGATACCGAGCGCCTACAGGAGTAACGGATTACGACTCGATCCACGTGATTCGGTGGCCGTCGGGGTCACGCAGCGTCACCGCGTCGCTTGATTCGTTCTCCGCAAGCGCGACCTCTTCGAGCTTTGTCCGTACTTCACTCACGCTTTCGACCCCAATCCCGAGGTCTACGTGTTCCCCGCCACGCGCGCCCGCGAGTCCGCGGTGTGGTTCCCAGAGCTCCAGCGCGACTGCGTTCGAACGCAAGCGGGCTCGTGGGCGTTCTTCGCCGAGATCGACGAGGTCGAACCCGGCCAGCTGGTAGAATGAGAGCGCGCGCTCCAGATCGGCCACCTCAAGTACGACCTCGAAGATCGTCTCGAGACCGTCGCCCTGGACAGGTTGTTGGCCGATCTCGACACAGTGGCCATCGGAGTCCTCGAAGTATAACGACCGATACATGCCGAAGGAGTGTTCCTCGAGATCGAAACGTTCGCTCAGTCGATCCCACCATTCATCGTATGACTCCTCGGCCGTACCGAAGGCAAAATGGACGTGGATTCCCCCGTTTGGCTGGGCGTTCGGCGTGCGGAGTCGCAATTGCGACTCCCCCACGGCATACCGCCGTTCGTGAGGGCGCTCACCGATCATTCGTAATCCCAACGTCTCCCGGTAGAGCTTATCCGCTCGTTGGAGGTCCGCGACTTCGATCGCCAACCACGCGAACCGGTTGATCACGGGCTGGGTTGGACGAGCCCGATCTTAACCTTCGGGGAGCACCTCCCAATATGCCAAGATGTTTTCGGAACGCGGCCGATACTGGCGAATGAGTGCCCGATGCACATTATCGACCGATTTCCGGAAGGGGTTGGCTGGATAGCCGACCCGAAGGAAACGATGGAGCGGGCGAGCCACGCGATCAAGGGAGATCATGGTGTCTGGTTGATCGATCCCGTCGACGCATACGGACTCGACGAATTGCTGGCCGCGGAGGGAAACGTCGCCGGTGTTGTAATCACGCTGAACCGCCACCGACGCGACAGCGAGGCGTTGGCCGGTCGCTACGGCGTGTCGATTTATCTCCCCGAACAACTTGGTGCATTGGCGGATGATATTCGGTACGGGGTGCGCGGTGTCGATGAGTTCGGCCGGGATACCGGATGGACTGTTGATCCGGTCATCGATCGCCGAGGATGGCACGAAGTCATGCTCGTGGCTCCGGACCGAGAAACTGTGCGAATCAGCGAAGCAGTCGGAACGGCTCCCCATTTTTGCGCGCCCGGGGAGAAGCTAGGTGTTCATCCGCTGCTCAGGTTGTTTCCCCCGCGAGGTGTCCTGGGAGACATCGTGGCAGATCGAATTCTGGTCGGCCATGGCGAGGGGGTTCTGTCAGATGGAGCGAGTCTTCTCGCGGACACGCTTGAACATGCCCGGCGTCGAGCGCCAAAGGCCTATGCTCGTGCATTGTGGACTTTCCTTCCATGAGCAGTGTTCGGGCAGGCAGTACTTACTTCGGTCCAACGACAGAGCGGTTATTCACGACCGTTCAGTTGGCGCATCTGTTCGCGATGGAGTTTCACGATCAAGTCTGAGAGGAGGCCGAACATCAGCAGCTGGAATCCGAAGATGATACCGAAGGCCGCGACCAACGCGAGTACTTCATGGGCGGTGTCGTGGAGGAACCACCGGTAGCCCACGAACCCCCCGAAGCCAACCCCGACAAGGGTGCTGATGAGACCGAGACTACCGAAATAAAATAA
This sequence comes from Halobacteriales archaeon, assembly GCA_007118975.1. Lineage (GTDB taxonomy): Archaea > Halobacteriota > Halobacteria > Halobacteriales > SKNY01 > SKNY01. The sequence goes on along the minus strand of SKQO01000027.1, from coordinate 34,704 downwards.
TGGATTGTTCGTGCGTGCGAGGCGATACAGTGTAAGGATGATGATGCTCCCATCCCGAAACGGACGGAGATTGGTGGTGGAGCCCGCCGGTCTGGCATCGTAGTGTATCGGAACGACCTCCACATCGTGATTTTGTTCGATACAACCGACGGACAGTTCGGTCTCGATACCGAACCCCTGCGTCTGGGGGTTTATCTCCTGGAACGACTCTCGCGTAAATGCACGGTAACCGCTGAGGATATCTTTGAACTCATAGCCGTGGATGAACGCGAAGGCGCGATTGATGAGGGTGTTGCCGACTTGGTTGAGACGGCTCATTGCGCCCCCTCCCAGATTTGCGAACCGGTTGCCGATGACGTGGTCGACATCCTCCTCCATGAGCGGCTCGACGATATCGTGAGCTTCCTCGGGACGGTAGGTCGCGTCCGCATCGGCCATGAGAACGTATTGTGTATCGATGTAGTCAGACACCGCCTCTCGAATCGCCTGGCCCTTGCCGGTTCCCGACTGAGACACGACCGTAGCCCCGGCCGACGCAGCCTTCGCCGGCGTATCATCGGAAGAACGGCCGTCGATCACGAGGACGTGTTCGAAGCCTTCACCGTAGAACCCCTCGACGACGCCGGTGACAGTGGCTGCCTCGTCGAGCGTCGGTAGGAGAACCGTAACATCCCCGTAATCGACCATTGAACGGAAGTTTACAGCGTCGGGTAAAACGCTGTCTTTCTCCGGCTTATCCCCATGAGTCGTCCACGTCGAGTCGCAATCGGAGCACGTTCCCAACCCAAGCACGCTCTTCGAGGGTGGACTCGAAGGATGTCGCGATCTCGATGACCTCATCGACTACAGCCCGATAGTCTCGGTGGACCTTCCGACGGATCGGCCCGCCTGAATTCCCGCCCGGCAGCTCGGACACCGACGAAAACGTAGCGGTCGGATTTCTCCTGAGGGACATCGCCGAAGATGGTGAGCCGGACCGTCGCGGTCCGGAGTTTCTCAGTGAAACCCAGAGCGACCGAATCGGGCGAGCGCGTGCCGGCGACGTTGGCGGAATGTCACTCCGCGTACACAGATAACAACTCTTGGCCACCTAGGTGCTGGCCTGATTCACGCTGATCAGTGCAAATAGGGGGCCTCCCGCCGGAGTCGGCATCGATTTCTCGCAGCGAGCGATGCACAGGTTTGTAAAGAAAGCACCTTGATCCCGAACACCTTTTCTCCGGAGACGCGCGTGTGCGAGTTCGGTATTCGGGCGCACCTGCCGATGGAATTTTCGTCGTTGGCATCGGGGACCCCGAGGCCAATGACAAATAATAGCGAACTCCCCGTTATGCACCGTGAGGAATTCGCCTACGAGGGTCAGTCCGCATCGATCACGGTCGGTCGAACGACGACCAGCCCCGACAGCCGGTACTGGAATCGACGTCCACGTTCATCTGGTTGTCACGGTCCAGCAGCTCATCGGCCGAGTGGGAGTCATCGAATCGCCACTGCCCAGCACTGAAGGGCCGACGAAGTCCGTGGCAATAACTTCGGGGAGTTGGTTTGGCTGCTGTGAAGTCCGATTGACTCATTCCTCGGCCTCTCGCCGAAGGTCACGTTTGGTCATAGCGTACACGTAACCGAGGAACACTGCCCCGGTGAACACCAGAATAGCAACGATCTGTTGTAACTGTGTGAAGGACGGACCGAGGAATGCCTTTCGCACCCTACGCGGCAGATGTCGGGCGAAGAGGTCTCGCAAGTATGTTCGCTCATTACCATAGGTTTCTGGATACAGCGTGTCCATCACTCTTTTTGAAAAGCCTTGCCAGAACGACCGCGACACGAGCCAATGGAACTCACCGCGATAGGGAAACAGTGTGTGATGAACGACTGCGTCCGCGACGTAAATCATCCCCTGATCGTACTCGTTCCGCAGACGGATGCCGACCGGAGCCTCATGTGCCTGTACATGCTGGTCACCTTTCCGTCCGGTGTTAACGTCATAACCGCCCACAGCGAGGAACGCCTCGCGACGATAGGAGATATTCGAGCCGTACGTGTTTCGCACTTCCTCCCCGTCCTCGGCAAATCCTCGTTCCGTACACCCGACGAGCCAGTAGAACTCCTCCGGAAAGAACGTCGGTTTGGCGTCGACCCAGTTCGGGGCGACAAATCCGCCGACAGCAATCGCATCGGTCTCTTCGTACGTCTCAACGAGTCGTTCAATCCAGTCCGGTTCGGCGACGGCATCGTCATCGATAAAAGCCACTATTTCTCCATCCGCCAGCTCTCCCCCTTGCGTTCGGCTGTAGGAAATCCCCCGATTCGTCTCGTTCTCAAAAATGCGCATCGAGGTGTCCGACCCAAATCGTTCCTCCAAAAACGCCCTGAGTGAGGGATTTCCATCAACCACTACAACAATCTCCAGGGGGTCATAGGTTTGTGATAGAAGGCTCTCAATACACGCGGCGATCGCTTCGTCTCGTTCCATCGAGTATCCGCAAACGACCGCCGAAACTAGCATCTAAGGGCAGTTTAATTGGTCACCGGTAAGCCTTTTCGTTCTCCCTAACGGGGGCGAACAGAAGGCTTATCTCCGCCATCAGCCCTCACAATTGATATGTCCGCGGACGCTGGCTCGTCCTCCGATCTATCAGAGCGAGTCGACGATATCGCCGACTGGTATCATATCCCTCTCCTCGTCGGTGCGATGGCCTTCATGTTTGCGACGCGCTATCGCTCGGCCGATAACTTCGTCCACGACGACGGTTGGTACGTCGCGGCGATTGATTCCTACTATCACTGGCGTACGACGGTATGGACCGTCGAGAACTGGCCGAACACGATGCCGTATGACGTGTGGACATCGTGGCCGGACGGACGGTACGTGGGCCAGTTCGGGACTGCATACGATCAGATCGTTGCGACCATCGCGCTGATTGTCGGGCTTGGAAATCCGTCCGAGGCGATTATCCATCAGACGATCCTAATCACCATTCCGCTTATGGCGGCCCTCGTCGCGATTCCGATCTATTTCATCGGTAAACGCCTCGGCGGGCGTCTCGCCGGCATCGGTGGGGTCTTCCTCCTCGCTTTGTTTCCTGGACAGTTCTACTCACGCTCGATGGCCGGGCAACACCAGCACCACGTCGCCGAGGTGCTGTTCATGGCGATCACCATTCTCGCGTTTATGTACGCCCTTCGCGTCGCCGAACGCGAGAAACCAGTCTACGAACAATTTCTCGACCGTGATTTCAAGGGACTCCAACCCACGATTCTCGCCAGCGGATTAGCCGGCGCAACCCTTGCATTTTACCAGTGGATGTGGCCACCTGGCGTCGTACTCGTCGGCATCCTCGCGGTTTTTTTCGTGATCTATCTCTCCTTCGAGTTTGTCATCGGTCGGAGCCCGGAGCATACCGCCTTCGTGGCGGCGATTTCGATGTTCGTGGCGGGCGTGCTCGTTCTCGGGATGATCGAGGAGATCTCGACAAGTCCTACGAGCTTCGGGTACATCTCACCGGTGCTGTCCTTCGGTGTCGTGGCCGGCAGCATTTTTATGGCGTGGCTCGCCCGCTTCTGGGACCGTGAACAGATCACCCGGTGGGCGTACGCGGGGACCGTGATCGCCAGTGTAATCGTCTTCCTCGGCATTCTGTGGCTGGTCCTTCCCGATGTCTTCGACCGCATGGTGGGCGACCTCCAGGGACGAATTCTCCCGATCGGCAGCGATCCGGGGACGTTGACCATCCAGGAGGCGCGGCCGCCGGCGGATTACACGGCTCAGGTGTTCCAGGAGTTCGGCCTGGCGTTCTATACGGCGTTGATCGGCCTGGCCGGACTCGTCGTTGCACCGTTTTTCGGGGTTAGAGGTCGTGCGGAGCACGCCCTCATCGTCGTCTGGGGCATCTTCATGATCAGCATGAGCATGGCCCAGATCCGTTTTTTCTACTACCTGGCGATCGCCGTGGCCGTGCTGAACGCATACGTAATCGGCCTGGTGGTTACGTGGGCAGACCTGGAAGAAGCAAAAGATGGCCTGTCATCGATCGAGGGATATCAGGTGTTGGTTCTGGTGACGGTCCTACTCGTGCTCGTGGTTCCACTCATGCCGGGGGTGGCCGCCGGAGCGACCGTGCTCACCGGGGATGCCGGGCCCCAGCAGGCCACCGTCCAGTGGGAGGAGTCACTCGATTGGGTCTCAGAGAATACCCCTGAAGTCGGCCAACTCGGGAACCACGACAACTGGCTCGATCACTACGGAACGTGGCCGATCCCGGAAGGTGGTGACTGGGAGTACGAAGAAGGCGCATATGGGATCATATCCTGGTGGGACTACGGTCATCTCATAACGGTTGAGGGCGAGCGAATCCCGCATTCGAACCCCTTCCAATCCAATGCACGATCCTCCTCGTCGTTCTTGATATCGCAATCGGAAGAGCGGGCAAGCCTCATCCTCGATACGCTCCCGGCGGGTCCCGACCAGGAGGAAAAGAGTATCGAGGAGCTACAAGCCGTCAAAGACGGGTTAACCCCCCAACAACAACACGAGGAGACACGCTACGTCATGATCGACGATCAGATGGCCGGTGGGAAGTTCCACGCAATCACCCAGTGGCGAGGGCCCGACTACTCGGCGTACTGGGAGATGGGTGACCACGAGATCCAGGGTGAGCGGTTACCCGAAGCGAGTGACGCGTATCACGATACGGCGTTAGCACGATTGTATCTCGACGATGCCAACGAAATGGAGCAGTACCGACTCGTGCATGAAGCTGACTCATTCTCCGTCGTCGGCTCAACCATTCATCCCGATCCGATGGTCGGAATTCAACCACACTACTCCTGGCCTCTCGGTCTGCCCTATGGCAATCAGACCCAGGAAATGGACATGATGCTGCGACAGGCCGCATTCCAGAACCAGGTGGTTGACCAGCAACTCCCCGGGGTGCCGCCAGTCTGGAACGCGGAGATGCATTCCTCGGTCAAAACGTTCGAACGGGTGGAAGGTGCGACGTTGACGGCCTCCGTGGATCCTGACGTCGCCGACGCAAACGCGACGGCGATTGCGAGTGTACCCATCGAGACCAACGTGGACCGTGAATTCACGTACTTCCAGGAAGTAGACGTGGCTGCGGACGGCACGATTGAGATTACGGTCCCCTACGCGACGAACGACGAACTCGGGGTCGATGACGGATACACGGACACTGACGTGGTCGCCCAGAATGATTTCACGGTGTTCGTGTCCACCGACGATGGTGTGGATGATTGGAGCGGTGAAACGGCTGTCCCCGAAACCGCGGTTATCGAGGGTGAGGAGATCGAAGTGGACCTAGAGATCATCGAGGATGAAGAAGATGAAGAAACACCGGAAGAGGACGACACAACTGAGGACGACGATGATGATGAAAATACGAATGAAGCTAATGACGACGAGTGAACGTCGGTCAGCGCTGTAAGTGCAACGACCGATGAGCCAAGGATCCCTGGATCTCCCAGAGCAGTGGACGCTGCGTGAAGTTCTCGCCATATATTTGAAAGGAATCGCAATGGGGGCCGCCGGTACCATCCCCGGCGTTTCCGGGGGGACCATCGCCCTGATTGTGGGCATTTACGAGCGGCTCGTCAACGCAATCGCCGCCGTGACGCCGCGGTTACTAATGTTTCTTCCGGGCGTCCGCACGCGCGAGGGACGGCAATCCCTCCTTCGAGAACTCATTCGGATCGACCTCCCATTTCTTCTCCTTTTGGGCGCAGGTGTGGCCACAGCCATTATTGTCGTATCGCGAATCATGGTCGCCGCCTTCGCAGTGGCACCGGCCCACGTCAACGCGTTTTTCTTCGGGCTCATCGCCGCTTCCGCCGTTGTCATCGCCGCAAACGTTTCGATACGCACGCCAGGACGAGTGGCTGCCACGGGGCTGGGGTTTCTCCTCGCCTTCTCTCTCACCGGCAACGAGGCCATCCTCGGCCACCGTAGCGCTGCAGTTGTGTTCATCGCGGGGGCGATTTCCGTTGCCGGCATGATCCTTCCCGGCATCTCCGGTGCCGCGTTTCTCTACATCCTCGGCCAGTACGAGTACATGATCGGCGAATTGCAGGCCTTCATCGACGCGCTGGGGGCCCTCGCCATCGGCGGGTCCACGAATGCCGTCATCGCACCGGGCGTGATCGTCGCAATCTTCATTCTCGGCGCCATGGTCGGGCTGGTCGGCATGGCACGGATCGTTTCTTGGGCGCTTGCGCGGTACCGCATGGCCACCCTGGGGTTCCTCATCGGGTTGATGCTCGGCGCCTTGCGACTCCCGGTGACTGAAATCCACGGCGAACTCGGGGTCCCCGCCCCGATCGAGTGGCTAACGCTCCTCGCCGTCGTGGTGATTGGCATCGCGGCCGTGCTCGCGCTCGAGTGGTACACCGACTCGCTAGAGTACGGTGAAACGCGAGCATAGGCGCACCCTTTTAGCGGATTACCTCGCCAGGCGGAGTGGTGCACCGACATGGATCATCGGTGTATCGACGGTCGACCGAGATCCGGTCGCCAGGAGGAATCAGATATGCCAACGATATGCAGCTCAGATCGTAACGAACCCAACCGTGCCGTCAGTCCAGTTATCGGGGTGGTGCTGATGGTCGCCATCACGATTATCCTCGCGGCCGTGATCGGAACGTTCGTCCTCGGACTTTCTCCGGACGCTCATCAGACCGCGATTGCAACTATTAGCATCGACGGCGATGCAGGTGACGGGAACATTACCCTTGTCCACGAGGGTGGAGAGGCCCTCGACCTCGCTGAACACACCGTCGTGGTCGACGGCTCCTCGACCGACGGCAACGCCAGCATGACCGAGACGCTCGAACCGGGAGAACGAAAGCTCGTGACCGAACTCGATGCAGCGGACGAGACGATCGTCACCCTCCGAAACGACGACGCTGGTGACGTCGTCGCGGAGGCGACCGTCGAGATCGCGTGAGCTCCGGTACCTGCGGTGGCGAGATGCGCTCGAAACGGACACCAGAATCGAAGCCGTTTCGAGCGTGTCCGCTGTAGCGTGGACATGGTTCCGCCGCTCGTGCTGGACATCGATGGAACGTTGACGCGTGCGGATGCCACAGACACGCCAGAACCGATCGATTCCCGGGTGCTTGATCCGATTCGGACTTGGGACGCGCCGGTCGTCATTGCAACCGGGAAATCCTTCCCGTATCCCGTTGCCCTGGCCCAATTTATCGGTGTGGAACCGATCGTGATTGCCGAGAACGGCGGCATTGCGGTAGCAAGAGGTAATCTGCGGCGGTTCGTCTCGCCGACCGTACTCGAGGATATTTTGACCGCATTGCGCGAGGAGGACATCTTGCCCCCCGCCGACGGCTTCGATGACATCAACGAGTGGCGGGAAACGGAACTGGCGCTGCCGCGTTCGTTGGACATCCAGAATGTACGGAAAGTCGCAAACCGATACGGCATGGAAGTAATCGACTCGAAATTCGCGTTCCATGTGAAAGATCCATCAGTCTCGAAGGGAGTAGCGCTCGAGTGGATTGCCGACGAAGTGAACATTTCCCTCGAGGATGCTGTCGCGATCGGTGATTCGGTAAACGACGTCTCTAATTTCGAGCGGGTTGGACGGGGCATCGCCCTGGCGAACGCTGACGAGGCAGCGAAGGGAGCGGCCGACGAGATCCTCACGATGGGGTATGCAGATGGAACACTTAGCGTGCTTCGCGAACTACTCACGACTACCGAAACATAACGCGTCGGTGTCAGAGGGATGGCGATTACCTGCCGGGCAACTTTACTATTCGCACGCCGACCCATCTCAGTTAGGCTCTGCAATACTCCTTGGGCCAGTCGACATACGATTCGAATACGTCATCCTCCTCGCACCGCTCAAGGCCGGGGACGTCGTACAAGTGATGCTCGGTGACGGAGGGGACGAGATCCTCGTACCGCTCTTCGGGAGTCATTACCATAAGGACGGCCTCAACGTCGGTACCCACGTTACCATCCGAGTAATACGGCGAGATACAGGGGATTCGATTCACACAAGTGGTATGTCGGGGCTCAACGAGCCCCTTCGCTAAGGGAGCGGCATGATCGATCGGGACGGCGATGGGTACGGTCCCCATCGAACAGCCCAACTGTTGCCATCCCAAGGAACCTGTCGTTCGGGGTCGGAGACGCCGCCAAAAGCGGTTACTGAACCGCCGAGAAGGCGCCGTTGATATCCCACTCGTGGATGCAGTGGACGTCACCCACGGGATCGCCAGTGACTTCACGATCGATGGTCCAGGTCTCGGCCTCGCGATCCCACACTTCCTGGCGACCACACCGCTCGCAGGCGCGATGATTTGGTTTTCGGATGGGCGAATCTTGCATTCGTACCCGCGCTCCGCCCTGCGAGGAGTTAACTTTGTCCTAATCCGCCAACTGCACGGGCGCTTCGAACTCCGGATCCCCTGACTGACCCGCCCGACAAGCATTTGGCTGCCCCGGGGCTAGTTCTCCCGCATGGTCTTGGGGGATTTACTGACCGAGAATGAGGATCCGGACTGTTTGTTGCGCTACGTCCACGGATGTGGACGACTGGACCGCGAGCTTCTCCATTTCTTGCTAGAGACGGAGGAACGTTTGAGTGTCGAGGAGCTCGCCACGAGCATGGATCGCGACCGCTCGACCGTCTACCGGTCGATTCGCCGGTTGGAGGAGTACAGTTACGTGACGAAAGCCCGCCACACGTACGAAAACGGCGGCTACTGTTACCGCTACGCAGCCGCTGAACCCGACGCGATCGCCGCACACCTCGAACATCGGGTCGAAGCGTGTCAGGATCGACTCGGCGAGCTGATGACCGAGTTCAGATCCACCTACTGCGAGGAATCCTCTTAAAAATCGGGGAGATCGTCTGGTGCCTCGTAGGACGACTCCCACTCGATGTATCGGTCCTTTAGCACGTCACAGACGAGCTGCCCAAGCTCGGTAAGCCCCGCGTTGATCGACGAGACTGTTCCCCACGAATCGATCGCCGGGTGGAGATCCCGCTCGCGCCAGTCCTCCGGAATTCCCGGCGCATGATAGCCCACCCGCCCGGCGAAATCGTCCCAGAAAAAGTCAAACCGGTCTATGAGTTCGAGGTCGCGAATGATTTCGAACTCCGCTTCGGTTACGCTCGTGCCGATCGCCCACTCCCCGAAGGCTTCCTCCCACGCCCCCTCCCGCAGATATACCTCCAGCTCGTCTCGCCGGTAATCTGTCTCGCCGACGACCTCCACGTCGTCATACTCCGCTGGATCCAGCTGGTCCTCGAGGGTCGGTGGCGTTGGGACGGCGACGTCCAGACTCATACACGGGGTTACGACCATGATCGGATAGCGTTGGCGGGTGTACCCAGGTGGGCCTCGACATTCGGACGGGTCGGTACTGACCACGCATGGCCGAGAGTAGAACGCCGAACGCCAACTATACGCAGCTGGCGCCCGAGAATCCCGGCGGCGTCCCGATAAGGGTTTACCGGGCGCAGGAACATCGATATTATATGGTGAACGGACCGGACCCCATGGTCGATGTGGCCGCGGGTACACGGTCCGGCGCCGGTCCCGGCACGGTGACCGTCGTCGGGACGGCACACATCTCCCACGATAGCGTCGATCAGGTTGTAGAAACCATCGAGGACGAACAACCGGACATTGTCGCCGTCGAGCTCGACGAAGGCCGGTACCGGCAGCTTCGCGGTGACGCTCCAGACGATCTCGAACCGGGTGATCTCCTCGAGGGGAGTACGGTCTTTCAGTTGCTAGCCTACTGGATGTTATCGTACGTTCAACACCGGCTCGGTGATCGCTTCGACATCGAGCCAGGGGCCGACATGCGCGCCGCGGTCGATACGGCCGAACGATACCGGATGGGAATTGCCCTGGTCGACCGAGATATTCAGACCACGATCAAACGCCTCTGGCGGCGGATGACGATCCGCGAGAAGCTTCGCATGCTGGTGAGTCTCTTGATCGGTACCGTGGGCGGCGCAGCCGGTACCGTAGAAGAGGAGTTTACGATGGAAGACCTGACCGATGCCGACGTGGTATCCACGCTGATGGAGGAATTTCGACGCTTCAGTCCCGGCGCTGCGAGTGCCCTGATAGACGAACGTGATGCGTATATTGCTCACAATCTCATCGCCCTTCGCGAGCAGGGTTACGATGTGGTGGCCGTGGTAGGCGCTGGCCATCGAGAGGGCATCGAACGATACCTGGCAGCGCCCGAATCGTTGCCGCCGATGGCAGAACTCGAGGGAATTAAGCGGCGACGGTTTTCGGTCTACAAACTCGTCGGGTACGGCATCGCCATCGCGTTTGTGGCGTTTTTCTTCTTGCTGTTCATGGCCGGCGTCCAAGACATACGTCTGTTGCAGCTGTTCCTCGCTTGGTTCCTGTTTAACGGCGCGTTCGCGTTTACCATGGCCAAGCTTGCCGGGGCAAAATGGACGAGCGCAGGCGTCGGCGGCGCCGTCGCATGGATGACAAGCCTCAACCCGATGCTCGCACCGGGGTGGTTCGCGGGATACGTCGAACTCAAATACCGCCCGGTCAACATCAGCGACATCGGTGTCCTGAACGAAATCCTCAGCGACGAAGAAGCGCCGTTACGCGACGTCGTCGATCGGATGCTCGAAGTGCCCTTGTTCCGATTGATCGCGATCGTCGCGATGACCAACATCGGGAGCATGATCGCCACGTTCCTCTTCGCGATCATCGTGCTTCCGTGGCTGGCGGCGGATCTCGGCGGCGTCGGTGCCCTCGGTGACCTGCTGTTAGAGGGCGCGAGAAACAGCGCAGAAGTGTTGATCGGGGTGTTCCGCTGATATGCGGATACAGGCCCACCGCCAACAGTCTCCACGGGAAATCAGCTTCAGCGACGAGGAACTGAAGGACCTGCTGATCGCGTGGGTGGCACTCGGGGTGGCGTTCGCGCTGTTTTTCGGCGGTGGCGGCACAGTCCTCGGTGATCCCGGCTGGTTCATCGTCCTGTTTCTCGTGAGCATGGTCACCGCCGGGATTGGCTTTCTACTCCACGAACTCGCTCACAAGGTGGTCGCAATCAGGTTCGGCCAGCAAGCGGCATTCAAGGCAAACTATCAGATGCTGGTACTCGCCGTACTCGCGGGGTTGGGTGGCTTCATTTTCGCCGCGCCGGGGGCAGTGTACCATCGAGGACGTATCACGGAACGAGAAAACGGCATCATCGCCGTTGCCGGCCCGGTCACAAATCTGGTCCTCGGATTCGCATTCTTGCCGTTTCTAGTGTTTCCGGGGTTTCTGGGCCTCGTCGGCATCTACGGCGTGTTGATCAACTTCTTTTTGGCCGCGTTCAACATGATTCCGTTCGGGCCCCTCGACGGGAGAAAGGTGCTCACATGGTCTGTGAGCATGTTTGCTGTGACGTTTGTGGTGAGTCTGGCGTTGACCGCGCTGGCCGTCGTCGGGTTGCTGTTATAGCAGGCCATCTTGCTGGCCTGGAGGTATTGTCCCGGGTCCGCCTTGACGCAGATGCACCGACGGAACGCCGTGGAACGACCCCCGCATCAGGTAGCTCGCTAAATTGTCCTTCTTCCGTTATGTCTTTACACTGGTACTCACTGTGTTCTCGGTGACCGGGTGTTGCGCTTCACGTCGCCGTTTTCGACGTGCCCTTCCGTCACCCCAGGGTTCCAAAACGACATACCAGCCCTGGACGGATCCGAATCAGCTCATCGGTGCCAATTCGGCGACTGTGTGCCATCGTACTCCCGGGAGATGATCCCTTCGACGGCATCCCACGGAAGTTCACTTGTCGAAAACTCATCCCCGTCGAACCGGAGCATGAGTCCTTGCTCGCGATGTTCTGGCTCACGTTGCTCCCGTCGGGCACGTTTTAACTCACCGTCATCGACCTGCTTAACGACGGTCTTCAAATTCACCGCTCGTCCCCACAGCTCGAACGTCCGTTCGAGCACGTCCCTGGCTTGATCCAGATCGAGCATGATCCCGTTGTAGTGATGGACCAGCAGGAGTTCATTGCGATTCTCGTGGTTTCCGTCCGCTACAGTAATGCGAGGCTTCCCAAAGTTGGTAAACGAAAGCAACAGCTTGCGTTTCACGTCCTCATAGTCCGTGCTCGCGGCGTGGAACCCGTCGCTCAGGTAGGAGTATTCGAAGGTGAAATACTGTCTGTCCTCGAGAAATTCCCGCGTGAGAAATTCGTCGAGGAACGTGACGTCGTTGTGACTTTCACGAACTTCTTGCATGCGTCGCCAGCCCGCGGTGTAATCGACGGCCGCGAGGGCCTCCTCGATACTCCCGTATCGGTCGGTTTCGCCGACGTACCGGTGGATACGTTCGAGCTCCGCATCGCTGACACGCTGGAGGAAGCCCCGATACTGGGGTTTGACCAGCGAGTAGTTCCGCCGGGCAAGCCCGGAGAACGTGAGCACCTTCCAGGGATACCGATCCACATCGATGGTCCCGCTTCTGGCGCGACAAAGCGCATCCTCGTCGACGAACTGGTCGTCGAGCTGTGCAAGATCGTCCAGTGTCTCAGCAGTGATGCGAGCGAGTGCCGGGGGCGGCGCTACGGTCTCCCGAATCTCCTCAAAATCAACGACGTTTCTGAGCGTTCGCCAACTGATCCCCTTCACCTGGAGCAACCGTTCGAGCACCTCACGGCGGTTTGTCGTGTTTTCGATGTACGCCCAAAGTTCCATGCCGAGCTTGTACGGATTCAATCCGGGGGAGCCGAGCACTTGCGCCATGTGATCGGCATACTGGACGAGCTCGTCCGGCTCAGCAAATCCCTCGCCCGTCATCATGAGGGATTCGTAGTAGGCACTCCAGCCCTCGTTCATCACCTTCGTCATCCGCTGTGGGGCAAAATAATACGCCTCGGCTCGCAGCATCTCGATCACGTCACGTTGCCAGCCTGTCATCTCGACGGCACGGTCACGGTCCTGGTCGTATTGCATGCCGTGAGCCCAGAGAAAGGCCAGAACATCGGATTCAGACGCCCGTTCGTCCACGACCCCCTCGTCACCACCCGCGTCGAACTCATCACCGAAGAGCGCATCGCGGACTTCGTCGCTGAGGTCGAACTCACCGAGCGGCATCGGATCGTCCGTAACGTCGGGCTCCTCGGGCGAAGATACTGACAGCTCGCGGATCGGTCGGGGCCGCTGCTGATCGATCGTATCGGCCAGTGTCAACACGTGATCGATCCACCGCTCTACATCCTCGCAATCGATGTCCGGATCCTCCATATACTCACGAATCCGGTCGGCATGCCGGGCGAGCATGGCGGTCGCGCCGGGTTCCTCGGGGCCGTAGGTCTCGAACCACTGATTGTGTTTGAAAAAATCCGCGTGTGCTTCGACGTGGGTGATGACCGCCTTCTGGTCAGCCAGACTGTTGCTCTCCTGGAGAAATGCATTGGCCGGGTTGTCGTTGTTCACGAGCTCAAAGGCGCGACTGACGTCGAAGCGATCCTGCTTCCGTCGTCGATCGTATCCCATTCCCCACCGCCAGTGCGGGTAGCGCTCCTGAAACCCCTGGTAGGCGATGAGCTGATTCATCTCGTCGTAGTCAACGATCCAGTAATTGACCGGATACGGATCCAGTCCGAGTGCTTTCGCCAGTTCGCGAGCAGCCCGAACTGGTTCTTCGAGCTCCGCCGCCACCGATGCTGGTTTCGATTCGATCACGTCTCTTCCCCCTCCCGTGTGAGAATCTCCGTGATCGCCTCGATCACGTCGTCCGGTCGGTTGACTACCGAGACAACGACATCCTCGGCGTCTTCGAAGTGGTCGGTGAGCGCCCGTGCGTGGCGTCCAAGGCCCGCTCGTTCACCCGGCCGTGTTTCGAGGTAGACGTGCTGGTTCGCATTGATATTTTCGATCAGCGGGATCACTCGATCCGCGGTATCCCGACTGGCGTTTTGGCTGTCCCCGGCGGCGAAGATGAATCGATTCCACTCGGTCCACGGATACGCTTCGAGCCGTTCTTGCGCGAGTTCGTAGGCCGATGAAATCCTGGTCCCCCCGCCGGACGTGATACCGAAAAACGACTCTCGATCGACCTCCCAGGCCTCCGCGTCGTGAGCGATATAGATGAACTCCGCGTGGTCGTACTTGCCCTGGAGATACCAATCGAGGGGTGTAAAGGTCCGCTCGACTAGCTCGCGTTTGTCCGCTCCCATGCTGCCGGAAACGTCACGAATATTGACGACGACGACGTTTTTCTGTCGTTCCTCGACGATCTCGGGATGTCGGTAGCGCTCGTCTTCACGGCGGATCGGTAGGTGGTCGAACCCCTCCCGTCTGATCCGCTCGACGATTGGCGTTCGACCGAGCTCGGCCTCAACCGTCTCGATACTCGGCCAGCGGTCCCGCTCTTCGCAGGGAATGTCCGCGTACTCGTCGACGAGCCACTTGCGTCCGACGGGAATGCGCTCCTCGCGTGCCCAGCGGTAGGCTGTGTCGGGATCGATACCCTCGACCCGGAGTACCTCGCGCATGAACGACTCGTCGAAGTCGAGGACGAGCTTCCGCTTGAGGGCCTCCCTGAACAACCAGTTGAGATCGAGCGTGCTGTCGGGCCCCACGCGGGCACGATCCGTGAACGCACCCTCGGTTCGCTCCACGACGGCCTTGCCCTTCGGCTCCAGTTCGAGGCCAAGCGCCTCGTCGAGTTGTGCGGCAAATTCTGCGGGGTCCATCTCGTAGTGGCCGTGTTCGCCGGGTGTGTCTCCGGGTTCGTCGCCACCGTCGCCCGGCTCGGGTGCCCCGACGGGGTCGCCAGGTTCGGGATCACCCTCGCCGACACCGCCTCGATCCCGGAAGTCATAGACAAACTCCGGGAGCTCGACGATCTTGATCGGGATCCGAACGCGCTCAGCGTCGCTTGGTCCGAGATCCCCATACCGGATGAAATCAGCCAAATCGTCGCGACGCTCCTCGCCGACCTCCTCGAACCGCCGGAGGTCATCTCTCAGGCCCACACCGGACCACCTCGGATCATGCGTTCCCACCCCACTCCGTAGAGGACTCCGCAAGGACGTACTGGCTGGTTAACTCCGCCGATGCGGGCGAATACCCAAACCGGTCCGTGAGGGTCACGATTGTGCGACGTTTGACGTCAGCCGTCTGCGTATCGGCCGGTGGATCCGCCCATTGATCGGGCTCCAGATCCGGGTAGACACGGTGTACGTCTTCCCAGGACGAGCGTTCCACGAGGTTCCTGATCGCGGGGATGTCCGTGACCGTCACGTCGCTCACCCCGAAGTCCTCGTCACGCTGTTCCCAGGCGTACCGGTTCACGGCGGTGATAATCTGCTCCTGCCGGAACCGTTCGACGGCGTCGCTCGGTTCTCCGTCGTCATACGCGTCCTCGCCGAATCGGCCCAGGTGTTCCACCTCGATCACTTTCATCCGGAGTGAATCCGGCTCCACCGCCTCGCCACGTTCATCGACGAGCGTCTCGTCCGTCCCCCAGGCGTAGACGTGTTCGACATACTCGTGGAGGCGCTCGGGGTCGACGTTTCGTTCGTCCATCATCGCATCGAGGACATCGACCTCCTGGCGATCGAAGACGAACCGCTTTGCGGCGACGACGCGATCTTCGAACGTGGACCGTTCCCGCGGCGAGAACACCGGCTCTCCACCGAGTCTATCGGCCATCGCGCCGAGGACATCGCGCGGCATGATGACATCCTCAACCGGGAGTTCCGGATCGGTGCGCTCGGACTCGCGGTAGAGAAGTTCGGCGATCACGTCGCGTGTGTACGTGACCGGGATCCCGGATCTCCCGTCCGCCACGCCCTCGATGGCCAGATCTTCCTTGTCGTAGCGTTCGTCACCTTCGAAGTGGTAGCCTCGATCGTAAAGCAAGGCCTTTTCGACGAGGCTTAGCTGCGCGGGAAGATCCTCTTCATCCAGGCGCGTGAGCACCGCATACATTGCTGCACCTTCCAGCACATGGGGTGCAAGCTCGCGGTATCCACTGATCGCGTGATCACCCGCGACCGGCAAGCGGACCGCCTCTCGCATTCGCGCTTCTATCTCCGCGTAGGATTCCTCGACCCAGACGGCAGTCTCGTCGGTGAGTTCCCGACGAAGCAGCTGGGTTTCGAGACTAACGTTTGTGAGATACCGGAATTCGTGTTTGGTGAGTCGTCGCTTGAACGCTTTGAGTGGGTCAGAGCCACCGGCATCGGCATGCTGATCGAGTCGGGCCTCGAGATCAGGATTCGAAATGATGACCAGCTGGGTATCGACCGACATGCCGATCCCCCGATCCAGGTTAACCCGACCCTCGTCCGGCACGATCAGCAATTTCTGGAGGAGGTCCGCGTGCTGGGCGGCGTCCTCCACGATCGTCAGCCCACTGTTGCCTTGGGAGAGAACGCCGTCATAGCTAAACGCCTGTGGATCTTTTCTCCCTCTCGAACCGAGTTCGCGGAGCATTCCCTCCATCCAGGTACCGACGAGCCTGACGGTCGGGTGTCCGCTATCTTCCGGTTGTAAGACCCCGATCCCCCGCCCGACGTCCATCACGTAGTTACTTACCCGTAAATGGTGTCGGTCCGTGATCCGCGCAAAGAGGTCATCCGTACCGCGCCGGCTATAGTGACGTTCCAGATATTCGAACGCTTCCCGGGAGAACGGATCGATCTCACCCTCGAGGCGCAGCGCAACGTCAGTGTCCGCACGCTCATTGATCGTCTCGATCAGTTCGTCTCTGACCGGTCGAGGGAACACGAGCAACGGATGGCCCTGTACCGGGCTTTGATACCACGAATCCGCGTCGGGTTCTGGCCGGCCGGGCGGATCGCCATAGCTCAACCCGCGTTCATGATCGACCGTCGATAGGTTCCACTCGACGGTGTAGCGGCGACCCGCATCGGTCTTCGAGTACTCACGAAGGCCACTGATCAGACAGCGTTTGAGTTCGGATTTGCCGGTGGCAGTGGGTCCCGCGAACCAGATGATTTTTTCATCCTTGCCGCGACCGGTGGCGATCGCCCGCAGGTCCTCGACAAACGCGTTCAACACGTCCGTATTGCCCTGGATGGCGTGCTCACCGTCGTTGTACGGATCGTCGAAAAATCGATACCGCTCCCGGTCGTCGCCCTCCTCAACGACGGTGCGCGTTCCTGCTGATTCGATCGCATCGAGCACATACCGGTTTGCGTGGGCGGCGATCGACGGGCGTTCGAGCGCCTCACTAACGAACGTGGCGAGGCTCATCGGTTCCTCGAAGGCCGCGGCGAGTTCTCGGTTCGCCTCGGCAACGAAATACTCGCCGTCGTCCAGGGGTCCAGTGGCGTCGGTCATTCGTCTTCGAGCTCGGAGCGTGCCACCTCCGCCCCGGCGAACTCGAGTACCTCCTTGGCGCCGTCCCGCGAGTATCCCAGCTCGGCGAGGGCGTCGATCCAGGCGCTGCGTTCCTCGTCATCGCGACCCTCCGCCGAGATAAGCGCCGAGAAGTTGATGTTGTGTTTTTTGTCCTCCCAGAGCTTTCGTTCGAGCGCGCGGCGGAGTCGCTCGTTGTCCTGCGGATTGAACGTCTCCCCCTCACGGGCCCGCCGGGACACCCAGTTGGAGATCTCTTGGCGGAAATCGTCCTTCCGATCCTCCGGTACGTCGAGCTTCTGCTCGACCGAACGGAGGAACGACTCGTCGGGCTCCTGGTCCCGCCCGGTGAGCTCGTCCTCCACGGTGTCATCGTCGATGTATGCCATCACGTGGTCCATGTACTTCTCACCCTGGCGCTGGATCTCGTCGATGTCGAACGCGAGGGCGTGCCGCACGTCCTCGATAACACGTTCTCGGTACTCCTCGCGCACCAGTTCGAGGTAGCGGTAGTACTTCTCGAAGTCCTCGGCCGGAATCGAACCGTGGTGTTCGAGGTTCTCCTCGAAGAACGAGAACATCGTCAACGGCGAGAGATGCGAACGCCCGCGATGGCGCGAGTCCATGATGGCCTCGGCGATTTCGTCACCGACGAATCGCGGCGAGATTCCCGCCATCCCCTCACCGGCCTCGCCCACTGTCGCGGCTTCCTCGCGCAGTTTTTTGATGTCGATGTCCTCGCTCTCGTCGATCTTCCCGTTGTACGCCTTGGCCTTCTCGACGATCCCGATTCGTTCGGAGTCCGGCTCATCGATGCGTGTAAGCACAGCGAACAGACCCGCCATCTCGAGGACGTGTGGCTCGACGTGAATATCGACGACATCGGCGTTGTCGAGGAGTTTGCGATAGATGGCAGCCTCCGCCTCGTATTCGAGGACGTACGGGAAATCGATCCGCTTGGTGCGGTCGTTGAATGCCTCCATCTTTTCGTCGCCTTTTTTGTCCTCGTATTCGGGCATGTTCGTGCGCCCGAGAATCACCTGGTCGATGTCGATCCGCGGATTGTTTTTTGGCTTGATCGTGCGTTCCTGTGTGGCGTGTAGAAAGTCGTAGAGAAACTCCCGCTGGAGCTTGAGGAGCTCCTCGCCACTGAAGATACCACGATTGGCGTTACACAGCGCCCCGGAGTAATCGAAGGCGCGTGGATCGGACTCCCCATAGATGGCGATCTTCGAATAGTTCACGTCGCCGGTTAACTCGGTCTCGTCCTGATTTTTCTTGTCCTTCGGTTCGAAGGTCTCGAGAGCCTGTCGCTGGTTCTCGTCGGCGACAAGCCGGACGATCTCGACATGCTCCTCGAGAACGGTGCGAAGGTCGTCGTTGTGATGCGCCAGGAGACGATCCATGTAGAACGTCGAAGCGCGATCCAGTTCCTGTTCGTTCCGAATGGTATACGGTGCGTCGTGACGCTCATTGAGGTCCGCGATCACTTCGTCGCGCTGTTCGCGGGGGAGCAACACCAGTGGATCCTGGTTCATCGGTGATTGCACTGTGTCCGCCGCCGGATCCTGGTCGGGAATGACGCTGCAGAGATCGACCCACTGGAAAGTGTATATCCGGCCAGCATCTTGTCGGGTATAATCCTCGAAATACCGGCGAAGCTGCTGGTCGAAATGGGACTTTCCGGACCCGACAGGGCCCAGCAGCAACTTGATGCGGCGTTCGGGGCCGAGTTCCCGGGCACCCCCTTTGAGCTTGTTCACGAACTCGTGGATCGCCTGGTGGATGATTCGTCCGTGAAACCGGTTTTCGCCGTTGTGGAGGGGATCTTCCGTCGCCAAACAGTATTTGACGATGCCGGTTTCCTCGTCGTATGCTGTCCCGTAGTGGTCGAACATGTCGGCCACACGTTGGTGGGCATTTCGTGCGATGAGCGGGTCCTCGTACAGTTCGTCGAGATACCAGGCGAAGGATCTGGTCGAACGGAGATCGTCCGGGAGCGAGGCCCGGTAGGCTTCACTGAGTTCGTCGAGGGTGTCGGATGCGCCTGACATTGTGTGTTCACGTGCCGGCTACGGCAGTCGTTGTGGCTGGTGACCCGAATCGCGTCCGCCAACACCGCCCACGTCGGTGGTGAGTGCCCACCTGTCCGACCCATGATGAAGCCTCGCCGTGGACCGCACCAATCGACCAACAGGGGAAGGGATTTGCTTCACCATCCGCAACGCGAGCGCCGAACCAGCTACCGCTGGCCGTTTTCCGTGCGCCCGCATTCTCGCTCGCACGCATTCGGGTGATCGCAACAGAATGACGTCCCCCATATCTATAAGCCTTGCTCAAGAGTTTATACCGGGGAAGATCAACACTATATGAAGGTAACGAATACCGACTAGCTACAATAACCCGCCGACACTCGATGACCACCGCTCGCCTGGGTGAATCTAGGTTCTGAACAGGCGAGCGTGGAACTGCCGACCCGGAGCGTTTTTTCCCGTAGCGATCCCCTGCTCGCCCATGAGAGGGCCCAACAGCGATGACGGATACTGAAGAAGAGGGACTCACGTACGCAGCAGCTGGAGTAGACCGTGCCGCGAGCGAGGCCGCAACCTCGACAATCGCTCGTGTTCTCGGTGACTTCGATACCGCCCAGTATGCGGGCCTACTCGATCTCGGCGATCGGTATCTCGCGCTAGCCACCGACGGGGTCGGCACCAAACTACTCGTCGCCCACGCAATGGGCCGATACGACACGATCGGCATCGACTGCATGGCGATGAACGTCAACGACCTGGTGGCGATAGGCATCGAACCGCTGGCATTCGTCGACTATTTGGCCATGGATGAAGCAGACGAATCGCTCTCGGAAGCACTCGCCAAGGGGCTCGTCAGGGCGGCCGAGTGCGCAGAGGTCGCCATCCTCGGGGGCGAACTTGCCATTCTCCCCGAGATCGTGACCGGATTCGATCTGGCCGGCGCCTGCGTGGGGATGGCACCGAAGGACCAGTTGTTCGATGGAGGTGCACAACCCGGCAACCTCTTGGTCGGTTTTCCCTCCTCCGGTATCCATTCGAACGGGCTCACACTCGCCCGGACGGCCGTGACCAGCGAATTCGAGTACACGGACCCCTTCCCGACCGAGGCCGAGCAAACGATCGGTGATGTGCTCCTCGAACCCACCCGTATCTACACCGATCTACTCGAGCCGCTGCGGGCGGCTGAGGTCAACGCTGTTGCGCATATCACAGGTGGTGGATGGCGGAATCTCGGCCGTCTGGGTACTCACGCGTACGTCGTCGACGATCCGCTTCCAGCCCAACCTGTGTTCGATCTGATTGAGGATACCGGCGGCATCTCGCCAACAGAAATGCATCGCACGTTCAACATGGGCACCGGCATGGTGGCCGCAGTCGACGTATCGGGTGCGGATATCCTGCTCGATCGGACTGACGGGCAGATAATCGGTCACGTCACCGATGGAAGCGGCGTCACGATTCGGGGCCTGGATCTCGATACCACGGGCATTTGAATGACGGTTACTCGAGCCGGGCAGCGATATCGGCCTCGGTGATGATGCCGACGGTCTCGCCGCCGTCCGTCACCAGGACCGCCTTGTAGTGCTCAAGTAGATTACTGATCTCGTCGATCGTTGCCTCGCGAGAGACGGTCGGAAAGCTATCGCTCGCGTGTCGGGCGACCGGTTCCTCGCGTGCGTCCTCGGGTACCTGCACGAGCCCACTTTGGCTGATACTTCCAACGGGAACACCATTTTCGAGGACAGGTAACTGCGAGTAGGCTTCCTCGTTCATCAGCCGAACCGCCTCGCGAAGGGGCTGGTCCGGTCGAACCGAGACGACGTCCTCGTGCATGAGGTCCTGTGCTCGTTCGACCCCGCCCTCGGCCTCCTCCAAGGCATTAATGATTCGTCGCAACGTGGACAGCCGGGGATCGACGTCTTCACCCTCGATGCGCGCGATCAAGGGCTGCGAGACCGATGCCCGTTCGGCGAGTTCGCTCTGTGTCAGGCCCAGGGACGTCCGTCGTTCCCGAATGTCTTGCGGGGTCGGGAGATCCATGGAGGGAGGATTACCTAGAGTAATACAAAAAGATTCGGACGTTACTCGTCGCCCTCCTCGGGGATTACCTCGATCACGGTCAACGGGACGTTGCGGAGCGAACTACCGACCTCGCTCTTTGCGATGCGGGTGGCGTGTTCCTCCGATTCGGCATTGAAGATCGTGATTTCCAGTATCAAACCAACGATGGCAGTCTCGGCGGCCAAAAACGCCGAATCGAAGGGCTCGTCGCAGAAGGGACAGCCGGTGACGCCGACTTCCACCTCAACGTAGTCGAGTCCCGACTCGTTCAAGCGTGAGCCTGCCTCGCTAACGGCAACCCCGATCGCGTCGTCCACGGTCTCGACATCCCGGACGAGCCACGCTGCTTCCATGACAACCTCATAGTTCATACTGAACGTGGGGCCGGTCAGCCAAAGGTGCTTTTGGGTTCCGGTCGGCTCTAGGAATCCACGACCCGGCCGCTGGGGACCACACCGTATGACCGACCATCCGGGTGTGAATACTTGCCATAGATAGGGGGCAGGTGTGTGGAGGTGGGCTCGAAGCGTGGCATAACTTATGAGAATTCACGATATTTCCAGCGCGGATATCTCGGATCGTGAAAATCTTTTGACCATTCAAAGAAAAGAGATAAAATCCGGCGAATTCGGCACTGAGACGGTCTCTATGCGCATATCCATCATGATTCATCGCCTCAGATATGGCAGAAAGTATATATACACCCATCACCCAGGCCGCGAGTACCGATGGTCGTTCGAATGCAGCGGACCGCGTTGTTCGCCGTTTACCAACTGAGCGTCATGCTCGGCATCCTACTGCTACCGTTCGCGCTGGTACTTCGCCGGACGGTCGGGATTGCACTCCCGGTTCACCGGGTGCTCGATTCCGTCCAAACTGCCATGGAGAGAGACGCCGATTCGCGGTGAACAATCCCGAAGGACTGGTTTTATCACGCGGCGGGGGCAATCACCGCCGATGAATCCACAACGGGTGCACAGCGACATCTCGCCACACGGCGGCCACCTCCAGGAGTTCTACAGCGATGCGTTCGAACCGATCCTCGAGGAGGGTGGCCCACGGACGAACAATGTGCCGGAGGATGCCGTCTCGAAAACCGGGACGACCACGGTCGGCCTCAAAACGGATGATGGCGTGGTGCTCGGAACTGATCGACGCGCGAGCCTGGGTCGGATGGTCTCGAGCAAGACGGTCCAAAAAGTCGAGCAAATCCATCCCACCGGTGCACTCACTATCGCGGGTTCAGTGAGTGCGGCGCAATCGCTCATCCGGAGCCTCGAGGCGGAGGTGAGCCTGTACGAAGCACGACGGGGCGATCACATGTCGATGACAGCCCTCTCGACACTCACCGGGAACTTGCTCCGGAGCGGGGCATTCTTCATCGTACAGCCAGTCCTCGGCGGCATCGATGACGATGGTCCCCACGTTTACAGCCTCGATCCACTGGGTGCGACGATGGAAGAAC
Source organism: Halobacteriales archaeon (assembly GCA_007118975.1). Taxonomy (GTDB): domain Archaea; phylum Halobacteriota; class Halobacteria; order Halobacteriales; family SKNY01; genus SKNY01. The sequence goes on along the minus strand of SKQO01000027.1, from coordinate 11,782 downwards.
CGTACACTGTCAGCGGGTCCGGCTCCCAGTTTGCCCTCGGTGTCCTCGAGCAACAGTACGAGGAAAACCTAGATCTGTCGGAAGGCCGGACCGTGGCCGCCCGCAGTATTCACAGCGCGCTCGAGCGGGATACCGCCAGTGGGAACGGAATCGTCCTCGCGGAGGTAACCGAGGAAGGCGTCGACATCACCCACCACGAAGAGCTGGACGAATTGCTCTGAATTGCGGCCCAGTTGGTTCCTGCACGACCGTTCGACTCCATACCACAGCATTTCCGACATGCTCGAATCGGATCGTGTGTGCCATCCCCGACGGTTAGGCGATACCCATCTCGTCGAGTCGCTCCGGGAGATACGTGTCCGTTACGTAGTCGAGTCCGCGGGAGGCGAGCGCCTGCTGTTCTGCCTTCTGGTCGATTTCGAGTTGTAATTCGATCTCGTCGATCCAGTAATCGGACTGAAAGCGCGGGTCTTCGAGTTCGTTCTCGAGGGCGTTAATGTCGGAGTCCGACAGTGGATCTGTCGGGAGATCGTACTCGACGATGTCGGTCGGTTGAATACCGATGAACTCCGCACCTGGCGTTGCCAGATACTCGGAGAGATGCGCGCTCTTGATCGAACCGTAGGCCACCGATGCAAAAATTCGGTACGACCACGGGTCACCGTCAGTGAACACGGTGACTGGCAGGTCGAGTTCGTCGTGGAGTCGTTTGATAAGCCGGCGGGTCGCTCTGGCGGGTTGACCCTTGAGGTGGACGATAATGGCGTTGTAGTCCTCGTCAAAGCCGTTTTCGACCAGCCGATCGCGCATCCCGCCTGTTTCGACGCACATGATCAGCTTCGCATCGTGATCGAGAAACTCGATCGTGTCGGGGTTGTTCGGAATCTGGTATCCTCCCTCGCCGACGTCCTCCTGGCAGTGAATATCACGTTCGCCACGGCGGGTTTGTTCTCGGAGGAACAACGGACCGATCACCGTCGCCCCGGACTCCTCGGGACGCATGTGGAAATCTTCACGGCGCGCCTGACTGACGATTTCGAGGTCTTCGATTAACTGGTCCGATTCCCCTTGTTCGGAAAAGGTCGCCTCGTCGAAATCCCAGCTCTCCGAGAGGTAGTACAGCTCTCTGAGGGTGGACGACCGGTCCTGTTCGAGCTGATCGACGAGAAATTCGATCGTGTACACCGACTTCAGGAGCTTCCGGGCGCCACGAATCGTTTTGGCGCTCCTCGTGCTCGTTCGATCGCCATAAACCCAGACCTTCTTGTCCGAATCGTACTCGATGTTCGACTTCGACCTGGTGGGCACGCGCATGCTCGGCACGTCACCCGCCGCAAACTGATCGTAGAACTGCTCTGCCAGGTCGATTAACTGCTCCTGTGCCCGCTGGGCTGATTCGTCGAGTGGTGTTGCCATGCTTGTACTCTCCTATTGTGCCACCGTGACCAGTTCCTCGTCGATACCGTCTACAGACAGCGACGATTCGTGGTCCGTGTCGATCGCGTAGTTCACCGTCTCCGTATCTCCGCCGGGGACCTCGATCTCCCACAGCAGGTACCATTCATCGTCCATCTCGACGATCTCAACGTCTCCGTTCACCTCCGTTGGCTCACAATCAAGGATTTCGGTGACTTCGAGTGACTCCACACGATCGGAGTGGTTGTGAACCGTTACCGAGACCGTCCCATCGGTCACGACCCGCTCGACGAGAACGTTGTTCATGATCCGCGCCAAGGCGTCATCGATATTCGGTGACGATCTGCTCGTCACCGAAGCGACCTTGGTGGCCATCTGGGGGAGGATCCTCGCGAGCACGTCGGCCTTTTCTCGGCGTTGCGCTAACGAGCGTCGTTTGTTCAGGTACGATTTGAGATCTCGGGCGCAATCCCGGACGGCCAGCTCGATCTCGTCTTCAATCTCCGGTACGTTCGCGACTGCATCCTTGGATTCGCTGGTAAACGGAACGTTCGTCGAGGCGACGTGTACCATCACGACCACGGGGCCGACCGGCACGCCCGAGCCCCCCGGCTGATCGAGGCCGTAGTTCCGCCAACCGATCGAACTCACGACATCCGACGTCGCGCACGCGCCACGTTGATAGACCAGCGGGACCCGATTGGCGAATCTGAGCACCTCGATCGAATCGTCGTCGGAGAGCTCACCGCCATACGCGATCCCCGCTTCCACCACGAACGGGTCCCCGGCGTGGACCTTGCCGTCCCGGGTGGTCGCAGTGTAAAAATCAGCGTCGTACTCTTTCTCAAGCCCCGCCTCGATCAACTCCGCGGAGATCGGCGACAGACAATCGGTCGGCGGCGCCATAATCGACGCGGCACGCATCGCGCTAACCAGATCGTTCGCCGTATCTCGATCGCCCGCGACCGATCGGACGCGAGGTACGTCCTCAGTCACGGTCTGCATTCGTGTCCAGATCGCTTCGACGATGTTGTCGCGGGCGGTTTCGCCGATGCTGACATCCTCGCGTCGTGCCGTCATCTCGGCTGCCCGATCGACGAGATCCGTCAAACTCGATCGCGTGTACCGCTGGCGTGGATTATCGTCGTCATCGATTCGCTCCGCTAGCCGGGTCGCGAGGCCCTCCACGACGGCGTCGTCCTTCCGGGCCGTCGTTGCCTCGTCAACAAGCCGGTAGAGATGCGTTGCCATATTGGCCGTGATTGCTCCCCACGCTGCCTCGACGGCGTGTTGCTGAACTGTGCCACCGAACCGCGTCTCGTGGTCGGATTCGACCTCGCCCGCGGCGGCGGCGACGATCTTCTCGAGGTCGCTAAAGGTGACCCGATCCCGGCTTGCTACCGCCGCCTCGATCTGCTCGCCAAACTGTTTCGTCGGCGCTTTCCCCTTGTTCGCCGTGGCGTCGATCACTGCCCCGGTCACCGACTGTTCGTCGTGGGCTTTCGGACCCGGCCAACCGAGTTCCCGACCGAAGTGCAGATCGCGGAAGCCAGCGATGATCTCCTCTGCGGTCTTCCGGCCCACCCGCGTGAACTCGGACTGCAGGAACCCGGAGAGCGAGTGAGAGTCGGTCGCATCCAACATCTTGAGGACGGTCCCGAGTTCCACCCCGTGCGGATGCGGATGAATCTCCGACGTTTCGGCCGGAAGCGTATCCGTCACGCGTTCATATTTAACCGAACTTTCCGGCTCGCGCATCTCGACGCGAGCATGGGGATTGACCACTGCCGTTTGTTTGATATACTGATGGAGTTGCTTTCTGGCGCGGAGGTTCGCCTCCATCTCGAGTTCGAGACGAGTTCCGTGGGGGCGATCCCACGTCGTGGTGCTTTCCGTCCGGATTTCCGGTTCGTTAGATTCCGTATCGATGACGATCTCGAAGTACTCGGCCTCACCGGTACCGTTAGTCCGGCTCGTGATTTTCGCCGGTTTGCCGCTTGTCAACTGCGCGTACAAGACCGCCGCAGAGATACCGATTCCCTGTTGACCGCGACTGTTCTTGACGAAAATCGGACCGTCGTTGACGACAACGAAATTCTCGTCACGACCGGTTTGGCCGGGGACGGAGATATCATACACATACTCTGGCGGCGTCGACTCGCGTACGTCGCTGACGGTTAGATGACACACATCACTGTCGGGAACAGCCGCCAGGGCTGCATCCGGAATCGTAAGCCGGTGAACAGTCTGATCCCCATTCGTGACACGCTCGAGATCCGGAGTGACTCCTCGCATCGTCAACCACGTCGTCACCTGACGAACCAACGGTTCACTCCCCGTGTCAAGCGTGCGACCCGACGAACTCTCTTCGAACAGCTCGTCTATACACGCCTGCTGGGCGGCACGAGGCGCCGCAAACACGAAAGACGGGAGCTGGGATTCCCCTTTTGCGGTCGTGCAGGCAGCTCGCACGAAGCGTTCTACCACGGATGCTGTCCCGACTGTCTGCTGTGTGCCCCTGCCGTCGCCGACAGAATCCCGATCGCTAGTACGTGCCACCCCATTCCCGTGCCACGTCCCCGTCGCCACGTAACGGCCAACCGCTTTCATGAACGCCTTGTCTAGGGGAACGCTCGCTGGTGTGTCGACCGCTTCCCCGGTCGATCCGATTCGTCGCAACGACACCTCGTGCTCGTGTAGGTCCCACTCGAGTCCCTTGACAACCGACGCCGGAAGATACCCTCCGGGCAAATATTCGTTCTCAAGCATCGATGCTTCGATCTGGATGTCACCGATGCGGTAGCACCAGCCGTCGGTGGAGGAGGAATTGACGACACAATCTTCCTGGATGAGTGCCTCGATCGCTCCCCGGTCGACGCCGTGTACCATGACACCCCAGTCGTCCAGCGTCGCCGCCGAGACTGAGGCCAGGAGGTCGATCTGCTCTCTCGTCTCTGTCGCCTCCGGGAGATGATGGGGGGCAAGAATCTCATCACCGGGTTCTAACTGGTCAGCCCGCAGTTCTCGTGTTTCTCCCCTCTCGGTCACGGCGAACAAACTGTGATTCCCGGTAACTTCGAGGGTCCGACCACAGGCCGTTTCGATTTCGTACGTTTGTTCGGCTGTATTATGCCGGATGACGTGGGTGACTGGTTGCCAACTCGTCTCGTGGGTCTGGCGGTTGAACGTCGGTACGTCGATATCATTCGGGACCGGCATCGTTGCTTCGCCAGTCTCGGGGAGGAAGGCATCGCAGAGGACGCCGATCGGCACGAAGTCCACTCTACCGTCGTGTTTCACGAGAACTTGTTGGTCCGGCGGCAACGACTGTTCGCGCTTGTGAAAGCGCGATCCGTAGAGGAGCTTCCCGAATACTTTTGGAATCTGCTCGCGGGTGATGCCGGGCCCATTGTCCTCAATGACGAGCCGATAGTAATCGCCGGTGTCCTCAATGTTGACGTAAATATCCGGTGCGATACCGGCTTCCTCCGTCGCGTCAAGGCTGTTGTCTACACCTTCCTTCACAGCCGTTACCAGCGCCCGGGCACCGCTATCGAACCCGAGCATGTGTTTGTTCTTCTCGAAAAACTCGGCGATGGAAATCGCGCGTTGCTCGGCGGCCAGTTCCTCGGCGATACCGGTCTCCTCGCCGAGGGAAGAATCAAAAGACGACATCTACCGGATAGTAGTGCGGGGCGCGATTTAAACGTCCGCCATAATCCGAGGTGAAAGTGAAACTGCAGCAGGCCGGCTGATTGAGGATCTCAAGCCACCGAACAGGATGGTTTCAGGGATCAATTACGACATATTGTCTAATAGGCAGTAGGTGGGAATGATCCGATTCCTCTCGGCGTCGACCTGCACGAAAAATACGAGACTGCTCGGGGAATTCCCTCATTACGCGCGTGCACGCGCACGCAAGCCTTTAAGTATCGTCGGGGGCAAACGGTAATAAGTTCTGCATGGTTGACGAACCCGAATACGGAGCCGGCCAGATCCAGGTCCTTGAAGGCCTTGAAGCCGTACAGAAACGCCCCGCGATGTACATCGGTTCGACCGACGATCGCGGGCTGCACCACCTCGTCGACGAGGTCGTCGATAACGCGATCGACGAGGCGCTGGCTGGATACTGCTCGGAGATCGAAGTTCTGCTCCACGAGGACGGTTCCGTGACTGTCGCTGACGACGGCAGGGGGATTCCGGTCGACACCCATGAAGAGTACGATCGCCCGGCGGTGGAGGTGATCCTGACCGTCCTCCATGCCGGGGGCAAATTCGATACCAAATCCTATCAGGTGTCGGGCGGGCTCCACGGCGTGGGCGTGAGTGTCGTGAACGCGCTTTCGGCGAAACTGGTTGTAGAAATCAGACGTGATGGTGCGGTCTGGCGACAGACGTTCGAGGACGGGCACCCGGCATCCGAGCTCGAGCGACTCCGAGACCTCGAATCCGATGAGCCCAGCGGCACGGATATCAGATTCTGGCCGAACGAGGAGATCTTCGAAACCACCGAATTCCGTCGAAGCGTCCTTGAAAATAGACTTCGAGAGCTCGCCTTCCTCAACCCCGGCGTCCACATCACTATTGACGACGATCGCGATCCCGAGTCGCCCCCCTCGACGTACGAATTCGAGGGCGGCATCCGAGAATTCGTGGAGTACCTAAACGAGTCGCGACAAGCTCTTCACCGAGACGTCATCTACGTCGAAAACGACGAAGCCGATATCCAGGTCGAGGTCGCCGCCCAAATGACCGAGGATCTCCAGCCATCCATCCACGCGTTTGCGAACAATATCAACACGAGAGAGGGGGGATCCCACCTGACCGGTTTCAAGACGGCCTGGACCCGGACCGTCAACGATTACGCGAACGAAAACGGGCTGCTGGATGCCCTCGAAGAAAATCTGAAGGGGGAGGACGTCCGGGAAGGCCTCACAGCCGTCATCTCGATCAAACATCCGGACCCACAGTTCGAGGGTCAGACGAAAACCAAACTCGGGAACAGCGAGGTTCGCGGTATCGTCGAACGGGCAGTCAACGACGGAGTCGGAACGTACTTCAAAGAGCACCCGGATACGGCGGAAGTTATCGTCGCGAAAGCCGTGGAGGCGGCCAAAGCACGGAAGGCCGCCGAACAGGCCGAGGAGTTGACACGTCGGAAATCAGCTCTGGAAACCACGTCACTGCCCGGCAAACTCGCAGACTGTCAGTCCCGCGATCCCGCGGATGCCGAACTGTTCGTCGTTGAAGGGGACAGTGCCGGCGGGTCGGCTAAACAGGGTCGCAACCCCAAATTCCAGGCCATTCTCCCACTGAGCGGGAAAATCCTCAACGTCGAGAAACACCGGCTGGATCGCGTGCTCGAAAACAACGAAATCAGGAGCTTGATCACGGCACTGGGAACGGGTATCGGCGAGGAGTTCGACATCGACGGGCTTCGGTACGAGAAAGTTTTGCTTCTCGTCGATGCGGACGTCGACGGCGCCCACATTAGGACGCTGCTATTGACGTTCCTCTATCGCCATATGCGACCCCTCCTCGAGCAAGGGCACGTCTACGCCTCGCAGCCGCCACTCTACCGGATTCGGTGTGGTGGGGAGACATACGATGCGATGAACGACGCGGAACGAGAACAAATAATCGAGGAACACTGTGACGGGTCACCGTCGCAGGTCCAGCGGTTCAAGGGACTGGGAGAGATGAATCCCGAGCAGCTCTGGGATACGACGATGAACCCGGAGACACGGATCCTCAAGCGGATCACCATCGAAGATGCCGCCGCCGCTGATCGGATCTTTTCGACGCTGATGGGGGACGCCGTCGAGCCCCGCAAGCAGTTCATCCAGGAGCACGCGCCGGAAGCAGAGTGGATCGACATCTAACGAGTGACGTCATGAGCTCAGAATCACCACCGCCCGACGGGCCCGCAAGCCGGATCCGGAACGTGCGGATCGAAGAAGAGATGGAGCAAAGTTACATCGACTATGCGATGTCCGTCATCGCCGGGCGCGCCCTCCCGGACGTCCGTGACGGCCTCAAACCCGTCCACAAGCGCATCCTCTATGCCATGGACGAGATGGGCGTGACCAGCGGTTCCGGCCATCGCAAATCGTCCTCCATCGTTGGCGAGACGATGGGTGACTATCACCCGCACGGCGACTCCGCCATATATGACACGCTCGTTCGGATGGCACAGCCGTTCTCGATGCGGTATCCACTGATCGACGGGCAGGGTAATTTCGGCTCGATGGACGGGGATCCGCCCGCGGCAATGCGGTACACCGAGGCTCGAATGGCCCCCATCGCCGAGGAGTTACTCGCTGATATCGAAAAGGACACCGTTGACTTCCGCTCGAACTACGACGATCGACTTGAGGAACCCACCGTATTACCCGCCGGCTTCCCCAACTTGCTGGTCAACGGTGCTTCCGGCATCGCCGTCGGGATGTCGACGAACATCCCGCCACATAATCTCGGCGAGATTATCGATGCGACGGTAACTCTCATCGATGACCCCGACGCGAACGTCCGGGAGCTGATGGACCACGTGAAGGGGCCGGATTTCCCAACCGGGGCCAGTATTGTCGGTCGCGAGGGGATTTACGAAGCGTACACCACCGGTCGCGGAAGGTTGCGAGTACGGGCGGAGTACGAAATCGAGCGGGCCGAGAACGGCCGGGACCGCATTGTCCTGACTGAGTTACCCTTTCAAGTAAACAAAGCGCGGATGGTCGAACGGATCGCCGATGACGTCAACGAGGGCGTGATCGAAGGGATCGCGGACCTGCGAGACGAATCCGATCGGGAGGGCGTCCGCGTCGTGATCGAATGCAAACGTGGCGCAAATCCGGACATCGTCGAGAATCAGCTACTCGAACACCATCTCGAACGCACGTTCGGGGTGATCATGCTCGCGCTGGTGGATGGGCAACCGCAGGTACTCACCCTCAAGGAAGCGCTCGCGGAGTACATCAAGCACCGTCGCGAGGTAGTTCGCCGGCGTAGCGAGCACGACCGTGCGGCCGCGGAAGCGGAGGCCCATCTCCTGGAAGGGCGGCTCAAGGCACTCGATCGGATCGAGGAGGTGGTCGAGCTCATCCGTGGCTCGGCCGATCGCGAGGAAGCCCGCGACGGGCTCGAATCACGCTTCGGGTTTACCTCGGAGCAGGCACTCCACATCGTTCGCATGCAACTCGGCAGCCTCACCTCGATGGAGGCCCAGGAGATCCAAGCCGAGTACGAAGAAACGATGGCGGAGATCGAGCGGCTGACGGAGATCTTGGAGAACGAGGAGGTCCTCCTCGGAGTGATCAAGGATGAACTGCTCGCGGTCAAGGAGGACTACGACGACGACCGACGAACCGCGATCGTCGAGGACTTCGGCGAGGTGACCCGCGAGGATCTCATCCCCGAGGAGGAAGTCGTCGTTGTACTCACGGAGGCGGATTACGTGAAACGAATGCCGATCGACACGTTTCGGGCCCAAGGTCGGGGAGGCAAGGGAGTTATCGGTGTCAGCCTCAAGGATGGCGATCGGGTCACCAACGTCTTTCAGGCCAACTCCCACGACTATCTGCTCTGTTTCACCAATCAGGGCCGGGTCTACGAGCTTCGAACGTTCGAGATTCCCGAAATGAGTCGAACGGCCAGGGGAACACCGATCGTTAACCTACTGGATCTCGACGATGGCGAAGAACTCACGGCCGTGTTGCCGACGGACGATCTCGGCACCGAGGAGTATCTCACCATGGTCACCAGGCGCGGGTACGTAAAGCGTACGGCGGCGACCGAGTTCGAGAACGTCCGGTCGAGTGGTATCATCGCCGCCTCCCTGGAAGAGGGGGACGAACTGGTCGACGTCGCGGTCACGGACGGGGAGCGCGACATCGTCATTGCCACGCGCGACGGAATGTCGATCCGATTCGACGAGGCGGAGGTCAGGGCCATGGGACGCACCGCCCGGGGGGTCAACGGTATCGAGCTCAGGAATGACGACGAAGTCGTCGGCCTCGAGGGGACGGATCCAAACCGGGAACTCCTGACAGTGACCGCACACGGCTACGGCAAGCGAACACCCCTGGAGGATTACCCGAAACAGTCCCGGTACGGACAGGGAACGATCGACATCAAGACCGAAGAGCGAAACGGGCCAGTCCAGGCTGTCGCATCGGTGAGCGATCCGGACGAACTCGTCGTCATGAGCGAGCGGGGACAGATCATGCGGACGGCCGTCGCCGACGTCTCCACGGTGCATCGGAATACGATGGGCGTGCGGATTATGTCGCTCGGGGACGCCGATCGTGTCGCGAACATCGCCGTCATGGAAGGGACCCCAGAGGACGTCTAGAGTCTGAGGCCCCCGCAAAAAGGGGCCTGTTTCGATTGCAAATAACTGATCACAACTCTATGCTTAACCTGTGTGAATCACTCACATAAGGTTGATATTACATTAGCCTGAGTAGTAATTTAATTGGTGGAAAAGGTGTTCAAAGAGAATCACGAACACGAACAGGAATCGTTGTTCTCTCCTGTAAAAGACCTTCCGGCGGGGATCAAGAAGAAATTGGACAATCATTGGTCTACTCACTTTTACGAACACGTCTTTACCCAGATCGATGAGGAAAAGTTCGCTGTGCTTTATCACGAAGGCTACAGTCGGCCGAACAAGCCGGTCAACGAGCTGGTCTCGCTGGAGATCCTCAAGGAGATGCTTGGACTTTCGGACGAGGAACTCGAACACGCCTACCTCTTTGATTTCCGTGTGAGAAACGCCCTCGGCAAGGAGACGATGGGCGACAACATCTGTCCGCGGACGTTCAACAACTTTCGGCGTCGCCTGCTGGAGTACGAGGAGGAAACCGGTCGAGACCTGCTTCACGAGGTGTACATCGAACACCGCGACTACCTCCAGGACGAGTTCGAAATCGACGCCAGCACCCAGCGGATGGATTCGACGTTCATCGACGGAAACATCAAACAGCTCTCGCGGATCGATCTGATCGCCAAGGTCGTCCACAACTTCCTCCGCAATCTCCCTGATGCAGAGGTCGCCGATCTCCCTGCTGGGATGGTGACGTTCGCCGCCGGGGAGAACCTCGAACTCTCGTATACGTTGCCACCGGGAGAGGTCGAGGCGACCTTGGAGACCTTCGCCGAACACGCCGCTTGGCTGGTTGATCGCTTTGAGGACGAGGCCGCGTACAGCGACCTGGAGAGCTACGCCCATCTTGAACGGGTCCTCGACGAGCAATGCTATCGCATCCCCGAACTCGAAGAGGATGAAGACGAGGAGTTCGAGGATGATACCGATGATGACGACGACGATTCACCGGGCTGGGAACCGGTGAGGCAATTCACGACCCAGACGGACGAATCGGGCGAGAATGAACTCCAGGTAGAGATTTCCGAAGATGCGGCTGATCAGAGTCAGGACCGGGTCGAACTGAAGGATGCGGAGGACATCGATAGCGGCTCCTTGCAAAATCCGCACGACGACGAGGCGACCTACCGGCGAAAGCACTCTGGTGATCACGTCGGATACGTGGCCAACGTCGCCGAGACCTGCGATACAGACGGTCCCTTTCGCTTGATCACCGCGGTCAGGGTCGACACCAACAACACCGATGACGGCGACTTACTCGACCGAGACGTGGATGATCTCGCCGCGATGGGGCTCACCGACCTGCTCAACGACGGCGGATACACTCACAAGAAGGCCGAAGCCCACTGTCAGAAGCAGGGAATCACCCAGCACTTTACCGGGATCAAGGGTACCGCTCCACCCGAAGGAACGCTTTCGCTTGCCGCGTTCGAGTGGGACGGGTACGAGTTGGTTGCCTGTGCAGCAGGACACGAACCGCTCGAACAGTCACATAGCGACAAGGGTCGGATCTCCTTCCGGATGGCTAAGGACCACTGTGAGGGCTGCGAATACAGGGAAAGCTGTCGCGTCGAGGAGAAACAGAACTGGTACAGCTTCGGTTTCTGGGAACGCAAACTGGTCATCGCCCAGCGACGGGCCCGGCTGAACGATCCGGCAAGCCAGGAATTCCTCAACCAACGGGCTGGCGCTGAATCGATGATCAATGAGATGTTTCACAGGACGGGTAAACGGGCGAAAGTCACCGGACGAATCAAGGTGAAGAACGCGGCGACAGCGAAAGCTATCGGGACCAATCTCAAACGGGTCTCGAGACACCTCTCCGAGGAAGCGAAGCGAGCGGAGTCAGCCGCGTAACCGACCGTACGGATTTTTTGCTCGTCAAAGCAGGTGGGGTAGCGATACGAACGATTTCGTGATGAAGTCAACCGATGAGAGTATCGAGTTACCCAGGTGATCTTCGGTTCTTGAACACCCTTTCTGCCG
>SKQO01000146.1 GCA_007118975.1 Halobacteriales archaeon | reverse complement strand
TGAGGCCCTCGTAGTGAAGACATGCCAACGGATCGAACTCTACGCGTGCGGGAGCAACGCCGACCACGCCATTTCGGCTGTCGCCGACGATGCCAGGTGGCCGGCCGACGTTCGTACCCGTTTGATCGGGCCGGACATTGTCAAACACCTATTCCGAGTCGCCGCCGGGCTCGAGAGCATTGTCCTCGGAGAGGACGAGATCCTGGGGCAACTTCGAACCGCTCGGATCGACGCCGTCGAGGATGAAACGCTCGATGGGAGGCTCGAACAGATCGTCACTAGGGCCCTCCGAGTTGGAAAGCGAAGTCGGTCGGAAACCGACCTGGGTCGAGGGACCCTCTCGATTGGAACGGTTGCCGTCGAACGGGCTTCGGAAGAATACGGCCACCTGGGGGACGCGACCATCGTCGTAGTCGGAGCCGGAGAGGTGGCGTCGTTAGTCGTTCGAGTCCTTTGCTGCCGGGCGGAGTCGCCTGCGGTGGCAGTCGTCAACAGGTCAACGGATCGGGCGGAAACAATCGCAGCAGCCGTCGATGGAACGGTGTACTCCCTCGACGATCTGAGCGGGTTACTCGCCGATGCCGACATCCTCGTGACCGCGACGGGGTCCTCCGAGCCGCTGCTCGAGCGCGAGGACCTCTTGGGTGACGAACTCGTCGTCATCGACCTCGCAATCCCGCCCGACGTGGCACCGGGCGCGAATCGTGTTTCCGGGATCACTCGCCTTGACCTCGACGATTTGGACGCTGGCTCGTCCGAGGAGCTCAAACAGCGAACAGCGGCCATTCCGGCCGTCAAACGCATCATCGAAGAGGAGCGGGGTAGACTCCGCCGCGAGCTTCGAGCCGGGCGCGTCGACGACGCAATCGGTGAGATTCATCGCCGGGGTGAACGGATCAAGAGATCAAAAACGCGGCGGGCAATCGCTAGATTGGACAAGATTGAAGGGCTCTCGGCTGCGGGGGAAATCGCCCTCGAAGAGTTTGCCTCGTCGCTAATGGCAACGCTCCTGCACCATCCAACGATTACCCTCCGCGAGGCGGCCGCGGAGGGCGACGTTCGGACCGTCGAAGTGCTTCTACGGGCGTTCGACGCTCTTGAGCCACAACACGAATGGGAAGGCGACCTCGACATCGACGAAGCTGACGGTCGGAAACCGGCGGTCGGCCCGAGTACACCGGAGGTGCGGTGGGAGTGAGGGGTCCACTCGACGGGGGTGGGCTCTGTATCGTCGGCCTCGCACTGATTGCGAACCCGTTGTACCTGGGTGCCATATCGATCTATCCCGGCGGTGGGTGGCAGTTTCTGCCGATGTTTCACGCAGCCCTGACTGGCATCGGAACGCTGTGCGCGCTTATCGGGGGTGGGCAGCTCGTTACAATCGCGTCTCCAACACTAGATACGGGTACTCCCGTCGTGTGGGCTCTGACGACGGTCGTCTTTGTTCCCGCGTATGGGGTCGTCCTCGAAGCCGTAATGAGCCCGAACGGTGAGATTCTGACGGGATACGGTGCGCGTAAGGCGTTCGTTGCGGCGCTGCTCGCCGGCGCGTTTCTGCTCGGGGTTGCGGCGGTCGAACACCGACGCCGATCGGCTGCTGTGGGGATCGCCCTCCCGCTTGTTGCGATCGTCCCCGTTCTGATCGAGTGGCGGACGAGCGCGGTTCTCGGCCCGGTCCTCGACGTGTACTTCCTGCTTACGGGCGCCCCGATCCTCGAAATTCCCTATCTCGGAAGTGGCACAATCGTCGCTGCCTTTCTTCTGGGCGGGTTCTGGGCCCGAGGCGCCGCCGAGAACGCTCGTCCCTCCAGCGAACCGTCGAATACGACGTAAGATCCCGGAGTTGATCGCCGAATCCGGGTAAGCCTGCTACCTGTTTAGAGGGTAGATCTGGACAGCCGGGCAGCAATTTTCGAATCCAGGTGGAGCGGAAAAGAGTTCTTCCCGGCGGTGTTCGTGCGTGGAGTAATCTCAATAGAGCCTACGGGATCGGAGAATGGGTAGGTTTAGAGAAAAAAGACCGCTAGTCCTTAAGTAAGCCTGTATTTTTGTGGCATGTAGTATTATCAGCGGGACTCAAATTACCAGTCGTGCCGTTCTCGGCGTGAAATCCGAGACACCCAACCGACCGAGAGCCCGTTCCAATGCCCCAGCATCACGCCCACACGGAACCCGGAAGTCACTCGCCACACGACCCAGACTACAGCCGGAATCCCCTGATCGTCACCTGGGAGGTCACACAGGCTTGCGAACTGAAGTGCGACCACTGCCGGGCCGACGCCCAGCCCGACAGACATCCTGACGAGTTGAGTAGCGAAGAAGGGCGTGCGCTACTAGACCAAATCGCGGATTTCGGCTCGCCGACTCCGATCCTCGTCTTCTCGGGGGGCGATCCACTGGAGCGGACTGACCTTTTGGATTTGCTGGCGTACGCAAGGGGTGCCGGTCTGCAGACTGGGGTAACGCCAGCGCCGACTGCATCTCTCACCGAATCCATCCTCAATCGGTTCGGCGAGCTCGGCGTCCACCGAATCGCGCTATCACTCGATGGCGCAACGCCTGTACGACACGACACGTTCCGCGGCGAGGACGGATCCTTCGAAACGATTTGTCAGGCGGCCGAATACGCGTCCGATATTGGTCTGTCAACCCAAATCAACACCACAGTGACGGCGGCAACGGTTGACGAGCTCCCCGGCATCGCGAATCTCGTCGAATCCCTCGATGCCGTGATGTGGGAGGTATTTTTCCTCGTCCCGATCGGTCGTGGCGAAGCCCTAGAACAGCTCTCGCCGACCCGTACCCGCGAAGTGATGGAATGGTTGTACCGGCGGGGACGAGACGCCCCGTACCGAGTCATCACGGTCGAGGCGCCGTTCTATCGGCGTGTCGCCCACGAGGTACAACGAGAACGGGGGGAGGAGCCAAGTGATGTTGGATCAACGGGTGCCGGAAATGGCTTCGTGTTTGTGAGTCATACGGGTGAGGTGTTCCCGTCTGGATTTATGCCGGTGAGCGCCGGTAACGTTCGAAATCAACCGTTACCGGATATTTATCGAGACGCCTACTGGATGCAACAGCTACGAGATCGCCAGTCGTTCGAGGGATCGTGCGGGAATTGCTCATTTACGTTGATATGTGGTGGTTCGCGGTCACGTGCGTATGCCGAGACCGGCAATCCGATCGGCAGCGACCCGCTCTGCGAGTACACGGGGGGACATGGAACACCAACGAAGACCGGATGAATCCACCAGCGGGACCAATGGATCGTTGGCATTAGTTTTCCTCAACGTCCGAGCACCGGAAGTTTCAGACGAAGACAGCGTTAGCCGCTCTGTAGAGCACATCTTTCAGGCGAATAATCCGATAGAAAATCAGTCGCCCGAGGCCGATACGCGAGCACAAACGCTTGCAGAACGGCGCGCTTCTGGGCCCACCTGCATCGGGGGAACTCACGAAGGATTGACTCGAGGCCATAGGTTCCAAGTACATCGGGGAAGTTACCAAGGGTGTCGTCGAGAGTTAGGCTCGATTCTTTATGCAACGGTCTTCAACTGAAGGACGTCTCTAATGTTAGAGGCATTCTCGGACGGACCGCCTCGACTCAGAGGGTTTTTGCCGGTTAGCGGATTACCTCGGGTTTGCCCTGCCGTTTGGCGGTCAAAGCAGTCCGGACCAAGGCAACCGCTGAGAGCACCAGACGCGTCTCGACGTTCTCCTCTTTCTGCGTGGGATGCTGTTGAGCCCGGCGAACTCCTGGAGCCGGGCGAAGACGCGCTCGACGCAGGCACGCTTGGCTCGATGTAACCGCTCCTTGATCGCGTAGTAAATGGAGAAGTCCTTCGGGTTGCCGAGTTCGACGCCGTACTCATCCAATGTCGTTTGGGTGAGGCGCTCGAATACGTCACGACGGAGTCGATCTCCTCAATGTGGTCGGAAGATCTGTGTAGTCTCGTCCCCGATCGCTTTGAGCGGCTTCGAACGGCGCGGGTTGATCGGGTGTAAGAACGGACAGCTGAGTCGTTCTTGACAGGCCTTTCTGTTACTCGCGATCATTCGGTAATATCAGGGTACTGTGGGGGCGCATCTCCGTACTCGTCGACCACCCGCGGGCCGTCAGTCACCAGGTCGTCACGGGTTTCGCGGAGTTCGAGGTGATGCTCCCACCCGTCGCCAAAGTCGAACGTATAGAGGAGCCCGCCTAATTCGGTGGGCTCGAGCGATTCGATCGTCGTGTCGGCCGCGTTGGCCTCCGCCGGCGGGTCGGTTCGCAACTCACGAAACGTCTGTTTCGCTTCGTCGGGGGCATCCGCGGGGGCGGCATCATCGATGGCCCGGTCGACTTCATCAGAGGTCATGGCCCGCCAACTCGGCTCGCCGGAATAGAGCGTGGGATGGACGTAGCTCCGGGTCGCGATGCCATGTTCATCGAGCGTCTGAAACTCATAGCCGTGTGTATCCCATCGGTCGAACGCCTCGAAGATCGCCTCGTGCAGATCATCCAGTGTCTGCGAGCCCTCGATTGCGATCTCCCGCCACACCTCCTCCGCTGGCTCGAAATTCAGCGGCGGGTTCGGCAGCAGCGTCACGCGGAACACGTAGGTCGCCATGTAAAGTCCACCGGCTACTGAGTATTGACCATTGGGGCGAATCTGAGAGCGACGTAAACGAGTTCCATCAGGAACCACTGCGGGAAATTGGTCAACGACACGATCATCCAAAACGGCCACCTCCACAAGAACGAACTCGGCCATTTTAGCCATACGAACTCCCAGTTACCCAGGCAATACTCGATACTCTTGCCTCACGTCCGTAGTACCGACTACGGAAGCGGTTGTGCATCCATATGAATGCGGGTCGCGTTCGACGATGGAACCCTCGTGCTCGAGAACGCGCCCGAGTCCGTCCCCCACGCCGAGTGGGACGATCGCGTCGTTGAATACCGGGGGCAGGCCCACCGCTACCGGGACATCCTCGAATGGACCGGACATAATACCATCAGCTCCCAAGTGACCCTCCACAGCGGCGCGTACACGGTCGAACCGTTGAGGATGCGGCCCGCGCATACATTGACCTAGAATTCACTCCCGACGTCGCCATCGAACCCCGGGCGTACCAGGACGCCGCCTTGACCGCCTGGACCGACGCCGACCGCCGCAGCAGCGTCGTCCTCCCGACCGGCAGCGGCAAAACCTTCGTCGGCATCCAGGCAATCGCCGACACGGGCCTCACCACCTTGGTGGTCGTCCCCAGGATCGACCTGCTGAACCAGTGGCACGCCACCCTCACGAACGCATTCGGCGACCAACTGACCGAACCGATCGGCGTCCTTGGTGGGGGCACACACGACATCGCACCCCTAACGGTAACGACCTACGATTCGGCCTACCGATACGTCAACGACTACGGGGATCAATTCGGCCTGCTCGTCGTCGACGAAGTCCACCACCTACCAGCCCGACTACCAACAAATCCCGGAGATGACGATCACCCCGTACCGGCTTTGGTTGACCGTCACGTACGAGCGGGCCGACGACCAACTCCACGTAGTAGATGAGTTGATCGGCCCCGTCGTTTACCAGGCAGCTGTCGACGAGGGCACATGCATTGTAGCGCGGCAGGAACCGCACCGACTGGAGCGGAAGTCCGCCCGGAATGGTCGGTCGCGAACGACGCGGAGGGCGGCAGTGGCGGGCGGGGCGGGCCCCGACGGTCCACGCCCAGGGCCAATTAGGGGAATAAAATACCGTGGAGAAGAAATTATTAACCTGTGGGCCCATAGGTCAGGGTATGACGAACGACTCTAACTCTGGAATCGATCGCTGGATCGAAGAAACGAGCGCCTTCGACCGGGTCCGATCGGTGGCGTTTGCCCTCCAGCAGCCCCGAACGGCCGGCCAGATCGCAGACAGCGCGCACGTCTCCGAGAAGACCGCCCGGGGACACCTGCGACGACTCGTCGAAATGGACGTCCTTCTCGAGGACGCCGAGGACGGCCCCACCACCTACTATCCCGACGCCGGGTACATGCGGTATCGAGAGGTCCGGACGCTCGCCCGCGAGAACGACCGCGACGAACTCACGGAGTTGGTCGCGGTGCTCAAAGGCGACATCGAGGGATGGCAAGCCGAGTACGATGTCGACACCGCCGACGAACTTCGGGTAAGCGTCGCCGACGCTGACGTCGCCGAGACGGCGGTCTACGAACGCCAGCAGATCGCCGAGGACTGGGAGTACACCGAGCACCGCCTCGGCCTCATCCGGGACGCCCTCGCCCAGTACGATCGATTGACGGCGCGGCCACCGGCGACCGCATGAGCGTAGCGGGTGGCCGACTCCTCGCCGACGGCCCACGGGGTGAGCCCCCTGCCGAAATCCGCCACCGGACGCTCACGGAACTCACGCGAACGGTGCAGCACCACCCAGCTGTCGATATCGCAGCCAGGGTTGCCGATGATGCTGGCCGATTTCGGGAACTGGAGGTCGCGTTCGATCCCCTCATCCTCGGGGTCGACGCCGAATCTGCAAGCCTCCGCATCGAGTGGCGGCCGCGGTCCGATCCGAATGAACCGGCCTACTTCGTCTTTCATTATTACGACTCAATGGACCGAGACTTCGGCTGGCATCGGGAACCAAATCCCCACG
>SKQO01000175.1 GCA_007118975.1 Halobacteriales archaeon | reverse complement strand
GCCTCGAGTATCCGGATATTTCGACGCGCAACAGACAGATGCGGGAGGTGATCGAGCTGTGTCGCGCTGCGTGGAACACTGAATCACCGGTGA
Source organism: Halobacteriales archaeon (assembly GCA_007118975.1). GTDB lineage: Archaea > Halobacteriota > Halobacteria > Halobacteriales > SKNY01 > SKNY01. The sequence goes on along the minus strand of SKQO01000175.1, from coordinate 6,594 downwards.
CGTTCGACGGTCAGTTCTTCGAACTGGAATCGTTCTATCTCGAACCGAAGCCCGAGAACGTTCCAGTGATGGTCGGCGGCCGGGGAGAACAGTTGGCGCTGCGTGCGGTCGCCGAATACGCCGACCGCTGGAATGTCGGGCCGCTCTCGGCCGCCGAGCTCGAGGCGAAGCTCGAGGTACTCCAACGACATTGCGAGCGTTTCGATCGGGACCCGGGCGATATCCGGGTCACCCACATGAACGACGTCGTCCTCCGAACCGACCACGAAGCTGCCCACACCGCCTACGAAGAACGGACCGCACTGACCGCGAGCGGGCCGACACCGCGTTCGGAGGATCGTGGCCTGATCGGAACTCCCGCGGAACTTCTCGAGAAAGTAGCGCAGTACGAGGAGGCGGGGACGGAGACCCTGATCGCCAAGGTGCCGGTGAACGACCGACGAACCATCGAACTACTCGTCGACGAAGTCATCCCGGAGGCGGTCTAAAACCGACGGCCATCTCCACCGGGGGGACGTATTCGGCAGCAAGGAGCGCGTAGAAAAGGTGTCCCGGGACTCGGCTTGGGCGTGTGGAGTATCCCCCTGCTGGCGGACCGATAAAATGTCGGTCGTACTATCCCAAAAATCTATTTTCGAACGAGCGTGATATATCAACCCGATGCCCGCCCACGGTTCCCCTCCCCCTCGACGACGAGCGTTCCTCCTCGCCGGTCTTGCCGGCACCGTGAAGCTAGCCGGTTGTCTGGCCGGTGATGCCGACGACCGTCCCGCTGGAACCCCGGTTCCGAACGACAGCACGGATCACGTGCACGAACAGTACGAACTACCAGATGCATGTCCCACCCGGGACAACGAGGAGTTTCAGTGTGGACACGCGGAACCGATCAGCACGAGCAGGGATTACGACGGTGAAGCACACCACACCTACCACGACAACGAGACCGTCGAGATATGTTCGGTGCAGTCAGGCGGCGAATGTGTCGGAACGGAGGTCATGTCATTCGAGGAATGGGCACACACCAGGTGCCTGTTCGATGGTGGCAACGCGGCAACCGGTCACGTCCGGCAGGCGTTGGACTCGACCGCCGGCGTGATGAGCGGTGTCGGCCGTAGCGTCCATCCTGATGATCAGATCGGCGCGAACACGCGCGTGTATATCGGCGACGATGATGCGATCGAGGATCCGGTCTCCCTCGAGGAAGCGGTCGCCATCGCCCCGGCGTTCGTCGAGACGACCGTCACGATCGCGGACCGGGAATACGAGTGTGACGTCCCGGTGTTCGTCGGCACCTACGACCAGTTGCCCCGACCCGACCTGTAACGATCCCGTTGAGCGGTCCGATTCGACCGAGAGTAACCGTTTTGCGCCGTGGCGCACCAGCCAGTACCATGTTCGAAAAGGCCGCCTGGATCCGTCTGCCCCGTCACGTGGTCGTCGGCCACGACGTCCTCGCGGAGGTCCCAGCGGTGATCGACGATCTCGGCCTCACCGGACGGGCAGTCATCGTCACCAGCCCGACGCCACGATCGATCGCTGCCGACCGGATCGTCGAGGCGATGACGGCGGCCGGCCTCGACGAGCCAGGTGTCGTCGTGGTCGAAGAAGCAAGTTACGAGAGTATCGAGGCAGTCCGCGAGGCCGCAGCGTCGGCGTCGTACTTGATCGGGGTCGGCGGTGGGAAACCGATCGACATCGCGAAACTGGCCAGCGGCGAACTCGACATTGCGTTCGTCTCGGTCCCGACGGCCGCCAGCCACGATGGCATCGTCAGCGGTCGTGCGTCGATCCCAGACGGAGACATGCGACACAGCGTGGCCGCAGACCCACCGCTGGGCGTGGTAGCCGATACGTCGGTGCTCGCCGAGGCCCCCTGGGAACTCACGACCGCGGGGTGTGCCGACATCATCTCCAACTACACGGCGGTGACGGACTGGCGGCTAGCCAACCGGCTCAGGGACGTCGAGTACTCGGAGTATGCGGCAGCGCTCTCGGAGATGACCGCCGAGATGCTTGTGGATAACGCCGATTCGATCCGGCCGGGACTCGAAGAATCAGCCTGGATCGTCGTGAAAGCGCTCGTCTCGTCCGGGGTGGCGATGTCCATTGCAGGCTCGAGCCGACCCGCCAGCGGTGCCGAGCACCTGATCTCCCATCGCCTCGACCAGCTCGTCCCCGGCGCCGCACTCCACGGCCATCAGGTCGGCGTTGCCGCAATTGCCGTTGCGTACCTCCAAACGGGTGACGAGGCAGCGGACTGGCGGCGAATCCGAGACGCACTCGCCTCGCTTGATGCTCCGACTACCGTCGAGGATCTCGGGATCGAGGCGGAGACGTTCATCGCCGCTATGACGTCAGCCCACGAAATAAGGGATCGTTACACGATTCTGGGTAACGGAATCACGGAGGAAGCCGCACGGCAGGCCGCGGTGGTGACGGGCGTGATCGAGTAGCCCGCCCTCAAAGTTCCTCGAGGTTGCCTTTCGACTCCCAGATTTTCCTCAACAAGTCGGTAAAGACGGCGGTGCGTGGGGGCATTTCGCCGTTTTCGCTCGAGCCTTCGAGGGGAGCGTCGACGACGAGCCCGACGAATTCGTCGTCGAAACTCAGTGTCGGCAGGGTTTCCCGCACGTTGATTGTCAGGGTTCCCTCGTCGGTTTCGAGCCACGGAACGGTCCGCTGGTGTTCGTCGTATTCGATCTCGAAGGTCTCGCCCAGCTCGGAGACGACATCCTCGAGCTCACCCACCTCGATGCGTTCCTCCGAGGTCTCGAGATAGATCCGTCCGCCCTCCAGACGGGTCTCATAACGTTCCATATCCCGGCGCACGCACTCACGCCACCTAAACACCTCGTCGTTCACGAGCGCCCCGCACAGTACGAGACGAAATTCTCCAGGATCCCGAGGCCGACGGTGCCGCTTTTTTCCGGATGAAACTGCGTGCCGAACACGTTGCCCGCTTCCGTGGCGATGATCGCCGGGAAGGAGGTTCCGTAGTCAGTAGTGGCGACAATGGCCGCGTCGTCGTCGGGCTCCGCATAATAGGAGTGAACGAAGTAGGCGTACTCGCCGTCGATGCCGCCGAAGACTGGGTGGTCCCTCACCGTCCGGAGTTGATTCCAGCCCATGTGGGGAACTTTGTGCTCGCCCGAGAACCTCACGTTCCGACCCGGGATCAACGAGAGCCCGTTGGCATCCCCCTGTCCCTCGTGGTCCGCCTCCTCGCTGCTCGAAAGGAGCATCTGCATCCCGAGACAGATCCCGAAGATAGGCTGTCCATCGGCGGCGGCATCGCGGATGGCGTCACGGAAAGGCCCCGCGTTCTCGACCCCTTCGCGGAACGCGCCCACTCCCGGAAGCACGATGCCGTCCGCGGCGCGCATCGCCACTGGATCGTCCACCACCGTGACGGTGGCGTCCGCTCGCTCCAGTCCACGCCTGACGCTCCGAATGTTACCAAGCCCGTAATCCACCACCGCGACGTCGACCGACATCAGTACTCCACCGTCGGTGGCCGACGGTCTTTGGTGTGTCCCATTGCGATCACGGCGAGATCGGTGGTGTTTCGGTCTGCAGACTCGGGGGGAGATCGGATTCGCCGGTCAGATAGCTGTCGATGTGTCGGGCCACGTCCCGCCCGTCGCCGATTGCCCAGACCACCAGTGAGGCACCGATATTGGCGTCGCCCGCGGCGAAGACACCCTCCGTGGTGGTCATCATGTGTTCGTCGGTGCGGAACGTACCGTCGGGCGCTCGTTCGACCCCGATGGGAGCGAACGGATCCGCCTCGGGGCCGGTAAAACCGATCGCGACGAAGACGAGGTCCGCCGGAATTGCCAGCCCGTCCTCGATGACCGTCTTGTCGACGCGCGAGCCTTCCCCGTCGTAGGACCACAGCACCCGCTCCGCATCGAGGGTATCAACCCGGCCGTCGCCACTGGTATCGAGGAAGGCGGTGGTGTCGATTTCGAACTCTTCGATCCCGCCCTCCTCCTGAGCATACGTCTTGGTGTACGTCTTCGGAAGCATCGGCCAGGGGTTATCGGACGGGCGCTCGATCGGCGGCTTCGGGTTGATTCCGATCTGGACGACCTGTGCCGCCCCCTGCCGGTGGGCTGTCGCCACGCAGTCTGCGCCGGTGTCGCCGCCACCGAGCACGACCACGTGTTTGTCCGCCGCATCGATTTCGGGGGACGCTAGCTGTTTCCCCGCCTGCCGTCGGTTTGCCTGGCGAAGGTACGGCATCGCGAAGTGAATGCCGTCGAGCTCCCGGCCCGGTATCTCGATGTCCCGTGGACGCTGGGCGCCGACAGCGAGACAGGCCGCGTCGTAATCCTCGCACAACGTGTCCGGATCGACCGACTCGCCGACACCGGCGTTCGTCTCAAAATGGATCCCTTCGGCCGCGAGTTGCTCGACGCGGCGTTGTACCCGCGATTTCGCAAACTTGAAGTCCGGGATGCCATACTGCATGAGGCCGCCGATCTCGTCGTCGCGCTCGTACACCGTGACCCGATGGCCCGCACGGTTGAGCTGTTGGGCGGCAGCCAGCCCCGCGGGGCCGCTCCCGACGATAGCCACCTCGTAATCGGTCCGGCTCGACGGCGGTTCCGGTTCGATCCACCCCTCCTCCCAGCCACGGTCGACGATCGCCCGTTCGATCGATTTGATCGTCACCGGATCGTCGTTGTATGCGAACACGCACGCGTCTTCGCACGGGGCCGGACAGGTGTATCCCGTGAATTCCGGGAAGTTGTTGGTCGCGTGGAGTCGCTCGAGGGCCGCCTTCCAGTCGCTTCGGTAGACCAGGTCGTTCCAATCCGGAATGATGTTTCCGATCGGACAGCCACCCATGCAGGTGGGGACACCACAGTCCATGCACCGCTCGCCCTGGGATTGGAGGTGTGCTTCGTCCCAGCTCGGTTCGTAGATCTCCTGGTAATCGCGGGCCCGTTCCTCGGGTGAACGTTTGCCGATCGGCCGCCGCGTTTCCTCGCGGTAGCCACCGGGATGGGGCTCAGTCATCGACGATCACCTCCCGACGATCGTCGACGTTGATCGGCTCGGGAGGATCTACACGGATGTCTCTGCCCGAAGCGAGCTCTTCCTCCACAACGCTCGCGTACGCGTCCGGCATGACCTTCACGAACTCCTCGACGGCGGTGTCCCAGCGACCCAGCAACGCTGCTGCCTGCTGGCTGTCGGTACGGGCGTGATGATTCTCGACCAGCCGCCGGACTAGCTCGCGATCACGGTCGTCCAGCGTCGTGACACTGACCATGTCCGGGTTGACTCGCTCGGGGAATTTTCCCACCGGATCCCAGACGAACGCTTCACCACCCGACATGCCGGCCCCGAAGTTGCGGCCCGTTTCGCCGAGGACAACCGCCACGCCCCCGGTCATGTACTCGCATCCGTGGTCGCCGACACCCTCTACGACGGTGAGACACCCGGAGTTTCGGACGGCAAAGCGCTCGCCGGCCCGCCCGTTGAAATACGCCTCGCCGGCTGTGGCCCCGTACAGGGCGACGTTCCCGATGATGATATTCTCCGCGGCGTCGTAGCTTGCAGCCTGAGGCGTCCGGAGGATCAGCCGCCCCCCGGATAGTCCCTTCCCGCAGTAGTCGTTTGCGTCTCCAGCGATGTCGAGGGTGACCCCGGGGGCCAGGAAGGCGCCGACACTCTGGCCCGCAGTACCGGTCGTCCGGAGGCGAATCGTCTCGTCCGGGAGGCCAGCAGGACCGTGTCGGCGGGTGACCTCCGCGCTCAACAGCGTCCCGAATGTGCGATCACGATTGGTGATCGGAACCGAGAGATCGACGGACTCCTCGTCGGTCAATGCGGGCTCGGCCGCCACAATCACGTCGTGGTCGCGCTTGTCCGCGAGACCGTGATCCTGTCCGGTGGTGTTGCGCCGCGCCTCCGGCGGCGCATCGGGGTACTCGAGGAGGCCAGCCAGGTCGACGTGTTTGGCCTTGGGATGGTCGACCTCACGGGTCTCCAGGAGATCCGCCCGACCGATCAGTTCGTCCATCGACCGGAAGCCGAGGGTCGCGAGCAGCTCCCGGATCTCCCGGGCCATGTGCTGCATGTAACTGACCACGTACTCCGGATCCCCGGGGAAGCGCTCTCGTAACTCTGGGTCCTGGGTTGCTACACCCACCGAGCAGGTGTTGCAGTGACACTTCCGCAACATGATGCATCCGCAGGTCACGAGGGGTGCGGTCCCGAACCCGTACTCCTCGGCGCCGAGGAGGGCGGCCACGACGCAGTCACGGCCGGTTTTCAATCCGCCGTCGACCCGGACCCGGATGCGCGAGCGCAATTGGTTCTCGAGGAGCGTCCGATGGGCCTCAGCAATGCCCAGCTCCCACGGGAGTCCCGCACTCTTGATGGACGTCTTCGGCGAGGCCCCCGTACCCCCTGAACCGCCACTTATCAACACTGCGTCTGCCTTCGCCTTCGCCACGCCGGCGGCGATCACGCCGACTCCGTCCTCCGCCACGAGTTTTACGTGGACGTCCGCCTCGTGGTTGCCACACTTGAGATCGTGGATCAGCTGGGCGAGATCCTCGATGGAGTAAATGTCGTGAT
>SKQO01000045.1 GCA_007118975.1 Halobacteriales archaeon | reverse complement strand
TTCCCAATCCGTGTTTTGAAGTGACAGGCAACCGTACGTATGGGGAGGAATCCGGCTGGGAACAGAGCGATTCCCGCCAGTCCTCCGATGGCGGCCTGTCCGCCCCAAGCAATCAGAACCAGTCGATGACCACCGTACGCTCACAGCATACAAGTGGCGTTGACTGCTGTACGCCCGACGAAAAGTAACTCCGCGTCCGTTGAAGTCTGCCGGACTCCCGCGAGGCAAACACAACGCCGGGAGTCCGAACACGATGGAGGAGAGGAGTACCAGGGGCTTGGCACTCCCAGCAGTCCCACCCGTCACAGGCTGTGAACCCCGACGCGGATTCTCACCGTGTCGGGGTTCGGTGGAACTGCAACCCTGAAAGCTCCAACGCTCTGGATTCCTCCACGTTTACGCGGAGGAGGATGTCAACCGTCATGCGTATACTCACAGGGCGATCAAGGGGCCTCATCCGATTACAGCAGACAATTTAGACATCAAGTCCGGTTGTATACATACTAACATTGACACTAAATCAAGGGACCTCCTTCTCGCCTTCACGATAGTTATGTGGAGAAATTAATGTAGCTTCGAGGGAAATTACTCCAACATCCAAGGCACAATATTTCAAGATCTGATTGCGCTGACGCTCTCCAACCGAACGGCCACGCTAGCCCCTGCAAACATGGAGACCAGTGCTATATACGAACTTCGGATGGTCGGAAATCTATCGGACAAATCTTACCAATTCACTTCCGGCCGCCGAACCGTTTATTCCACGAAAATCGGGGTCACATCCCGTTGGATCGAAGGGTCACAGATCACGATGTGCCCGTCACTACGGATAAATACCTCCCATCGATCATACTCGAAACTGAGCGTTACCCGCTCACTCGGGAAGTCATCACTTCTAGCGAATACTCGATCGATTATCTCTGGATCAATAGCCTGAAATAAGGGAGGAAGATCGAGTGGATCGACGTCCGCGGCATCCGCGACAGCCCGGACGATCGCTTCCGTCCCTGATTCGTCACCAGCCCTCGAATACACAGCACGAACCGTCGGTGTGCACGTACAGTGAACCCGTGACGTAGCGGGACTCATGGGTGAATCTCACTTGCTCGCTGATCTGATTAGTCCATCGATTCCTCGAAAAGTTCAAGGAATGGAACGATCTCATCGAACGCCTCTCCACGACGAACAGTGTGACTCTCTTGATCCCACTCGATAATGTGTTCTTCGGCAAGCTTGGGCAGATGCACGTGATACAGGTTGATCGCTGAGATACGAGGCTCGTCAACCTCATCGACGAATTCATCGATGGTGAACTCGGATTCTAATCTCGGATTGTCCTTTTGTAAGAGCCTGAGAACCTTCCGTCGATGTTTATCCGCCAACACGGAAAGCGCGTGATCGAATTCGAACACACTGCGGTTCATCATCACGTGATCGTGGGGTTGGTCATCCAAAACGGGAACGGCGCAAATATGAGGCGGGCTCGTGCCTCCGAGAGTCAGGATGTGGCGAACGCGGCGTCCAGAATGTTCTTTTGAGCCCTGAGGACGTGCTGATGGAAGGTTGAAGCGGTGATTCCAAGCGATTCAGCCACTTCCTCGCCCGATCGCTCGCGTGGAGAGTCGAAATACCCGGCAAAGTACCCGGCTTCGAGAACTGTCATCTGGCGACTGGTCAGCTGGCCTGAACACACCTCGCGGAGTGGTCTCGGAACATCTCGACTCCGCGTCGTCTGCCGACGAGTGACCATCTCTAACTTGGGATAGTCTTGTTTGATCCGTTGGATGACTTTCTGGATGTCGGTTCCAACAGGAAGAAAGAGCGTCACCGAGCAGTCGCCCTCCTCGATGATGGCTGAGGACAGGAACCCGTTCGAGGCGGAGATTGCCGCGAGGAGCTTCGACGATCCCAGCCGCAACTCAAACCGGGTGGTTTCGCCATCCTTACCGAGAGTTTCGATAGACTGCCACTGGGGGATGCCATCGGATCCAACCAAGGTAAGAACGGTATCCATCGATTCCTCCGCGGCGACACCGTAGACGAGATATTCCTCCTCGGCAATTGGAACAGCGCGGGTTATCCTGATCGTGCCGTCCATCGGGTTGACATCGAATGCGTCGAAGATATCCGGGATGGCCAACTCGATTTCGGTGACACTCTCACTGAGGAGGGCATGTTTGCGCTTGATCCCGGCGACCGCGTAGCCGACGATCTCGCCGAGTTCGTCGAGGATGTCTTGTTCCCACGAATCGAACGCATCTTCCTGACCAGAATACAACCCGATCACCCCATACAAGACATCCTCGTGAACGATTGGAATCGCGGCAAAGGCGCGAGTGGTAAGCGGATCGTTCATGCCGTGGTGACAGTCAATAAACTCCTGCCCGGCGACTTGCATGCATCCTGTACTGAGGGCCTCGATCGTACACTCTTGAATCGCCGGGAGGAAGTGATCGTCTGCGAACGTCGTCGTACCCGCCTGGACACGCGGGGTCACCTCCTCCGATGTCTGATCAATGTCCGCGATCCATGCAGCCGTGTACGAATTCGTGCTCGTCAACTGATCACACACTACCTGTTCGATCTCCTCCCGGGTTGATTGCTCGATCAGGGCTTCGATCATCTCGCGTACCACGACATTGAGGCTCACCAGTGACGCCAGATGACTTCGTTGACGCTCCAGTTCCTCTCGGTCCTTGTGATGGGTAATCGCGGTCGATAGGATGTTGGCGATGGCTTGCACGAAGTTCACGTCGTTCTCGGAGAACTCCTTGACTGTCGTATCATGTGTTCCGAGGATTCCCCACGGCTCATCGAATGGGCCGATGATGGTACTGATGCCGCTTCTGACGTCGTGTGAAGTGAGCAGCTCCGGCCCCCGAAAACGAGACTCCGTCGCGAGGTCCTCGACTACGATTGGGTGGCGAGAGGCGAGGGTATACGCCGCCTGTGAATCCTGTTCGACGGCGGAGACCGACATCGAACCGACGATGCCCTCGTTCCATCCGACCCCGTGACTAAGGAGGAGTTCGTCGACATCCTCGTCGAGTTTCAGTACCTTGCAGTACTCGTTCTCGAGCGTCTCCGCAACGATCTGTGCCGCATCTCCCAATATCTGATCGAGATCGCGCGAGCCGATAGCCTGTTGGCCGAACGTTGCTATCCGCTCGAGTTGCTCGATTCGTTTTTCGAGTTCCTGTTGGTGACGCGTTCTGTCGGTAATGTCCTGGGACATGGCCATCCCGGCTATCACGCCGCCCTGGTCGTCGATCACCGGAACCGTCCATATCTGAACCGTCTGGCCGGCGTATTCGGTGATAAACGAATCCGACTCTCCATCGAGGGTCGCCCGATATCTCGGCTCCTGGAGTTCGACGTGGTCGGGTGGGAGTCGCTCGTAGATCGTTTTCCCGACGGTTTCTTCAGGAGAGAAACCGATGGAATCGTAGAGTTGACCGCCCGCGATGAGATAGCGCAAATCGTCATCGAACGGCGCAACGATCCCGTTTGGAAAGGTATCGACGAGAGTTCGGTACCAACGTTTGGTCTCCTCGAGTCGGCGCTCTTGCGCTTTTCGGTCGGAAACGTCCCGGACGACGCCGACTGTTCCCTTGAACCGCCCGTCATCATCCGTGAGCAGCGTGATGTGATTCTCGACAGGGAGACGATCACCGTCCTTCGTAATTCCTTCATACTCGATCGTCGTAGCCTCCGACCGAGGATCGGAAAGAAGGTCGCGGATAACGGCACTCGCTCGGTGGAAGTCATCGTCGCCCACCACAATACTTGCAGATTCACCGAGGAGTTCTGTCCTATCATACCCCGATTGTTCCGCCAAGGCGCGGTTCACGAATGTGAAGCAACCATCCGAGTCGAGCTCGTAGACGGGATCACCTATTGCTTCGATGATTGTCTCACAACGTTCGAGTCGTTCGACCTCGTCACCGTGAAGGTCGAGCGGTCGCCACCAGACACGGGAACGAGATCCGGTGCTCTTGGTTTTCAGGTCACCGCGATCGACAAGGTTTTCCAAGCGCTTGTACGCCGTTCGTCGATTCAGGTCCAGCGCGTCCGCCACCTCTGGGGTGGTAAGTGGTTCAGCAGCGTCGGCACCGGTGCCAAATACGGCAAGGGTATTATCGTAAATGTCCGGTAACGGTTCCGCAGACATGTGGTGGATTGACCCGAGCAGGTAAAATTCCGTCGTTGGAACTGAGCGAGATCGATTCAAACCATCCGGGCGGGGGAGTAGTAGTCTTCAATGAGAAGTTCCATGCATCAGTACAATAAAGAGGATTGTTAGGTTTGCAATTCTCTGTTCGGAACATACCTACGGCTATATTTCGTATCCTGAGACCGTTACATCATGATAACAGGCGTACCCATTGATCAGCAATCAAACACAACGTGATGGATCCATAGCGGGCAAATTCATCAATGCTTAAGGATGGGTCAGATACGAGACACGTTCGTCACTGCGAGAAGCATATTACGCAGCGGTCACAGGTGTTGGTAGTGCAATTATCAATTGGAATGACCTACATGTCTGTTTGGATGTTACCCCGTTGATCGCTTAGCTGCCTTCTGATCGTCAAATTCGAGCATGGTCGTTTCAGGGCGCCCTTTGTCCCGTCCGCCACCCACTTGTGAATCTCTCCGGATTCGAATAACGCACGATGGGCTTTGTCCTTATCCCGTACAATGAGGACGCACACCTCATTCGGATCATCCGTCCGTTGAACGACTGGAAATCCCAGGTACCGTATTCAGTAGGGAATGAATCGAAGTTGTTGAACCACGATTTTCATACTTCGAAGTCCTGGGCGGTCGCTTCTCCACGTAGGCACATCTTGTCCTTTACTACACATATGTTGGATGTTTGATTACATACTGATGCCATGACTGATGTTAGTATAGGTCTCTCCTGGTCGATTCATTCCACGATTGTGCGTCATTCGGAAGCAGTTGTTATGTCGTTCGACGGCGTATTTTCAGTGAAGGGTACCGCCTTCCGCACTAGCCTAGGTGGCCGAGGACAGGGAGATGATGACAATCCTCATGACCGGCCTCGATCGCTTGCGGCATCTTCGCCGCACTCGGGTTCACCGGCTGGCGCCTCGCTGCCTACCTGGCGGGGCTCCCGATGGCCTACTACGGTATCCTCTCGATCGCATTTCCCGCCCAGTCCGGCTCGACCGGCGTGCTCTGGGGCGCCGCTGCAATCGTCTGGGCTGTTGTCTTCGTCGCGAGAGCCGAATACTCGCGGCGGACGGATTCCCGGATCTTTCGACGTGATACCAGGCCAAGGAGTTAACACGACCTTGTCGTAACCGAATCACCGCACTACAACCTTTCAGTTGAACAAACCGCGCATTATCATCCGATCACGCGACGTAATTTTATTGTTCAACTTAGAAATAAGAAGGAACACGCGAGGTGGGGTTCGACTCACGTGGCCTTCTGACCGACACCGGCCCGCGGCGCCTCTGCGTCGACTGCGGTTCCCCGTAGGAATATTCCACTCAGGGGGAGTTCGCCTCGCGTGCTCTGTTCCCGGACGTCATCCTCGGATTCCGCATCGTAACTGCAGATCGTCGCCCTGATATTGCCATCCCCGTCAGCAAATACGTCGGATCCGATATATGCGATGGCGTGACCGTCCTCCCGCATGGATTCAGTCGCCTTGTTGGAGCGGTCTACCGCTTCGTCGAGTTGCTCTTGGGTAATTCCGTCGCCGAACTCTCGCAGGACATGGTAGTTTGTCATAGGTGTCTCCTGAGAACTGAGGTTAATCCGACCCCGATTCTCGAGTAATTGTAGGCTGGGATAGATAATGAATCTTTGTTACGGTAATGCATACCTTCCTCCTCAGGTCACGGGACTGGCCGAGCCTCATGAACGCTCCAAAAGTTGCAAATTGCTGCCGAATAAATCACGGTCTCTTGGAGAGAAGAGACATCGGGCAGACAGTTTCGGCTGCAGTACCTGATTTATCATCAACACGTGGGATAGGTGGGTGCGCTGTCAAAGAGACAGGTGGCGGTGCCGATTTCGGGACGGGTCGAGTCAGACGTCGGCACCGAGCATCCTCGCGATAGAATGTGGACCATTTCTCCCTCCGGAGTCTGGTACTAACACCGACTCATGTCATTGCTATCTCACATAATAGGGGTCACCTTGTGAGCAAAGCCCTCCCGAGACGTATGGTGGGGGCGCGGCGTCATGGAGCGCCGACGGGCCATTTAGTCTGATCAATGATTCTTATCGCAACGCCTGATGACGTTGCTGGAACACAATCGTGATAATTCAGCGGCCAACCCGGGATCTGATTGTCCACGGATACGGGCGAGGGGCGGCCCTCTCCGAGAGCACTCGATCTCTCGAAACTGGCAACGCTTGAAGGCATTCCGCCGAACAGAGTGTCACCGATCGAAGCGATCGATTATGTGGCCGTCCGGATGTTGGATGCACCTAGGCTGCGTAAGTAGAATTCTGTGGGGTCTAGCAACCCGTCGTGGCGGAGAACGGCTACAAGGTGGAGCGAATAATTCGATAGCTCGTCCAATACGAACTCTCCCTCATCCTCAGTGTCGCTTGAGCTCTGAGCCTCGAGGCCACCATCCCGCTATCCTACTATCATATCTGACTCGATGGTCTGCCGTGTTGAAAGATACCTACCGCGCACAGCGTGAAGCATCCCTGAAGAACGTTACGTCGGTGTACTCCGGTCTCGTGTGTTCACTGGGCTCATCCACCACATGTTTCGAACGCTCGGATCGCTACCCCCGGATAACGATGAAATTGGAGAGACTTACCGGCCTGGTTATTCATCGATAGTCTCAAAAATGCCTAAGACTCCCGGAGTTGATGTTATGCGTTACGGTATCCGATAACACGTCAAGTGATACCGATACGGAGGAACACAACATGGCAGAACAGGAGTCAGCGGAGAAAACCGTTGTCCGACAGGTGTTCGAACGAATCGATGACCACGATCCCGACGTATTCGAGGAGCTGATATCGGCGGATGTAACGACGGGTGTGTATCGTTCCGGGTCGGGCGATGAGGTCGTTGGTCGCGACGGGATGAAGGCGCTGTGGCAGGAATACTGGGAGGCGTTTCCCGACCTGCGTGGTGTCTCCACCGAACTCGTCCAGGAAGACAATCGGGTGGCGATCTTCCGCAAAGAAGAAGGGACCCACGAAGGTGAATTCAGGGGGATCGACCCAACGGGGCGGGAAATAACCTTCGAATACAGCGGTTATGTCGATGTTGAGGACGACCAGATCGTCCACGCGTACTTCCACGGTGACATCCTGGACCTGCTCAAGCAGATGGGCATCGAATCACCAATTCCCGAACCGTAGGGCGCTCGACTGCCCTCACGTCCTGGCGTTGCGATCCTGCACGTGATCTATCCCGGGCACCCCAGCGTGAATAGGCGGGTGTACCTTGCCATTAGTCCCAGGACACTTCCATACCCTCACCGACTTGCGGTAGTTTGGCGTATACATTACCAGCACTTTCCGATTGGGCATCACGTTGCATCGGTCAACCCAAAGGTGTCGCCCATTGGTGTGACTAGTACGTGTTCGACAGTGAGTCTGTTCAAGGACCCAGGCGATGAGCCGGACCAAACGCCCCGTAACTTTCGAGAGCAGAGCCATGGTGGTGAGATACCGAGCTTCCGCAGCCGTTGCGAGCGGGATCGCGTTCGATCGGTGGGCCCAGCGATCCGGGGGAGCAACGTCCAACGCACGTGCGCGCGGGAATATATAGGGATGGAGCGAACAGCCGTTTCGATGGCACGACGGGTTTCCTCGATGGCATCCTGCTGATCATCGCCAGGGAGGTAGCCCCGATCGCAATGCTCAGTACCGCGACCTCCCATGATCTTGCGCACATACCCAGAGCGGCGGGCATCCGGCAGCGCTCACCCAAACGAGCCGATCCAGACCACACCTTTTCGGCGGGGTCAGTCCAACCTTGCTCGAGCATGCATGGGTGTATCCGAAGGCGAATGAACCGCAGAAGGAGTTCTACCTGAATTTAACGTGTCTCAAAATCGTTTTGCGTATCGCTAGCAAGTATACCTATATGATCCGCCTCGCACTCGCTGGATGTGGCTGGGCCGGGGAACGCCATTACGGGGCAATCCAGTCAACGGATGGCGCGGAGCTCGTCGCGATCGCGGACTCGGATCCATCGACGCGGGCTCGGCGTGGGGCGGAGTGGGACGTTGACCGGGCGTACGACGACTACCGAGCGATGATTCGGCGAGAGGATTTTGACGCGATCGTGATCGCGTTGCCGCATCACCTACACGAGGCCGCGGCTGTCGCTGCGGCGCGGAACGGCATTCATATTCTGTGCGAAAAACCGATCGCTCGCACGCTGCGGGAGGCAGACACGATGCTCGATGCGATCTCCAGGACCGACGGAACTCTCATCGTCGCGGAGTCTGCGCGTTACCAGCCGTGGGTGGAGAACGTCGAAAGCTGCCTCGCTGACGGAAAGATCGGTCAGCCCGTGTTTTTAGAGTACAACAGGCTCCAACACTACGGTGGCGCCTATGGATACGATCGTAGCGACTGGTTGAACGATCCGCAGAAACTCGGTGGAGGTCCCTGGTTGCTAAACGGAATCCATAACGTTTCCGTGCTAAGGGGTTTCGCTGGGGTAACCAACAGCGGTGATGTCGAGCGGGTATTCCTTCGAGAGTTCCGCACCCCGACGTTCGAAGCGCCAGCAGGTATGGAAGCGAGTGTACGAGCGACGTTGGCTTTCGAGAACGGCTCAACGGCGGCAATCAAACTCGGGGTCGAAACGCCACATCACGACCAGTTTAATGACGTTCGCATTCACGGCACCGAAGGCACACTCGTTGTCGACCATGACAAAACCAGACTGACACTCTTCGCTGCCGATACTGATCCGGTTGCGATTGATGTCAACGCCGATGTTGATCAGTACGAGCGACAAATGAATGCATTTATCGATACTGTGGTCGCAGGTGCGGACTCGCGGTCACCGGGACTTCGCGAGCGAAACACCCTTGCAATCGTCCGTGCGGGCTACGAGTCCCGAGAGACCGGCGAAGCGATCACACCGTCGTATCGAACGGGGTAGCCAGCAGGGTCCGTTCGGTGCCACATCTATCGATTGTGCTAATTGTTCTACTCCCCAAGGCCGGGCTGATCGATCGTTGGAACTCGAGATAGTGCTGGTTCGGGAGTTTCAAAGCGAGTCGTTCGTCCCATTCACAGGAATCCGAGAGGACGTTCATGCCACGGTGGCAGCGTGGAGACCAACGAGTTGACTGCTGGGAGGAAGCGTGTCAGAACTCCTACGAACTATTTTGCCCTGTAGGCCCGGTAGACAGGGATCGATTTCATGGATATCGGACGCTCCGCCGGAGGTTATAGACGATGGCGTTGAGAATCATGTCTCGGAACGCTAACTACCAACTCCGGGTGCAAACGGTAGCACCGAGCGTGCGTTTGATCGAGGAAACGACCGTCTCGACCATCCACGGGCGGTTGTAGCTGTCACTGTCCAGGCGGGCGTTCTGGGCGTGATCGGGCGAAAGGCAAATTCGGTGTTTGATCAGCGGCCGAACACCGGTTTCGCCTTCGATCGTCTCGATCCGTCCCCCCGCATCTCCTCGTCGTCACCTCCACGATTGGAATCCGGGCGAAAGATAGCGATCCCACAGGCACTGGACCGAGACTCGTCATCGTCTACTTCGAATTGCTTGGCGGGGTGTGAGCATGCTCGTACCACTCCAAAGTCATATCCAGCTGATTATTTTTCCGCCGCGGACCTCGCGCTGGGTCTGGAGCATGCCGTTTTCCCCGGAGGGGCGATTTACCTCGTCCGTGAGTCGCTCGTTCTCTCCCTCCGTAGTCATGAGTCGGGCGTGGAGCTTCGCGACGAACTCGGCGAGTTGGCTGACGGCGCGCCGGCGTAATCCACGCTGCCCGGCTATCGCGGTAGCGGGGGATAATATTTACTCAGAGTTCTGGTCGACGAAGGTTAATTAGCGCCAATATTATTCCGAGGTCACCTATTCAACCGTCGTGAATATCGGCGAACTCCAGGCCATATTCGCATCAGCTTGTTCGACTCGGACGTGATAGGCATGTTCGCCGGGTCGAACGTCCTCATCAATGAAGGTGACTTCGGCATCGATCGTCGATGATCGTCCTGTCTCTCGACATTCGAGGCGCCGCCCGACGCCACCCGCCTCGATGACCTGCCCCTCGCTTAGATCGGACATCCGGCATTCCGTTTGAACGACCGGCGTCCCGACGGTCATCGTGGCATCCCTCGGTCCGTCGTACCGGAACCGGATACCCTGGACGTTCCCCGCGGTGCTCCCCGACCACCGGACAATCGTGCTCGTTCTGTCGGCAATCCCCTGTTGTGGGTGATCGAAGCCGAAAGGATCGACGGTTATAATTTGGCCCGCATCCAGCGAGAGGCCCCCAGTCCACTCCTGGGTCTTGTGACGGGTCTTCGCACGGGCGCCGCTCCACCGACATTCGATCCAATCACTCCCGGTCCCGAATTCCCGGGCATCGACGATTTCCCCATCCCGGAGGAGTTCGATACTCCGGATCGGCGCCGTTCCTCGAACCGTTGCTTCAATTTTGGGTGAGCCGTCTACAGTGACCGTTCCGCCCATGTCGATTTCCCCGATCGAAACCGTCAGATCGATCCGCACACCCGTGGTCGCGAACACCCGTCGCGCCTGGAAGGCCTCCCACAATGCCTTCCTCGTGAGTTCCTCTGCCTTGACCCCCATCAACCCACCCTCGATGGGAAACGCCCAGTCGGTCACATTGGTTGGCGAGCTCGCCCCAGGCCGCCCCGTATGATCGTCGGTTCCCCCGACGAACCCGACCCGGTGCCCCTCCTCGAGTGCTTGATGACCGAACCACTCAAACACTCCCCAAACCGAGACGATCTCGACGAACGGTGTCAACGACGGGTCGAGCGCTTCGAGCGTTGCGGGCCGACCTCCTTGATGCGGAATAATCATCACGTCGTCACGACCCGCATAGCGGTTGTACAGTTCAGTGCTTGGATACGTCCCCATCGCTCGCTCCTCAGTGTCCGCTACCTGCCACTTGGAGCTTCGATGGAGTTCTGCAGTATCGTCCCGAAAGTAGACGTTGTGATCCCCGCCGGCGGGGGTATTGGCCGACCACTCGTAACAGGGAAACGTGACGAACCGTCCCGGCTCGTGCTCCGTTCGAATCACATCCATCACCCGATCCCAGAACTCGTCTGTGATCTGGAAGTCGTTGCCGGCATGCGAGGCAAAATCCAGGAACGCGGTGTCGCGGGCGAACGTGAAATACTCCTCGATGGTGCCGGTCCCGATCGTCTCCCCGGATTGTCCGTGGATATCGCCCCAAAAGGTTCGCCTCCCGTCATGGGCCTCCCGACAGTCGATGGCGTTGGTAGTCGCTTCGAGTCCGGTATCATCGTCGACGACGGTGACGCGATGAGTGCCCGGCCGGTGAAAGGTCACGGTTGCGTGGGCGATCCCCTCGGAAATCGTCACGGATTCGGGGGTGTTGGCCGCCGTATGCGCCTTGAGGCACACCTCTGTCGAACCGTCATCGGCCGAATTGCCCCACTGATCCTCGGCACGCACAGAGACACGGATCGGCTCACCGAGATCGGCCTGTGATGGGGCGACAGCAACCAGTGCTTCGGTCGCACCAGGGACGATCGAATATCCCAGCGAATCCGGTATTTCGACATATTCAGTCGTTTCGAAGGGGTCGACGAATACCCTGAACTGGTATTCGCTTTCCGGATACGTCTGTGCCTGGATACCCAGACTCCCCTCGCTCCGATCGCCGAGGATCAGGGTGATCTCTTCCCCCTTAGCCAGGGCACCGCCGCTAACATCGACATCGATGGTGCTGCCCCACGGTCGCTTCCACCCGCGGCTATTCCACGACGCGCTGACGGTAGCATCCCCGGAGGTAGAAACCGAGCAGAAGTTATCCGTAGTCGGGTCCGTAAACTGGGGTGGTCCCCAGTCACTCGACTGGTTGACGGCGACCTTCAAGCGGCTGCCATCGTCCATCCCGATGCGGCCAACACGATACGTGATGGCCCACGACCCAAATGTGCCCGCAACGACCTCGTTCGGCGCTTCGAGCTTGGCGTTCCCACATCGTTCCCGCAGGGTTTCTGTATCCATTGATAGGTAGCGGGGGATCGATAGCCTGGTTATAGTTTCGGATCGTTGCGAACTCGTCCCGCCGTATCGAAACCCGGGAAGTAATCGTCGCGGCCCGAACAGGCGATGTCGCGTAAGACCAGCTACCTGGCAGCCATCGGTCTTTCTTTGGGTCCTACCGGTGGGTTACGTACGATCTCTTCATTCTGTTTCAATACGAATGGGAAGCGGTCATACACACGCTGAATAGGGAGTGGTTCGTAACTAATCTAGCTGTGTGCAACAGATTATATGAGATAGTTTGTGTGTGACCTCGTGGGCTTTCGGCACGGACTCGTGCTCTTGCCGGACTATAACGCCCAACGCCCGGCTTCTGTTGATAATCCTTGCGTGAACGGTCAATGGTCGGAAAATCGTCATGATTCTTCGGGTCGCCAAGCCGCGAGAGAGCGAAGTCTAACGGAACCGGGCCGTGTGCGTTCGTGGGGGAACTGAGCCTGCTGGTTACCTCTGCATGGGTGTTTGAGGGTTAATCTGTCGACGATTGATCTCTGGTCGATTTGATCCAAAATGACCGATTCCGGGACCCAGTACACGGTCCGTCCCTCAGAAGGTTGTAGTCCCGCAGAGAGGACGCGATCGCACGAAATAGGATGGACACGACCAGATGTATCCAAACATTCAGTTGTAGATCGGTTGCCGACCCAGTGCGATTGGATGACCCGACCAACAATCGTGCGGTATCGCTCTTGCACGCGATCGTAACCAAAGACGTGGGTGGGGCCACGCTCGAGGCTGCACCTATTACAAGATCCGGCGCGTTCAGACGTCGGCACTAACCCGTCACACGCCGAGCACAGTAAGTGTCAACTGAAGTATCTCCGGTATCGAGGGGGTTGCAAGTTGGGCCTCCAGCCCCGCCTGGACGAGGAGGTACACCACGCCGAGTTCGAACGCGGTTACGAGAAGTGTCACAACATCGGCCCACCGGCTATCGACATTCACGCCAACAGGAATGTCATAGAAGCCAGGTAGCGGGTAGAAAACACCCATCCCGTATTGATTTCCGAGCAAATCCAGCGCGAAGTGGGTAAGCACGCCGATCCAGACGTAATGGAGGTTCCCGAACAGGGCGGGAAACACGAGCAGAAACCCGAGGATCCAGACGTTGTGGAACGTCTTCCGGTGGACACCGATGACCGTATCGACATCGGGGAGGAGCGCGCCCAGAATGATCGGCGGGCCGATCGCGACAAACGCGACCAGCGCTTCCCATGCGATAGCCCGCGTCAGGATCAAGCTGATCCCGAGACTGAGCAGAACGGCATTGAGGACGTGGTCTCGCTTGTTCATCTATCATGCCCTACCTGTGACAGACTCATGAGTTTGCAGGATTCGGGCATTGCCGTGGCCGGACTTACGACCATCTCCCTCGAGTGCGTCGCTCACGCGACGGACTACGGCATATCCTTCCTGTCGGCGCCGGAGCCAATCCATGCAGAAGCACCTAATAGGTGAAGTTCAAGGTCTGTGGACCTGACTGACCCGTGCCGAACAGCGGCCTAAATGGCTCATCCATAACTTCCCTGCATCACATCGACCCGCGCAATGATGTGACGAAACCGTTAGTGCCGCTAGAATTGTCCAAGGTCACGTCGTGGCCATTGCCTCGTTGATCCGCCACCACTCGCTGGTGACGGTCTCGCTGGCCTCTTTTGACGGCACCCGACCGAACTCATTTACGGTCGGATCAGTGACAGTCGGGGTTTTCCGATCCGTATCTGTCCAACTTCGCGGTCAGTTCCTTGCCGAGCAAGAAGTGCTTTCGGTCCGGATACCAGAAATAGGGGGTGTCGTCGTATACGAAGAAGCTCGGGTACGTCGCGACCTCGGTGCGGTCGTTCGGACCGTACGGGATACGATCGTTATCGAGGAGGATGCGTGGTGGGTCGAACGAAATCGGATGGCTCGGATGATCGACGTATTCCCCGATCGTGTACCATGCCGGCGTCCGATTTACCCTGGTGTTCTGTGGGCCCGTTCCGCCATGACCGGTGCCGTCGTTGTTATAAAATACGAGTAATATGCGATCGTTGGGGAGCGAGTAAATTGGCGCCGGGCTGATCGGATTCTCGAGGGGTTGGGCCTCCGATTCAGGACCGTAACAGAGCGGTCGCGGCGTATCCCAGGTCCGCCCGTCATCCTCGGAAAGGGCAAAGTAAAGTTCTCCTTGTAATGTTCGCATCGCGCATAGCAGTCGGCCGTCAGGGAGGTAGCGGGCAGCGGGTTCCTGGACGACACTGATACCCGGTCGATCGGGGTGCGGTACCTGCAACCCGTGCTCCCCATGGGGCCATGTTGTCACCGTGAGTGATGCAGGATCGGGTTCCTCCCTGATATCCTCGAAGCGGAGAAATCTGACTTCCGAGTGGCGATCGAACATCGCCGAACCATCGAGGTCGACATCAAACTGGTTGCTCGCCCAGTGCGTGTACGGGGCCAGCACCGATCCATCAGCCAGCACCGTCGGCTGTTGATAGACGATCCAACTCTCGGGGACGTCGGGTTTCGGGTGTGAGATGGCAGCCGATTTGATGTCGTATTGGATTTCGCGATCGCTCCACGACCGACCGTCGTCATCCGAGAATCGACACCGCATTTCGCCGGTCGTATCGCCGCGGGAATCGTCGATTCCCACGTTTTTGTTGTAAAAGCAGTAAATGCGGTGCCTTCCGCTTTCGGGAATATCCGGTGCGACGATCGGGAAACCCCAACTGGCGATCCCCATGCCGGCATCGGTGGGTCCCGGCCCCGCGATTTCGATCGGATCTGTCCAGGTCTGGCCTTCATCCGTCGATCGCGCGGAAACGACCCGCTGATCCGGATCCGCTTCACTTGAGGATTGCGTCCAGATCGCCAGAAACGTGTCCGCCGGCGTCGCGATGACGATGAAGTGTTGGTTCTCTGCGTGTCGGGTGTCGACCGATTCCGGCACATACGTGATATAATCCGGATCGGTCCGGTGGAGTTCTTCCAGTGGACCCATTGGCAGTCCGGATCGCTCACACGGTGCCTTGATTACGTCGAAATCAGCCTCTCATGTTCGATTAGGATCGGTTCGGACTCTCCACATATGCCACAAGTCACGCCATCGACCCCCACGCCTTACAACGAGAAATCGCTTCACGCCCCATTAATGAGGAAACGCGAGTCACAAACGAAACCTGAATGACATACTGACGTCAACTTGGGAGCCTCTAAGGTCTTGATGAACATTCCGTGCGCCTCTGTCGGATCGAGCCAAGTTGTAACTAATCCAATCTCGTAAAATCCCAACTCCTGAAGAGCGCTCCACGTGGAGCAACCAGGTGGTGTCTGGCTTGTTTCTGACCCTGGGCACCTGACTCATCGCTGGCTTTTCACCGGCCATATGTTCGACATGCGAGAGTTTGTAGAGCACAACGGGGACCGAAAGCGGCTTGTTGCTCTCCGTTCTGACACCTGCTGAGGATGTTACAGTAGACCCGGAGTGCCAGCAGTGTGATTACGAAATATCCTCGAACCATTTCAGATGACTGCGGGTAGGCTCGTCTGGTTTGAGCCTGCACTTCATCGCCTCGGAGGTGACCTCACATCCTACCGGCTCGTGAAGTGAGAAAACATCTCTCCGGCCGGCCAGTCGAGGTTAGAGCTCGGCGCGATGACACCAGCTCGTCCTTTGTCTCCTCGTACCACACTCGGGTGAGTCGGTCCTCCTCAATGGGCCGGGGCAGTGCGATCCGCTATCCACCCTTCAGACGTGATCACGAAAGTAGTGGACCGGACCGTGCGCTGCCTGGTGACGCCCTCGCCCGAGGGGTCGATCACGGTAGGAGAATGGCTTTTGCCACTCCCCCAACCGGGGATCGAACAGCTCCAGATTACAAGCAGCACGCTCGTCGAGTTCGGTGCATGTTCGGCCTGGCCGCTTTCGAGGCTGTCGAGAGCGTTGCCAAAGCGACGGTCGTTCTCGCAACGGCCCCAAACAGGTACGCCCGAGATTTGTTGGGACGACTCTGCGCACTAAGACGCTGATGCAACGAGATATTGACGATGTCCTCATTGTGGGGGGGTCGTGGCGACGTCGGCTTGTTAACCTCGCTGTCCTTTCGGGAAATCGACTCCGTTCTGGGGATTCGTATGGTCGACGACCTCGAGAGCCCGCCACCCCGGTTGGGGAAGAGCACGTTTTCGGCGTTTGTCGGCTTGCTCCACGATTTCTTGGGCATCGACCAAGAATCGTTCGTCAGCGAGGTCAAACCCGTATCGAAGCGACGATCTGGTTCAAAGAGTGGGACGGTAGTCCCCCATATTATCATTCTTTCGCGCACGCGTTTCCTTCACTTGCTAAGCAGTATCGACACGACCTTCTGCACGGCATCTACCACGACCCCGATCTCGAGATGACGAGGGGTGGCGCCATCGTGGAACAGGGGAAGACGCGATGGTATTACAATCCGCGTGGCGGTGGATTCCAGCGATATCCGCAGATCGCCTATCACTTGCTGATCGAGGGGTTCCAAGGGTTCCTTTCGGATCGATGTGAGGCCAACGAAATCGAACTCACCAACGACCGAATCGAAGAAGCCGACACCTCGGGAAGGCGTATCGAAAGGGTACAAGGGAGGAGTCAACAGTACGAGGCAGATTTGTATATTGACGCCTCCGGTTTCGATCGGGCGATACGTAGCGAGTTTCCGGACCTTCCGTTCGTCGAATTCGACATCTCGCTCGATCGTGCAGCACGGGTCGGGTTCGAGCGGTGCTTTCGGAGCTGATTCCGGCGACCGTGGTCGAGGGGCACGACAAGGGGCGGTTCTGGACTATCGATACGCACGATGTCCGGGATCGGGGATTCGTGTATTCGTCCGCGTTCGCGAGCGACGAAACCGTAGGCAAGATTTTGGCGGAGGAAGTAGACGCCGGGGTCGATCAAGAGGAGTTCGATTACTACCCATTCGAATCGGGGTATCTTGCCGACCCCTGGGTCAATAATCACCTGACGATTGGCATAGCCGCTGGATTCGTCGAACCGTTGCAGTCCACGGCCCGAGCGCGAATTTCCAGTTCGCGAAGTTTCTCGCTCACGTGTTGAACTCGACCGGGTTCCGCGACGCCGACCTGGGGCGGGGGAGGTACAACCGGTTTTTCGGGTCGGTTTGGAACGACATCCACAGCTTCGTATCGATTCACTACAAGTTCAACGAGACGGACGCCCCCCTCTGGGAGCGAATGCGCTCGCTCGATCTCCCGCCGCTCGCGGCGGATTTCTACGAGGAGTACGAACGTACGGGCTCCCT
The DNA here is from genome assembly GCA_007118975.1 of Halobacteriales archaeon. Lineage (GTDB taxonomy): Archaea > Halobacteriota > Halobacteria > Halobacteriales > SKNY01 > SKNY01. Next base: position 32,540 of record SKQO01000045.1, on the reverse strand, counting down.
TACTACGAACGGCCACAGACCGGCCTCAACGTGGATACCGAAGGACGGCAGTTTGCCGGCTCACCGTTCAACAAGGAAGACTTCTTCCACATGCTCGTGTCGATGGGAGTCGAATCCTCGTACCACGAGGAGCTGGGCCCGGACGTAAGCGCCGCCGCCCGAGATGCTCGGCAATCGCGGCGCGATCGAATCGATGAGGAGGTCAGCGGCTACCTCGATTACGTGGAATTTCACAACCTGTTCGACGAGGCTGGCAGACTGCGGCCGACGGACGGGCGCTGACCTTTCGAACGGCTAACCAAGCGTCCGGCCCGCTCCCAGAAGGAACGATTTCTCGGGAAACGTATGCGGAGAACGAATAACAGCCCGGCTTCGTCGCGCTCTTCAGTAACCTCGACCGTCCGGGGCCACAGATCTACGACTTCTGCAAGGGCCGCCACTACGTGGAGTTCACCCTCGATACGATGAAGAACCACCCTCACCGCGGACAAGACCAACTTCCAGCACGACGAGTTCGCTCGGGGCTGCTTCTTCGCGACGTTACTCTTGCTGCACGTCTACGTCGGAGTCCTCGAACGCCTCCGCGAGGAGGATCTCACCGACGAGAACGGCGTGGAACAGGTGTTTATCGAGCTGCCGAAGGAAAAACACGTTTGATGGGCCGAAGGAGAACAAGTCGCTAGCGAAGATTCCATTCTCCGCTCAGGACATCGTGGACGTGTTCCAGGAGGCGCTACCTATGCAGTGAACTGGGGAGTTCTTGTTTGTGAATGGGGGACTCGGGGCATGCGGGGCTCCGATACGTCACGGCCGTCGACCAAGTCGAAACAGATCCCACACCGCTTGAGGAAAGGTCTGGACGAGGTTCACTCGTAGGAAACGCCGAGCTTGATGCTCCGTTCGGGTTCTTCGTCGATCAACCGGATGCCGTCGTCGGCCTTCTCGATCGGCACGATCGGATCGAGCAATCCGTCCGTGCTGAGATTACCCTCGCGAAGGAGGGCGAACGCCTCCGACCGCAGCCGCGAGAAGCTCCACCGCGGGGCTTCCCGGTGGGGTTCGCTGGGGGGCCGCACGGAGCGCATATCCAACCGGTTTCGGTGCCATTCGCCCGCTAAGTGAACGTTCGACGGATCGTCGGTGTAGTACCCACACGAGGCTACGGTACCGCCGAACGTCGCCGCCCGAATGGCGTCGTGCAGGCCGGCGTAGGAACCGCTCGTCTCGATCGTCATGTCCACCCCCGGCCGATTGCCGGCGGACAGTTCGTCCTTGACGGCGGCGCCGACGTCTTCGTCGACGGGATTCAGTCCCCGATCCGCCCCGTGGTCGATTGCGGCCGCCCGGCGGCGGTCGATCGGTTCTGACACCCACACGGTGTCGGCCCCGCTGTGCCGGGCCAGCTGGGCGGCCATCTGGCCGATCGCGCCGGCCCCCACGACGAGGACTCGGTCGGCGATGCCGACGCCGGCGACTCGGACGGTGTGCATGCCGACCCGTGCCGGATCGGCATAGAGGATCGCCGCGTCCGACATGTCCTCGGGGGCCGGCGAGACCGCGTCCGCGTCGACGGTGTGGGTCCCTCGGATCGGCAGGTGGCCGTACACCCGATCGCCGGGCGAGAACGCCTCGACGGCGCCACCCATCTCGCGAACCGTCCCGACGGTCATGTTACCGAGCGAGATCGGATACGACGGGCGTTCCATGGGACCCTCGCGGTGCAACCCGGCCTCCCAGTCGAAGGAGATCGTGTAGTCTCGTGTGTCCGCCCGGTAGCCGCGGAGCCCGGTACCGTGTTTGAACGTGGAACGATCGCTGTCGATCAAGACCTGCTCGGGGCCGGGATCGGCCGGCTCGTATTCCCGGAGCACAGGCGTACGCGGTTCCGTTGCAATCAGTTCCAGCGGCATGGCGTGGCGATCCGCGCCGATCACTAAAGCCGTTGCTAGCCTTTCCCGACGAACCAGGCGAGTACCGATGCCGGCTGGTCGTGGTTCGAAAACCGGAGGCGGAGCCAGTTGCCGAAGTTCTGCAGGGGGATTTCGTACATACCTGGTCCAGCGAGTTCGTGGCGGGTCTCCCGGACCGTCCAGGCGGTCGACCAGTCTTCGTACCCGATCGGGCTGACACCGACCTCGACGTCGACCGCGCCACCCTCGAACACGCGGACGAACACGATGCCCTCGCGGAACGGGCCGACTTCCACCGGCTCGGTGCACTCGGTATTGTCCTCGACGGTCGTGTCCGGACAGAGCGGCAGCGTCTCACAGGTCGTCATCGTTCCTCCCGGGCCGAGATCACCAGCGAATCAAGGAAGAGAAACGCCCTGGTGTCGGCGTTGGTCTGGACGCTGACGATGGGGTTGAACAGGGTATCGATGTCCGGCCACGGCGTCGTCCGCTCGTCGTCGTGGTACGGATCCGCCGGTTCCAGGCGACAGTCGCTGAGATCCAGGACGGTGTCGTTACACTGAAATTCGAGATACGTCCGGTCGGCGATGTCGAGATCGAGCCGGAGATAGTGCCAGTTGGGTTTCCACGGGACGCTGTCGTTCGGCGAGTTCCAGCAGAGGTCTTGTTGACCGCCGGGGACGTCCTCGAACCGCGCCATCGTCGGATCGATGCCTTCGGGATTGTACTGCCAGCGTGCCTGGCGCTCGTCGTCTCTCCAGTTGGCATACCGGATGCCTGGCCAGAACCGATATTCGCGGTCGTGGATGTCAAACTCGACGGTAAATCCGCGGACGGTCGATTCGCCGGTCAGCTCCGCGCGCTCCGGACCGACCTCGGTGTCGGCGACGGTCCCGCGGGGCTCTTCGTGGAACGTGAACACCGTCTCGAGGCGTAGTTGGGGATAGGGTTCGCCCCCGTGATACGGGGTCGTCATCCGCTTGATCGCACGCGTGAGATCGCCTGTCGCGGGTCGTGTCGCGAGCTTCAAACTGTAGTGGCCGCTTTGTGCTCCGTAGGATCCCCAGCGGTGGGCCACCATGGAGCTCCGGCAGATGACGCCCCAGCTGATGTCGTATCCTGGTCGGTCGATGTGATGGCCGTACCAGCCGCTGCGGTGGGACTCGAATGTATCCAGGGTCACCAGCTGATCGAGGGGTTGGTAGGGCATCCCCCTGGCCGCCAGGTCCGCGGTGACCGAGTCGCGAATGGTGTCAACCATACCTGCAGTGGACGAGTCCGTAGGAATAAATTATCAGGCCCGCACGGCGCGAGCGTAGTTCGTTCATTCCGTCACTGAGCTTCAGGAATACGCAGGACTAACTCGCCAAACCGGCATGGTCAGAAAGCGGGAGTTCGGGGATAAAGCGGTCCGCCAACGTGGCTTTGACACCTGGGTGAGCAACGCTGCCTCCCGACAGTACCTTTATCGAGGGACGCAGACACCGTTCCAGCGAGACGGATTACGAGAGGTTTCTCCCGTCGAAAGGGAACGAACCGGATGTGCCCGTATGCGACCGGGGAACGTCCTACACGGCTTGTTTACGGAAGCAGTCGAGGGTTTCGGGGAAGTGGGTGCAGTCTCGTTCGCAATATATCGGGGAGCGCGGTTATCCGTGAGGACGTGGACCCATTCATTCCCTGGTTGCCGTTCCTCAGCAACAAATGCAGGTGTTTTGAACCCGTAGACGAGCAGCTCACGGTGGCGCACACGCACCCGCCGGGGATCGCTGGCTCACCAGAGATAGATCGGTAGACCAAGCCGCGGGTATTGGCGCTACAAACCCGCGAGGAGATTCCCCTAGGATTGGCGTCGCCGGCGGGGAACCTTGCCAATTGATCCGTGACGATCGACCCAGACGTCGGCTGGGGTCCGGATACACACGAATAGCCAGGGAACTGGATGAGACGGCAATCGCTGTTACAAGAGATCGTGGGGCCTTCGAGGCGAACACCAGCTCCCCGGGACGAGCACGTTTCGAGAAAGGTCTAGCCGCGCCCCTCAATTGCTCTACATCCCCGGGATCACGGCGTTTGCTGGACGGACTGCGGACCCCAGCAGTCACACCGCCCTCCTTTCCAATCTGATTGATGTAGTGGGGCAACGATCCCGGAGCACCTTCCCGGTACAAGTTGTGTCTCCTACTTGTCACAGTCGAATGTCCCATACTCGAGGTCCAGTGGTTGTCGAGTGGCATGGACCGAGTCCCCATTCGAACCTCCGTAGCGTCATCGAGGCCATCACCCGGGCTTTCTGCTCTTTATTAACACGGGTCGAAATTGACGTGATCGTCGAGGCGTGGACAGGCCATGACGAGGTATGATCACAGCCGGCGGATGGAAGGAGGTGACGAGCCCCCGGCGTGTCGAGCAAAGGCTGTTGGATCAGTCCGCTGATCCAGGCGAAACGGAGAACCAATTCGGCAGCTGGGGAAGACGTCACCGGACGGCTCCTCAGTCGACTCGTAGCCTGGCAGCGTGAGGCGGCCGACCGCAAGTCCATGGGGGCGGGGCCACTTGGCTGGATGTAGCGAGCTTGCTGAGCCAACGCCAGGATGGGATGCAGCCATGCGAGCCAAATTCCGATAGCATCAGTCGCCTGGACAGGTCACGTAATAGATCAGCCGCAACAGTTTCGACCCAGTTTCGTCCGGAGGAACGCCGGATCGAATCCTCCAGAGTCACGGCCGATCGAAACCGTCCACCACGGAGTGTCCGGATTGGTCACGGGGAGAATCCATATTGGTCACGTCATCGGCCAACCACCGGAATCATTTTAAGGGATGCGGTGGGCGTGCGGTTATGACAACGGGACACGATTCGCCGACCAGTCAGCCACTCGCCGAGGACTACACGATCGTCTACCAGGATCACGAGGCCACCAGTCCTCGGGGACTCGATGGCCCAGGGATCGTGAAGCTCCCGGACGGGAATCTCCTATCGATCGTGCCCGCGAAGATGGCCACGGGAAACTGGGCGGTACACGTTTTGGAAAGCGAGAATGGCGGACAAGCGTGGCAACACATCGCCGAACTCGCCTATTATACGGCCGTTCCGTTTATCCACGACGAAAAAGTCCATCTGTTCGCCCAAACCGAGGCGGAGGAAGGCCGAATCGACGAGGTTCAACTGATCCAGAGTGGCGATGGCGGTCACACCTGGTCCGAGCCGACCACGATCGCAGAGGGTGACCTCTGGAACGCCCCAACAGGAATGGTGAGACAGGATGAGTATCTCTACTGGGCGATCGATGATCTCAGTCCAGGGGGACACTATCGCGGTCACCGGCTCCTAGCGGGAGATCTGTCTACAAACTTGATGAATTCATCTGCGTGGCGGCTCTCGAATGTACTCCAGTTTCCAGGACTACCACCTTCGTTGACGAACATCGACGTCAAGCAGTTTGGCAACCGGATGCTCGAACCGAACGTCATCGAAGTCAACGGAACACTCCGCGTGCTCTCGTGTATCAAACCGCCCGGACAGGCGACGACGAACATGGCCGCGGTCTTCGACATCCAGGACGACGGATCCGATCTCCAACTCGAATTTACGCAATATCACCCGTTCCCAGGGGGTCAGGTAAAGTTTGCGATCACGAAGGACGAGCAGACCGGCTACTTTTGGGCCACCGTTAACCAGCCTGTGGACGGCCAGAATCAGTTCGACTTGGAGGATCCCGAGGAGCATCGAGGCGGGGAACTCTACGGCAGGGAGAGTGGGGGGAACGATCGCAGGTTTTTGATGCTCTATTATGGCCTGGATGGGCTGAATTGGTTCCCAGCCGGGTGTATCGCACGGGCCCCCCGGCTCAAGCAGTCGTTCATGTATCCCACTCCGCTCATCGACGATGAGGATTTGCTGGTCGTTGCCCGCTCCAATATTGAGGGCCCGAATCGCCATGATGCGGATAGCGCGACGTTCCACCGAATCCAAGACTTCCGCGATCTGGCAATGGAGCTGCGTCAGGACATCGATTGATCCTCGCGATAACCCGCCTTCACAAAAAGGACACCTCCGGCTGTTTGAAATTCCTACATTGTTGGCACTGCTCTCTCTTTAAGTGTTGTTCAATTTCCGAGATCTATAGTTGACCTATTTCTGCCTCTGTCGGCCAGTCCGGCCGTTCCTTCAACCTCGCCAGCGCGTGGTTCACGCCGGAACATGCCTCGTTTATTGGGATCCAACAGAAGTCCTGCAGATCGGGGCGTATTATGTTTTCGCAGATCTACAAACGTTACGCGAACCGGCCCACATGTGGTGTTGATATGACAGGTAATGACTCGAGTGAGCGCCCAGTCGGCGGGCTTTTACACAACCACCTCCGGGGTCGGGGCTAATGCGTTGGTGAAGTGTTCGCCGGACTTATCGTTGCCGTCGTCCCGGATCCCGTCTTTGTTGATGTGGTCGTGTCGCCGGGGACAAGGAGTCGCGGGGCCGACATCATCGGTCATGGCTCCCGCGCCCTCCGGGGCTAGCTCGTTAACGACCTGATCGACGGATGCGTTCGGGTGATGCTCGATCCCCTCGAATCGTCGCTTGTTAGTCCGGGCGTTACAACACGCGGGGCTTGTTCCCGCCGACGAGTAGGCGCTGGGGAGACCGCCGGAGGTGGGTGGTGTTCACGTATCGAGAGTTGGCTTCGCCAGTTTCCTCAGTCGTTTGTTCGGTCATTCCCTTCACCACAGATCGGGCAGATCGCCCCGACAAGTCGATCACGCGGCTGTTCTTGTGGTGAGCCTTGCTCATCGATGGTGTCGTAACCCTCGTCGGCTTGATAGACCTCCGACAGCACGAACTCGTCGGCCCCGGTTGCGCATTGGCACTTGTGGACGAACGACGGGACCATTTTATCGGGGCGATCAAGGTTCCCCGTGAGTTCGACCGTGGGGTGACACTCCATCCCCGGCATGGAGTGGAACATCTGGCCCAGCGTCAGCGTGTGATCGGCGAAGATTGTGCCCGTGAGGTCGGTGAATACCGGTTTACAACCGTGACAGCAGTATCATCGGACACTTTTCGGGCGGTTCTTTTCAATCGTCTTGTCGTTCTCACAGGACGGACACATCACGCCCTCGGAACACCACTGTTCCTGGTGGTACGCCTCGCAAGCATCATGCCGGGGGAGAAAGACCGCCCCATCACGTCGTGGCTGACCTGGAGTGGTCAGCCTACAAGCCCCAGTCGGAGAAGGGCGACCACGCTTACAGAATAGCCATATCCGGTGCCTGGGGGTAACTATTTTATCGTTCTATCTTGGAACCCAACTTATCATCATGCGTGCGCTCGACCTCGGGTCTGTGGACAACGGCGTCGAAAACCGCATTCGGACGGAGGGAACTCCGCAGCCGTTCGACATCACGGCCGATCGCAAGGGAGACCCCATCCAGTTGACGGGGACGTTTTACAACCAGTTCGCGGGCTTCGAGGGATCGTTCAAGGGGAACCTCCACAATCACGTCTTGCCACGTCGATGGGGCGGCGACGTGGAGAACGCCCGGACGCACTACGCCGAGCGGGGGTACGACTTCTTCGGCGCCATGGATCACGACGAAGTCGTCCACGTGCCAGACCTTCCAGATCTCATCACAATCCCGGGCATGGAGCTGTCGCTGAACGCCGGTCACCTCTTGACCTTCGGCCTCGACGATTTCACGTTCCCGACGGCGGACGATCCCGAGGAGGAAGACCTGAAACGGATTCGGAGCATCCACGACCGGGGTGGCCTGGCCGTGCTCGCGCACCCGAACAAAACGGCGTATACGTGGGAACAACTCCAGCAGTTTTGTGACGCGGGGTTGATCGGCCTCGAAGTTGTCAATTCCGGAGTGACCGGCAAGACTGCCGACACAGGAAAATTCGACCAGGGGTGGAAGTTACTTTTGCAGGCCGGCAGGTACCTCGTTGGTCTGGGAAACGACGACGCGCACGGCCCGCACACCGATCTGAGCGAGTGGGGTGGCGTCCCGCAGGTGGCCTGGACCGGGGTGTTCGCCGATGCACTCACCCAAACGGAGATCATTAATGCGATAAAGTACGGTCGGACCTACGTCTCTCAGGGGCCGCGGATCGATTCGATCGAATTCGTGCCGGAGGCGGCCCAACTCCGGGTGGAGTGTTCGGAAGCCGTCGCCTGTCACTTCCGGGGGATCGACTCCTACGGGGGTGACACCACGACGCCGGATGAGGGATTGCAAGCCAGCACGTTCTCCCTGGATCTGGCCGAACGCGGCTATCGGATCCGCGATTACGTCTCCGTGATCGTGGAGGACGCCAAGGGACGGCGGGCCTGGACGACTCCTATCCCGGTCGATATTACGGAAAAAGCACGATAACCCAGGACATCCAGATGGCGATAACGTGCAGTGAAGCGCTACATCTGAGATTCAGAACCCCCCGATTTCGCCAATTCTGGGGCCTCTCGACTGAATCTGCATTCGATCGGCCCCCGCAATCTTCGTCAAACCGTACAAATTATCATATTGTGGCGAAATATTGCACGCCAACTGGCTGGACCAAGAGGCCAGTCCACCGATGGGAGCCGGAACTCCTCCGTCTAACCACCGATTGCCTCGCGGCAAACACACGGCCGTTGAGAGCGTCTTCGCCAGGACGGACGGGTTTTTCGAACTAAACAACATCCGCGCGCAGAAAAAGGACGGGGAAACCCACGGCCCCCTTTCGGTCGTTGCCTTACCAGGACAACGCGCACATCTAAGCCCATCTACGGCGACCAACAAGGGACGGTGGTGCGGCGCTCGGCACCAGAGTTTGTCGGTCGGGAGCAGGTTCGCCGGCAACCGGACGTGTTCGCTCGTGTCTGATGTCAGTCATCGAATGAATTGCTACTCGTGGTTGTATTCCTCGTGTCCATTTGGTCGCGGCGAGTACATCTGTTTCCAGCGGAGAGCAGACGGGGGGCTCGCATATCTGATTGGTTCATTTGATTTGAGGAGTATGTTTAGCAGGGTGTCACGGGGGTCAGACGTTCACCCGTTCGCGTCGACGTGATCGTCCCGTGTCGGCGAGGAAGGAATAGATGCGCTGCCGCAGCTTCTCGCCTCTCAGCGGGCCACCCGTGGACCGAGAAAGGATCGTGAGGGAAGACATCAAAGCACAGCCGCAAGAACTGCCACGTACCGTCCGACAAAATCAGGAAATCCGCATGCCGTCCGTAGAAGCCCAGATAGCGCCACCTGTCCCCTTCGCGTCACCTTCTCAGTCACATGTCTCGACTTCGATTCCATCCTTTTGGTTCCGCGCAACCATCCACTTTCCATTTGCTGGAAGTTCCCTCGGTGTCCCTCGCTGTGGAGTAGTCAAACCTCCACAATCGGTGTCCGCTGTATCGACAGATCACCGATCCGGCTGTCGGTACCTAATCAAATCGGAATCGAAAAACCGTTGAGCGTAAAGCGATATTGCCTTTCTACAGAAGCGGTTCCCGGACTTTCGAATTGTTCTAGTCGAGACAGCGCTCACTCATGGCCTGGAGTCGGTACATGCTTGAGGGTCGGGGATCGACCGGTCCAGCATGACCCGATCCGCACCACATTCAATCCGGGTGGGCGTCCGAACCCGATCCATCGACGAATCACGCTTGCGGTATCTGAAACAGCTTGGCGTCGACGATGTGTACCTTGATCATTCATCGGTCGACGAGGAACGGGACTTCGTTGAAACCGCCGAGGACGTAGACTCGGTCGTCATCGACGGCGACGTGATCCCTACCGTCGAGCAGTTGCAAACGGCGCGCGAACAGGTCGAAGCAGCCGGACTTCGGTTGGCAGGCATCCACTCGTTGCCCTACTCAACGTATGGACCGATCAAGTTCGGCCAACCCGAGGCCGAAGAACGGACGGAGCTCATAGCGACGTTAATCCGACGGATCGGCGAGGCGGAGATCCCGATCCTCGGGTACCAGTGGAACCCTCGCGGTGTCGTGCCAATGCGCACGACGACTACCGCGCAGGTGCGTGGCGCGGCCCAGGCGACAGGCTTCGATCTCGAGGAGGTCTCCGTGGATGCGGCAGTGATGGAACGGGAATACGACGAGGCGGAGATGTGGGAGTATTACGAGCAATTCATCGAGGCAGTCGTTCCCGTCGCGGAGGACGCCGGTGTGCGGATGGCGCTCCATCCGATCGACCCACCCGGAATCGCAGACTACGGGGGGATCCCGCGGTTGTTCAGGAACGTAGCAGCCTTCGAACGGGCGATGGAGATCCGCCCGTCGGATGCACATGGCCTGAAGCTGTGTTTGGGCTGTTTCTCCCAGATCGGCGAGGACATCCCGGAGCTCATCAGGCGATTTGGCGAGCGGGATCAAATTGTGTTCGTTCACTTCCGTGACGTGGAAGGCACGGTTCCCCAGTTTCGGGAAACGTTCGTCGACTGCGGCAACTACAGCGGGTATCGAGCCATGGAAGCGCTTGCCGAGACCGGCTTTACGGGTTCGGTGCTTCCGGACCACGTCCCGGAGGTGGAAGGCGACACTGAGTGGAGCCATCGCGCACGCGGGTTTACGATTGGCTATCTCCGTGGGCTGATCGATGCCGTCGAGGAAACCGTCCCACGTCCCGTGTGATCGCCAGTCCGAACAGGCTTTTAGCTGGCACTTCGCTAGCTCTCCGCATGCAACGGGACATCGAGGAGGTGCTGATCGTCGGCGGTGGCGATGTCGGCTTGTTGACTGCCTTATCCCTCCGCGAGATCGACACTGATCTCGATATCACGGTCGTCGACGACCTCGACAGCCCGCCACCCAGGGTGGGAAAGAGTACGTTTTCGGCGATCATGGAGCTCCTCCACGATTTCCTCGGGATCGACGAGACCGCGTTTACGCACGCCGTGAAACCTATCTGGAAGGGGAGTGTCTGGTTCAAAAACTGGGGTGGATGCCCCGATTTTCACTACCCGTTCGCGCACGGCTTTCCGTCATTTGAAGAGGAGGACCGACACGAGACCCTCCACGCGATCTACCAGGACCCGCGGTTGACGACCACGATCGGTGAGGGGATCGTCGAGCAAGGGAAGACACCGTGGTACTACAATCCGCGGGGTGGGGGATTTCAGCGGTATCCGCGGGTGGCCTACCATCTCCCTATCGATGGATTCCAGACGTTTCTCGCCGATCGGTGTGAATCGAAAGGAATCGAGCTTGTCGACGACCGCGTCGAAGGGGCGAGGACGTCGGGAGCTCGTGTCGACGCTGTCGAAGGAACCAACAGATCCTATGAGGCCGATCTCTACATCGACGCGTCTGGCTTTGGTCGGGCGGTTCGTAGCGAATTTTCCGATTTCTCGTTCGTCGAATTTGACCTGCCGCTCGATCGGGCGATCCGCGCCAGTTTCGAACGGCCACTTTCGGAAGTAACCCCTGCGACGGTCGTGGAAGGGCACGAACAAGGATGGTTCTGGACGATTGATACCTACGACGCTCGAGATCGCGGCTTCGTTTACTCCTCGGAGTTCACGACCGACGAGGAGGCGGCGGCGATTTATGCGGATCAGCCCGGGATCGAACTCGATTCGGCTAACCTGGACTATTACACGTTCGATTCCGGGTATCTGCCGGAGCCATGGGTGGGGAACCACCTGACGATCGGCAACGCAGCGGGATTTGTCGAGCCCCTGCAGTCGACAGCCCTTACATCGAACATCCAGTTCTCGAAATTCCTGGCATTTCTGCTGAATTCAACGGGCTTTCGAAACGAGCCGTCGGTGCGAGAGACGTACAACCGGTTTTTCGGGTCGGTTTGGAACGACATCCACAGCTTCGTATCGATTCACTACAAGTTCAACGAGACGGACGCGCCCCTCTGGGATCGGATGCGATCGCTCGAGTTGCCGCCGCTCGCGGCGGAATTTTACGAGGATTACGACACCCACGGGCTCCCGTACTACGAGCAGCCCCAAAGCGGCTTCAAGGTGGATCGCGACGGTCGGATCTACGCGGGTTCGCCCTTCAACAAGGAGGATTTCTTCCACATGTTCGTCTCGATGGGCGTCGAATCGGGATACCACGAGAAACTGGATCGAGAACCGGCGGCTGCGGCCCGAAAGACCCGCGAGCAGCGTCGGGATTCGATTCTCGAACAGGTCGAAGCGTATCACGGACACGTGGAGTTTTTTAACCTTTTGGAGCATGACAATGGGTTGTAACGCAGTACGACGTCTGTCTCAACCCCCTCGGTCGTAGGGTCTTGGATGGGCTATGACGGCTCCTGGCGATCGGACAGGGTAAATGAGAATGTGGGTTACAAACTAAAGTCCCTCCATCCCCAAGACCCGAGGCGTTGCTGGTCGAGCACAATCGATACCTCAGAGACTGAACCGAGCCGTGAGATAGTTGGGCAATTGTCGTTGGCGATTCCTAAAAGCCACCAGTTGTGACAATTACATTTTCAAATCCCGTAATTATTGGGTAATTGCGGAACATTCATTAATAGTCACTACATATCGCCGCATGGAGTTCGTCAACTAATGACACCATCGCACATTCCGCAGAGTGAGTTACAACGACGGTATTTGCTAAGTGCCCTGGGAGCTGGAGCGATCGGCCTAGCAGGCTGTATCGGTGACGACGAGGCTGCCGATATCGAACTTGAAGAGGCGGACCCCGACCCGCCTACACCCGGTGAGGTGGGAGATGACGATGATGAGGTGGAGATCGACGATGACGTCTTGCCGGACGATGTGTATCTAGATGGTCAGGAGTTGCGGTTCATCACTGGCCATCGACCGGACGAGATGCACTTCTCCTACATGCCCTTCGGGCGCGTGCTTGACGGGCAATACACCGCCCCGTCCGATATTTACGAAGCTACCCACGAGCCGGGGATCTGGGATCGATCCTGGCATCCGGCGTTCTGGCCGGCTCCCGGTGATCTGACCTGGGGATACTACGAGGATATCGAGATCGAGCCGGAGACGATCACAGCCACCATTAGGGATGATGCCACCTGGAGCGATGGCGAGCCAATGCGGGCAAAGGACGCCCTCGCGACGTTGGCAATGTGGCTAATCCCGCCCCACGATGAGTACGGCTGGGATCATCCTCCAGAACTCTCCCGTGTCTTTAACGGCGCCGTGAAAGATTACAGCGTCCCGGACGGGATGGACGGGAAAGTGTTCCAATGGCATTTGAACGACCACCCAGGGTGGGACGATATCGACGGGTTCCTCGGCATGAATGAAGGGGAGCTTTTCTGTTGGTTGGGTCGCTCCAACTCCACGCCGAGGATCGGTCCTGGATTCCCGACGCACCTCGAGCTGATCGAGGATATCGTCGACGAACGGCTTGAGCAATGGGACGAAAAGGATCCAGACATCCCAGATCGTTCCGCATTCCTTGATGAGGCAGTTGACGACGAGGAGATCATCGAGTTCACCAGACAACCCGAAAATATCGTCACCAGCGGGGCCTGGACGGTCAGCGAGATCGTTGGGACCGAAGAGGTAATCCTCGAACCAAACGAACATTTCAGCGGCTACGGTCAGCCGAACTTCGATCAGGTAGTCTTCGAGTGGAGCGAAGATGCAGCCCGGACTCGCGCCGGAATCGAAGTCGGTCGATATGACTTCGCGACCACCGACGCCAGCCCGGAGTTTGTTGCGGAACTCCCCGGTCAGTACTCTCAGGTGACGACACCATCTACCTCCGGGCACTCCTTCGGGGTGGACCACACTGGGCTATTCGGAGACGTGAAAGTCAGACAGGCGGCCATGTTTGCGATCGACCAGCACGCCGTTGCGAACTCCATCAACCCCGAGACCTCGATTCCCATCGAGATACCTCACTGGGATATCTGGTTTACGGACGCGTTCCTCGAGGAGTCGTGGGCCCAGGAGAATTTGATCAATTACTCGCAAGATCTGGATCGCGCTGAGGAGCTGATGATGGAAGCCGGCTGGAGTCGTGGCGGCGACGATATCTGGGAGAAAGACGGCGAAGTGTTTCAGACGACCATCTCGACGCCCGAGGAAGATCCACGGTTCGAGCTGACAGTCGAAGATCAACTCAGCAGCTTCGGGATGGATCTGAGCACTCAGACGATGGATAGTGCTACCTGGAACGAACGAACTCAGGGATCCAACGAAGTGGACTTCATCGAGAGCCCCGAACAGGCGAGGGGTGACTATGACATCTGGCGATGGTGGGCTGGCGGGGCCGGGATCAACTACGATACATGGGCATTCTGGCGCAACCGCATCGAGTACAATGGTTGGCTACGTGCCTTCAATATGTTCCCACACGAGGACCAGGAGTACGTGGTAGCCAACCACTATCTCGGAAGCGGGTGGAGTGAAATGCAATATCCCCTCTTCTACGACTGGCTCGTCGAGATTCCACCTATCGGGGAACCCGACGCAGAACCGAGCATCCAATTCAATCCTGCGTATACGGTTACGCAAGTGTTCACCGGTCACGCGAGCATGCAAGACCCGCAGCTGGAGAACGAGTACTACAACCCGCCACACGACGAACCTAATCCAGAAAATCAGACCTACTGGTGGCAGAAACTGGCCTGGTTGAATAACTGGTATTTGCCGTGCTTGCCGATCGCCCTCGATCAGAACCAGAACTTCGTCAACACGGAGAACTGGCAGTGGGATCAAGATCACTTCATGTGGGATTACCTCGGAATTGCTGGTGGTTCCGGAACCCACGTGTCGACGAACAACGTCTGGGGCAACCCCGAGAGTCCGAAAGACGGCGTCGAGGTGGTCGAGCGGTAGCGACTGAACCGAAAGCTAGGTTGGGACACTCCCCAGGCAATTTTGTCGCTGACTACCGTGTGTTATTGATCGATTGATTGCAAATCGCGTGGCTTCGGGATGTCGATACGTCGATAATTGCACTCCACATCTTCCAGTCCGTCATCGTTCGGGGAATAGGCGGGGATCACATTTTCTTCCCAGCTTCTGGGATGGACGAAATTCCAACAGTGTTGGTTTCGCTCTCGGATGTCTGTTGCTGACTTTCCGAATTGATCCGGCTCCGAACTCACAACTCTGTGGGGAGTGTCGACTTGGTTACAATCTCTTTTAGTCGATAATCTTCTACCCTTATATCTCAGTGTCTGGCCAGAAAATACATCATTCGCGTAGTCTGTGAAACAAAATGGGCGGGCCGCCGCTGATTCGATCCTAAGGGAGTAGTGAAAGGGCGTGTACCTCTCGAACGAACCGAGATGTGTATTTATCGGTGATGTGGGTGTCAGCAGACCGATTGTATTTGATTTTCCGCGCAGGTCCGATCCATCAACCAATTTATCTCACAAGTCGCGAACAGGTGTCGGTATTGGCCTCTTGGGGGCCTTGAGCTGGGGCTCGTTTGGCGGAACGTTCGATGGGAAAATCGCCTCGCAGTTAGCGGTCCTTCAGCTCATACCATGTGACAGTCTTCACACTTCTAGAGACGATATCTCAACAATTTTCCCGCGGCCTCAATCATATGGCGAAACGATGTCAACACTGCTCCGCGTGTGTCCATTCCTCGTTGGTAATTTACAGAATTCCGAGGACAGTGACAAGACGAATGATTATCTCGATACCGATTTTATGGAAAAATGCCGTATTTAGCGGGGGCCTGGAATCTTCGGATCGGCTGCCATTTTGCGTTATAGTTCGTCGACAGCGTCAATTATTAAAGAACAATTTATTTCTAGTAATCGGCGTCAAGACGCGGCCGCGACGATTGCGATTGAAGAAGTTGACGGTGGAGTAAGTATTGCCACAATATTTTCACGAACAGTATAATTTGCCTCATTATTATATTGTAATTTGATTTGAAACGCAATATTAATTAAAGTCTGGGTGTACTCACCTGTTGGGGCAACACAGACAATGGCATACAATAAATTGATGCAGAGCGAGTTGCAACGACGGCATTTGTTGACCGCGTTAGGTGCGGGTACGGCTGCCTTCGCTGGTTGCATCGGCGACGACGAAGACGCCGATATTGAGCTCGAAGAGGCAGATCCGGATCCGCCGACACCCGGTGAGGCGGCCGACGACGACGAGGTGGATATCGACGACGATGTCCTCCCGGACGACGTCTTCCTCGAGGGGCAGGAGTTGCGGTTCGTCACCGGAGTAAATCCAGAAGAAACGCACTTCGCGTACCTACCCTTCGGCCGGGAGTTGGAAGGGTTGTATTCAGCCCCAGGTGATGTCTACCAGGCTACCCACGAGCCCGGTTTTTGGGATCGATCCTGGCACCCAGCATTTTGGCCCGCACCTGGGGAAGTCGAACACGGATACTACGAAAACGTCGAGATCGAGGAGCGTACGATCACGGCGGAGATTCGCGAGGGCGCCACCTGGAGTGATGGCGAGCCGATGCGTGCGAAGGATGCGATCGCAACGTTGGCCATGTGGCACATCCCACCCCACGAAGAGTACGGTTGGGATCATCCGCCAGAACTTGCTCGTGTATTCAACGGGGCGATCAAGGATTACAGCGTGCCGGATGGGATGGACGGGAAGGTCTTCCAGTGGCATCTCAACGATCACCCCGACTGGGACGACATCGGCGGATTCCTTGGGATGAACGAGGGGGAGCTTTTCTGTTGGCTCGGCCGATCGAATGCGCAACCACGTGTTGGTCCGGGTTTCCCGACACATCCGGATCCGATTGAAGATATTGTCGATGAACGCATCGAACAGTGGGACGAGCGGGATCCGGACATGCCGGATCGGGTTAATTTCCTCGACGACGCCGTAAACGACGAGGAGATCGTCGAATTCACGCGACAACCGGGGAACATTCCCACCAGCGGTGCCTGGACGCTTAGCGAGATCGTCGGAACTGAGGAAATTGTCTTGGAACCGAACCCCGAATGGGACGGCCCCCAGCCCAACTTTGAACGGGTTGTCTTCGAGTGGAGCGAGGAGCCCGCCAGGACACGTGCCGGGGTCGAAGTCGGCCGGTACGACTTCGCGACGGTCGATGCTGGACCCGAGTTCGTCAACGAGATGCCGGGTCAATACAGTCAGGTTACGACGCCGGCGACGGGTGGGTTCGGCCTTGGCGTCGATCACCGTGGTTTGTGGAGCGACGTGAAGACTCGACAGGCGACGATGTTCGCAATCGATCAACACGGCGTCGCCGAGAACCTCAACCCGGAGACCGCAGTCCCCATCGAAATTCCCCACTGGGACATCTGGTTCACTGACGCGTTCCTCGATGAGTCCTGGGCACAGGAGAATCTGATCGATTATTCCCAGGATCTCGATCTTGCCGAGGAACTCATGATGGAGGCCGGCTGGGGTCGGGGAGGCGATGATCTGTGGGAGCGGAACGGCGACCTCTTCCAGACCACCCTCTCAACTGCTGATGAAGATCCACGTGGCGAGTTGACGGTCGAAAGTCAACTCAACGACTTCGGCATGGACATCAACGTTCAGACGTTCGAACCTGCGACGTGGAATGAACGAACCCAGGGTTCGACGGAGGTGGAATTCATCGACGATCCCGGTAGCGCTGCCGGTGATTTCGACATCTGGGATTGGGCCTGGGGCGGCGCCGGGATCAACTACGACACGTGGGCGTTCTGGCGCAATCGCATCGAGTACAACGGCTGGCTCCGGGCGTTCAACATCTTCCCCCACGAGATGCAAGAGGATGTGGTAGCCAACCACTACCTCTCGAGTGGCTGGAGTGAAATGCAGTATCCACTCTTCTACGACTGGCTCGTCGAAATGCCGGATGTTGGGGAAGTAGAACCCGGCGCCGAGCCGACGATCGAGTTCAACCCAGCATATACCGTCACGCAGGTGTTCACCGGTCATGCCAGTATGGAAGACCCCCAACTGGAGAACGAGTATTACAATCCCCCCCACGACGAACAGCATCCCGAGAACCAGGAGTACTGGTGGCAGAAGATAGTCTCGTTGAACAACTGGTTCCTGCCCGCGATGCCTATCTGTCTGGATCAGAACCAGAACTTCGTCAACATGGAGAACTGGCAGTGGGAGGAGGACCATCACATGTGGCCCTACCTGGGTATCTCCGGCGGTCCCGAAGCTTATGCCGCAACCGCCAACGTGTGGGGCGACCCCGAGAACCCGAAGGAAGATGTCGAGGTCGTCGAACGGTAGCCCAACCCAACAACGAGCCACGGAAGCTGCGGTTGGTTTCCGCCTGCTCGGTGCATAGCTTCAATCATCGTCTCGATTCCCGATCGTTACGGTCTGGATCCGTTGGCCTCAATAATACCGGAGACCGGTGCAATCAGTGGATCCCCCGTTTGCTATGCGCCTTCCCGTTTGCGGCAAACGTCGATTCGTTCCTCGATCCGTGCGAGGTTGTCCTCGAGTTCGGTAGCATCCACGTGATGGTTGCTCGCCAATTCGATCGCCTCCCGGTAGGCGCGCCGCGCCGAACGAAATTCCGTGAGTGCACTCGAGTAGTGACTGTCCGTGAATAATTTCTCCGCCCACTGCTCGGCCGATTGTGCTCGATCGAGCACGGCACTGTACCCGCCCTGGGGTGGCCGGAGTTTGTCGCGATTCGATCCACGGTTCCCGATCGTGAGCCGCCAGAAATTCCGGCGCCGATGGGCCTGTTCCACTCGCTCCTCGACATCAGCTAACCGACGATCGGCCCGTTCCACATCGAGGTCGTGTGCTCGAGCGATCTCGATTGCTGACGTATAGGCCTGCTGAACAGTTGCGTAGACCCGGAAGGCGCTATTGTAGTTTCCACCCTCGTACAACCGATCACCGAGTTCCTCGCCCTCCTCACCGAATGCCAGGGCGTGCTCGTAGCCTTCGGACGGCGGGAGGGTCGGTGGATCCCACTCGATGGTGGCTGCCGCCATCTGATCCTCTGATCTCAGAAGCCAGTGGACGACAGCGATGATTCCAACGACAATCCCGAACCAGGCAGTCAACATCAGTCCGTGCCAGAATCCACTGAGCGCGATCACGACGACCACCGCCGGTATCATCAGGAGGATCCCGCTGATTGCGGGGTTCGGCGATCGTGCCACGCCGTGGAGCATACCTCACCCTTCGCCGAGACAACGCATATATGTTGGCGAGGGGTTCAATTTGTACTTATCCTTGCTACTTTTCTGGGTTTGTAGTTATACTCCGGATTGTACAGATAGAACGTTCAATTTTGCCTACTTCTTCGACATCGCGTGAAAATTACGGCTGTCACCGACTCGATTGATCGGCGAGGACTAGCTGAACGCCCACAATCTTCATTCGGGTGGTCCGTGTCAGCGGTCGTATGACCATCGAACGACTCGAAACGTTCGGCACAGAAACCGTGAGTGTCGTCCGAGTCACTACCTCGGATGGGGCCCAGGGTATCGGACAGATCTCGCCGTACAACGCGGACATTTCCTCACGGGTATTTCATCGCCAGATCGCCCCATATGCGCTGGGTGCGGATCCGGAGGAGCTCGAGTGTCTCGTCGACGAAATCGTCAATCGAAATCTGAAGTTTCCGGGTTCGTACGTTCGGCGGGCACTCTGCGGTCTCGATACCGCGGTGTGGGACCTCCGTGGGAAGGAGGTGGGGGCGCCGGTCTGTGAGCTGATCGGCGGTGAACCCGAGCCATTGGCAGTCTACGGCTCGAGCATGCGTCGGGATATCTCGCCGGAGGATGAAGCAGCGCGGCTGGCCCGGCTCCAGGACGAACATGGCTACGAGGCGTTCAAGATCCGGGTTGGCGCCGTCGATTCGTGGGGGAGCGACGAAGACGCCTGGGAGGGTCGGAGCGAGGAGCTGGTCCCCACCGTCAGGTCGGCGCTCGCTGAGGACACCGTTCTCTTTGTCGACGCCAACAGTGCATATTCGCCGTCCGGTGCCCTCGAACTCGACCGAACGGTGCTCGCTCCGAATGGGATTGCACATTTCGAAGAACCTTGTCCGTACTGGAAGCTCGACTGGACAGCGGCGGTGCGCGACGGAGCCTCGACACCGGTGGCCGGTGGCGAACAGGACTGTTTCCTCGAGCAGTGGATGCGGATCGTGGAAGGACCGGTCGTTGATATCGTTCAACCGGACGTGTGCTATCTGGGCGGATTGACACGAGCACGCCGAGTTGCCGATCTGGCTGACGAACACGGCCTCCCCTGTCGACCTCATGCCGCAAACCACTCGATGGTGCTCACATTCACGCTTCATCTGCTCGCCGCGATCGACAATGCCGCGACCTACGTCGAATACAGCATCGAGGACCACTGGGCTGAGGGGCTCGTGGAACCGGCGCCGACCGTCGAGAACGGCGCCGTTGAAGTCCCGGACGGCCCGGGCTGGGGAGTCGACATCGATTCCGAATGGCTGGAATCTGCAGAATACGAAGCGAGCACCACCTCCTGACGGACAGACCACGCAAACCCGAAACCGACAATTGCGTTTGCCCGACCTGTTTCGATATGCCGGAGGACACCGCTAATCGGTCCACGACGAGTCGATGCCAACCTGACGAGGTATGATCGAACTGTTACACTTGGCCGGCGTGTTGCTCGCCCTCGGAGCGGCAGTGGCCATCGCGGTGACGAATCTATTGATCCGCAAAGGAACCCCGGGCGGCGGTGCCTACGACGCGGTCTTGATCGTCATCACCGTCGAGGTGCTCGTACTCACGATTCCGATCCTGTGGCTATACTACCCCGATTACGGGCTCACCCGTACCTCTTGGCTGGTGTTTATCGCGGCGGGGCTGACGGGCACGGTCACCGGACAGATCTTTCATTTCATGAGTATCGATCGCATCGGCGCGAGCCGGACCGCGCCGATCGTCGCCAGCTGGGCGTTGCTCTCGACGATTCTTGGAGTCCTGTTGCTTGGGGAGGACGTCTCCGTTATCCACGCCGTCGGGGTCGTACTCGTGGTCGGTGGAGTCGCGGCGATCGCATGGGAGACAAGCCAGGGAACTCCCGGAGGGCTGTCCAAGCGTGAGGTGCTGATTGGGCTGGCTCTTCCCTTCGTCGCGGCCGCTGCCTATGGGCTCGAACCGATCTTCGCAAAGATCGGGTTCGCCGAGGGGACCCCAGCGCCGGTTGGGCTCGTCGTCAAGACGATCGCTGCACTCGTGGGGTTCACCTGCTACCTCTGGTGGCGACATCAACTCCCGGATCCCGGCGTCCTGCGAACGCCGAGCGGACGGTGGTACGTGCTCGCGGGGATTACGACGACCATTTTTCTGGTCGGCTATTATACGGCCCTGGAGATCGCACCGGTCAGCATCGTGGCGCCGATCATCGTCACGAACACCCTATTCGTCGTAATTCTCGCTGCGCTTTTCATGCCTCGTCAGCTCGAGCGTGTTACCTGGCCGCTCGCCATCGCGGCGACCGTCGTGGTGGTCGGCGTCGTGATAATCACCGTTGCGTCACCGGGGTGATCGTGGTAACGATTGCGGCTTAAGCGTCCCTGATTTGTGCGGCGACGGGTTGGGGGGATATTCTCACCCGTCGAGGAGCGCTCCGAGCAGTTTTCGCTGGGCAGCTGCGAGATGTTCGCGGAACGTCGACGGATTGATATCCAGCACGGCGGAGATCTCGCTGGCGTTGGCTCCTTTCGGATGCTCGAAATAACCCATCTCGAAACTCGTTTCGAGCACCTCGCGTTGTCGAGTCGTCAACTCGCTGCGATCGACCAGCACCAGGTCCGCGGCCGAGTCCCCAGTTCCGTGATAGAGCTGTTTTACCTGTATCTCCTCGTAGCTCGCCATCAGGGCATCCAAAATCTCGCGGACACCATCAAGGGATGGCGCGTGAAACGTCACCCACAGACTGCCATCTCGGGCGGAGAGATTCGTTATCGGTGACCCAGTTCGTTCGATGAGATCACACGCACAGCCTTCCTCTGCCGCCCGTTCGAAGCGATAGACGCGCTCGGTATCGGTTTCGAACACCGGCTCTGCAGTCGAGGGTTCACGTCCGGCATCTGCCGGCAGCACAAACTCCTCCGAAATCAATCCATCACTCGACTGACTCGACGCCCGAGTGGTCTGGCTGATGGCCGCCCCGACGTCAGCAGAAGCCTCCGCAAGCGGACAGCCGTCCATTCCGTCGATCGACAGTGTCACCCGGAGCGGTGCGGTCATCGCCCAGAGCTACGGAACCTGCCAAGTATAAACTACGGGCGGATTATCGGGATCTTGGAACGAAGGTTGGCTCACTCGATGGCGGCCACCTTGCTGCCCCCGCACTGACGGCACGTCGCGATCTCTGCGCCAGGGTCCGTATAATACATCTCCCCACAGCTCGGACATTCGTGGCTCGGTTTTTCCGTGTTCTCGGCCGTTCCGGTGATCATCACTGGCCGCGTCGCGTCCAGCGTGACGGCTTGACTGATACTTCCGAAAAGTAACGACCCGAGCGGCGACCGTTTTCGACCACCGAGGATGATACTATTTGCGTTGACTTCCTCAGCACCGCGCAGGATTTCTTCGGCGGCATCGCCCGCGCGACCCATCAACTCCACGTCGATGTCGGCCTCCCGAAGACGTTCCTGTGCCGCAACGACAGCAGGCATGGTTGTCATCTCGGATTCCGTTGCCTCGTCCGAATTGTCGGTAACGTGCAGTAGATGCGCCGTGACCTCTCCGGGAGGACCGGGTAACTCGAGGACGGCGTTCGCCTGTGCGATTGCACGCTCCTCACTGTCATCCACCGCCAGCAGTGCTGTGTACATTGGTATCGCCCGACAATGTAATGAAACGCCCCACCTGATAAACGTTCAGTAAGCGGCGGGCTATCTTCCATCGCTTGATAGAGTGCACCGGATCGTTGTGATCATACCGACAGGACAGGATCAATAGAAGACACGGATCCCCGGGCGCAGGACAGTGTCCATACGATTCTGGCTGGGTTACCCGAGGTTGAGCGTCGGGTTCTCCGGTCTGTGAGAAGGGGCTCTGGAATCACGCAGCTCGCACCCTGACCTTGGTCTGTCCTCTCGAAAAGGAGCGCGAGTTAGACAGTATCGTCGCTCGAAAAGCGGGCCCCGCTATCGAGAGCGATAGGAACGCAAGCGCCGTACGTGTCCGGGGAGCTATCCTGACACCACGGCACTTCCACGCAAGTCTGAATGATACTTCCCCGAAGTACTGAGGTAACGTGGGGCACCCTGCCGCTGGCGATCCACAGCCGAGACGTCGTGAGAAGATGAGTCGCGCATTCTTGACTTAAAGGGCCACCACATCGTGGGTCGACATCCACGGAATGCGAGCGGTAATATTCCACCCAAGCCATGGAACCGGCAGTGATCGTCGCTAGCATGGTCCCAATCGCCCTCGCTGTAATCAACCTCGTGGTCCTGTATTTCGTCTACCTGTCCATCCGGAATGGGGAACGTCGTGACTTCCAGCCAGTCACCGATCCGAGTAGGTCTAGTGACGCTACCGGTGTGATCCGGAATGCTGAACGCTGTTCCAGCAAGCGGGACCCATCGCGCCTTTCCTGACCGGCTCCGTCAGGTGTCAGTCCCCTCCTGGCCCGATAAATTGCGTTTTCCCGCAGTAGCGTCGTTTCGATCCTGGACCCCCGTTAAGATCTCCCCAGACTCATAAATGGTCGACCCGCGACCACATCCCTGAACGCCAAATCGGTCCAGTAACGCTGAGGACGCACATCTGATAGCTTCGTGGGAGCATACTGGTAGCGACGAACAGTCGCTGCTCGCCCAGCCCGTTTCGCTCGCTGGGGAGTGGATTCCCAGCAACTTAGAGTTCGGTAAACACGGGGGTTCTTCATCACCGCTAAACGCGTAGATCGTTCACGTCCGATCCTTGTTGCCGCCCATCCTGGGTGACCCTGACGACATGTCGGGTAATGCGATGCCGTCGAAATCCGGTGCTTCGACAAGCAGTTCCTCGATCACCGAAACCGGGACGTGACCTACCACGAGACAACCGGGAATTTCGACGGTGTGACAGCTCCACAGCTGTCGGTCGATTCCACGTTTCTCATTGTTGTGACCGATATCGTCGGCCTCAACCCGTTGGACGGAGCCCCCAATGTGATCGTCGAGATTCGCCGTGTACACGTCTCAGCAGCGCCAATTTGGCCCTTGATACACCGTAGCAGCAGACCCGGCTAATGTCCCGTCCAGCCCCCACGCTTCGGTGTTCGTCCCGAGACAACCCGAGAGCGCGGCTATGATCGGAGTAGTTGCCCCGACCAGCAGCGTTCGCTGATTCATGAATCGGTTTGTAAGCGTCATCGAGTCTGGGTTGGCGGGTTGGTTGTACTGTGAATGTAATGACACGACCTAATGGACCATGCGTGTGTCGGCACCTACGACCGGGCGGATCGGTCGGGTTAGCTACTTTATAATTTACTGCCGTCCCGGCGAGGTGTCCACTGCATTATGGGAATAATCGACGTCAATATCGAAAAACCGGCGTTCAAACGGGAAGATGTCTCCGAAACGGTCTCTGAGGCCGAGGAATCGCAGTCAGCATCGGGGTCGGGTCGTGGTCGACGGGCGGTCAAAACCCTCGGCGCGTTCCTCGCCGCAGTCGTCGGCGTGCTCACGCTCCGAAAATTGCGCGCGCGACGCCGGCGAGAGTAGGGATTCGTTCGTCTCTCGTACATTTCGGTGAGTGCCGGGCTGATGGTTCTGAAGACGCAACACGCAACTGCGCCGCTCCGGAGGCAAAACCTGGATAACGGTCGAGGTGAGACAGTCACGTATGGCGCAACATTTGGCCGTCGAGGGAATGGCATGTGATGGATGTGAGGAGAACGTAAAAGCCGCGTTATCGGACGTCGCTGGCGTCACGAACGTTGATGTCGACCACACCACGGATTCGGCATCGGTGGAAGGCGACCCGGATGTCGACAGTCTGATCGAGGCTGTCGAAAACGCGGGCTATTTGGCGACGTCCGCGTAGCACAACGAGACATCCCTCGTCGCAGGTTTCGTGGGCGAGCGCTCAGGACTGTTGCTGCAGAGACGTGGGTAACGGGCCCTGGTACCCAGGGGGAATGTAGGCACATAGTGGATCGGATTCCAAGGGGTTACCGGTGGCTGCATACGCGCGCGAGCGACTGCCCCCACAGACGGTCCGGAAGGGGCAGGCACCGCACTTTCCCTTCAGTTCGTCACGATCGCGCAATCGCTCGAACAAATCGGCGTTTCGGTAGACATCGAGGAGTTCGTCTTCGCGGACGTTGCCCGCCGTCAATGGCAAAAAGCCCGACGGGTAGATGTTGCCTGTGTGACTTACGAAGGCGAACCCATCGCCGGCGATGATTCCGAGGGTGCCACCTGCTCCTGGCGCGTCCATTTCCCCTTGTTCCAGGGCGACGCGACGGTAGTGGGGAGCCTCGGTCGTCTTTACCCCCATCGAAGACCCCAGATCCACCTCGTAAAGCCACTCCATGACCCGTTCGGCCATCTGTGGCGAGATAGGTGCAAGGTTTGCGCCCCGACCGACGGGCACGAGGAAGAATACGCTCCAGAGGACTGTCCCCAGTTGCTCGATTCGATTCCGTATCGGTGGTAAGGCGCCGAGTGTCTCGTTACAAACGGTCGTGTTGATCTGGAGCGGGATTCCCAGTGAGCTGGCGTCCTCGGCCGCGGCAATCGTGTCATCGAAGCTCCCCACCTCCCCCCGAAACGCATCGTGGGTCGACGCCGTGGCGCCATCCAGGCTCAGGGCAATCCGCTTGAGCCCGGCATCCTGCAGGGTCGCCAGTCTTGCCTCGGTCAGTGATACCGTGCCACTCGGCGTCAGTGTCACGTTCAACCCGATGTCGGTTCCGTATGACACCAGCTCGACCAGATCCGGCCGCTTCAACGGATCGCCACCCGAAAAGACGACGAGCTGATCATCGCCGAAGGCCCGCATCTCCTCCAGCAGTTTCTTCCCTTCAGCAGTTGTCAGCTCGTGGGGATGTGCGGCGGGCTGTGCGTCCGCCCGACAGTGATCACAGGACAGATCACAGGCCTGCGTGAGTTCCCAGATGAGCACGAAGGGTCGCTCCTCGGTGTCAATCGCCGGGCGCATGCTAGCTCGACCTTCACGACCATTCTGGTTCAGGATGTCCCCGAACATGATCTCCTGGACCGTCACTGGCAGCTCGTTTCCCATCGACCAGTCGCCCGCCCAAGGGCCCCGGGTCGGTATGGAGGACGCCGAGGGAGCGCCAGCAACTGGTTCCATCGATGGTGTTTTTCACCGCTCATGGGCGCACACCACCGATGACTCGCGGGCTGTTCGCCACGAAACGCTCGTGTACCGGCGGTACATCCCCGACCAAAGGCTACGTCCCCGGAGGTCCGAGCACCGACCAAGGCCGGGATGGTCACTACCTACGCCGTACAGCCGATTCTGTCTTCCTCCTTGTGGCAAACCCGCGACCGAGAAGGAATACATTATATACGCCAGTCCTACGCATCATCGCTCGTTCGAATGAGGCAGGCCCTCTGGTATCTGATCGCCGGCACTCGTGGGGGCGAGAACCGGGCCCGGATCATTCGTGAACTCAACGAGCGTCCACGAAACGCCAACCAGTTGGCCGAACGACTCGATCTCGAGTACAACACCGTCAGACATCACCTCGATCTCCTCACGGATCACGACGTCATCGAAGAGGGCGAGCAGGATTACGGGAAGCTGTACTTTCTGACCGAAGAGTTCGAGCGCCATCGGGAGGAGTTCGAATCCATCACCGAGAAACTGGAGTGAGACAGAACACAATGGACCTAACCACGGAAGTGACCATCGCAACGGCGTTTTCGGGCGGGAACCTCGTCCTGCTCGGAATTTTGAGCTACGTGTGGCTGCAAAACTACCGCCGATTTCGTACCCCGCTCGTGCTCGGATTACTCGTGTTCAGCGTGGTACTGATGCTTGAGAATCTGGTGGCGGTGCTCTTTTTCTTCACCGAGGAGATGCTGTACGGCTACGAACTGGTCGTCCACCGGGTGATGCTCGTACTGCGAGGACTCCAGTTCGTGGCCCTCCTTGCATTGGTCTATGTGACACTCAAGTGAGTTATTTCTCCAAGTTGGGGCTAATTCTAGACGGAATTTGCATCGATTCTCATCCAAGTTTGCAGAACGATATTAGGGGATCAGACACCTCTTGGAGGTACGAAGCGCATCGGGTGTGCGTTAGAATCAATACATGACAGAAGTATCATACGTATCGCGGAAGGAGCTGACGACGGCGGAGATAATCGACCGCGTTGAGAACGGGGGGCGGGTCGTGATCGAGGTGTCGGTGCTCGGCAGCGAGAAACAAATCGTCATTCGGAAAGACGACGGGGTGTACTACTGCGATACCGCCCTGAAACTGCTCACCCACGACACGCCCGAGGAACTACGGCACTGTCTCGAGCGGTTCCGGCTGAGCGAACCCGACAGTGCACAAGAACCAGAGGCGGCTACTGTAATGGCGTAAGCGTCGGTCCAGAGGATCTCATCCAACGGATCGCCGATCGCTGGTGACGGAAAGAAACACGGGTACCGGGTATCACAGCCGATTAGGTTCGGGGAATACGAAAAGCGAGCTGACGACGAGGATCTCAACGATGAGCCCCGATACTGAACCCTTTGAATCACTGGTTGGAGAAGCGTTCGATCCGGCCGGCCTGATCGAGTATCAAGCCGATTCGATCGTTAGTCGCACGATCATCGACGCGGACAGTACCACCGTCACCCTGTTCGCTGCCGCGGCGGGCCAGCGCATTAGTGAACATTCCGCTCCACACGATGCTCTCATTCACGTCCTCGATGGCGAGGCCCAGATCACTGTCAATATCAAAGAACACGTGGTCCAGGGGGGCCAGGCCCTGGTGATTCCAGCCGGAGCACCGCACGCGCTCGCGACCGATGAGGGCTTTAAAATGCTGCTTCTCATGACGCGTTGAAGGTTTGCAACCGTTCGTGTCTTGGGAATATCACACGGGTAATGGTATGTTCAGTCGGCCGTGCTACGTTCCGAGCTATCGATCCATATACGTCGCATTGCGTTATCGTTGTTTGAAGGTGCCAACCGGCATATCACGTGGAGATATACTGGCTCGGAGACCCGACGCCTTTTTTGATACAGTCTTTGTTTTCCCCATGTGGAGAGGCTCTTGTTCGTTGCAGCGGGACTGTTCGTGGTTACCAACGTCGATACGCTGCTCGTCCTCGTTGCATTCTGTCTCGACGAGGACTACCACCCGGTCGAGATCCTCGCCGGACATGCGATTGGGTTCTTGATCGGCATCGCGGCGGCGATACTCGGGGCAATCCTCGCGGCAGAATTTCTGGAGGAATGGACGTTTTTACTCGGCGTGCTCCCGCTCGCCCTCGGTTTGTGGGGGCTGGCCCCTCATGCGAGCGAGGCTGAGGGTGATGAACTGCAGGTCGTCCCGGGCCCGACGGGGCGAATCACTGTTGTCGGGTTGGCGGCGATCGGCTTGAACGGAGAGAATCTGGTCGTCTATATCCCGTTTTTCGCGAGGCTTACTGGCGACCAGCTGCTCGTCGTTTCGATGATGTACCTTATCGGGGCGGGGATCGTGTTTCTTGCGGCAGATACCGTCGCGCGCACATCGGCCGCCTGGCGCCAACCCGCCTGGATCAATCGGTGGCTCGTCCCCGGCGTTCTGATCGTTGTCGGGGTGTACGTCCTCGTGTCGGGATGGCTTGCGGTGTGAACTGGCCACGATTTTCGTGAATCGGCCGTGCCACCGTGCGATTCAGGGAAACTGTCGCGGGTCACTTTACGACTGGCGGATCTTACACGCATATCGCTGAATCGAACTCGCGTGCTCACCGCCTCCGTATCGACGGCTCCCGATGTCGATGCTCTTGGTGTTGGCATCCACACGTCAATCCGTCGGTGGGTATCCCCAATGACACGCCCTTCTCCCGATCTGCCTGTTTGTCGACAGGCCGGCAATCGGTGTTGGCAGGCAAGCGATCACGGAGAAATCCGCGGTTAGTGGGAGATATCGACCGTCAAATGCCTATTTGGAATGACATTCAGCGATACTTTCATGAGCACGGAATTATTCTATCATCCATGGCCGCCGAGAAGCGGACTCTCTCCCCTCGCTGCACACCAGTCGCCGAGGTCGAGTTCGACGACAGCGAACGGCGCCCATCGATCGCAGTCCTAGAGGCCGTCGCGGAGGCAGCAGCCGTCGATGTGGTGGAGTTGCCGCCGATTCACAGCCATATCGATCTCGAGGCAATCGATACACTGTTTCGCCGTGATCCCGGTCAGGGCTCGAGCGACTTCGTGTTTAGCTTTTGTTTCGAAAAGTGGCGGGTGTTCATCAAAGGAGACGGGCGAGTGCTGGTGTGTGAGGCTAGCGCAACGGCCGAGTCCACGCCGATTTTCGATTCCGTTCCCCCATAGACCGGCTTGTGATACCTGTGTACGAGTCCACCGAAGGGTATTCGGCCGCCTGATGAGCGGAGATTCGACCTGCCGCTGTTGATCACCGACTACTGGTGGGACAGGCGACCATCTGGAGGCACCCCGAAATCACCGTTGCAGCCGATATTCCCAATCCTCGTTCGGTGGGACCTTGCTCGAGTTCGAGTTGCCACGACCGCTGGGAGGGAGGTACGCGACGATGCATCCTTCGGAACAATCTTGTCAACACGTACGGATATCCCACACACGATTAGCGCGTAACCCATCGCCACATCCGGAAAGGAGTACATCACCTCATGGCATCTCGTGCGTGGTATCTGGCGTTGCTACTCGCGGTATTCGGGGTAGTCAGTGCCCTGCTGGTACTCCCGCTACTCCAGTACATTCTGGCAGCCGCAATCCTCGCATTCGTTCTGTATCCGCTGTACGAACGCTTGCTCGGTTCTCGGGTGAGCGTCTGGGGCCAGGGGTTCGTCGTCGGTCCGCGTCTTTCGGGCCTCCTGATAACCGGATTCGGGATTGTCGCAGTGATCCTCCCGCTGCTCGTTCTCTCACTCGTTCTACTCCAGACCGCACTGTCGCTGGTCGAGGAACTTGCAGAACTCGAACTCACCGAACGGTACCGTGAACTGGTCCGTGATCTAGGCGTAGACGACCGTATTATCGAGGAAATCGAGACGTTCCTTCGCTCGGAAGTCGAGGCGTTCCTCGAGCGAGCTGCCGAGATGGCATTTCGGGAGATCGTGAGATTCGTGGATGTCAGTATCCGGGTGGGGATCGGTCTTTTGGTACTCGTGTTTCTCCTCTATTACTTCCTCGTCGACGGCCGTCGACTGCTCGGCTGGCTGGCGATGGTGTCCCCGATCGAGGAGGAGGTCGTCGAGCGACTGTTCGGCGAGATCGATGCGGTCACCTGGGCAGTCATGAAAAGCCACGTGTTCGTCGCATTGCTCGAGGGCATTCTCGGCGGGATCGGGCTCTATGTACTCGGGGTCCCGAACGTCGCCTTCTGGACCGTCGTCATGGTTGTGGTCTCCTTCCTGCCGGCCATCGGCATCTGGCTGATCTGGGCACCGGCAGTCGGATATCTCGTGGTTATCGGTGAACCTATCAGCGCCGTGTTGCTGCTCGTCTACGGAATCACGGTGCTTTCAGTGATTGACAACTACGTCCGGGCACTGCTGGTCGACATGGATGCCGGCGTCCATCCTGCCCTTGTGCTCGTGGGGGTGATCGGCGGTATCTACGTGTTCGGCATCCTGGGGCTGTTTATCGGTCCAATCTTGCTCGCGGTCTTCAAGGCGATCGCAGAAGTCGCTGGCGAACACTACAGCTCCCGAGTGGCTGACGGCGAGACGACATCGACGCAATGACCGGTGGTAGATGCCGTCGACTGCCCCTCGCCCGTGATCCTGCGGCCATAACGGCACGCATATTCGATTGCTGACTTTCAAGCGGGCGCTTGCAGTATCGCGTGTTCGTCCTCACGTGAGGTGACGCCCACGCCAGCGAAGAGCACCTCCATGTGCAGTATCCTGACGATGAGGGCTCCTTCCCGTAGCTATAACCGGCCGCCGTTCAATCCGCGTGTCATGCACTCGTTTGTGACCGCGGACATGAGCCTCCGGGATCGTATCGGGATCGACATGGGCGACCGGATGCCAGTGCTCGAGGCAGTCGAGTGGGCCAGCGAGCACGATGTCCGATTCCTCGACGTCACACTCGAACGTCGACTCGAGGACGGCCTGGAGGATGATGCAAGCGCGATTCGAGCAGCATGTGCGTCCGGTGACGTTCATCTCGGCCTCCATCCCTCGTCTGCAGTCAATATGGCCGAAACAGCGCCTATCGTCTCCGGTGCGACCGACGAGTATCTTCTGGCTTACATCGACGCTGCCCAAACCCTCGGCGCGGAATGGATCGTCGTGCACGGCGGGTATCACTTCACCGCGGACGTCGACAAACGGTTCGACGCCAGCATGTCCCGGCTCGCCACGGCGGTCGATCGGGCAGCCGAAGTGGACGTGTCGTTGCTCCTGGAAAACCACAATCCCGAACCCGACAGGGCCGAGGTACACTATATCCCGGCGAGCCCGTCCGAGTGTCATCGTTATTTCGATCGGTTCGACGCCTCGCGACTCGGGTGGGCCTTCAACCCGCCACATGCCAACCTCCATGAGCTGGGCATCGAGGGCTTCCAGGACGAGCTCGACGTGGCCCGGTGCGGGGAGGTCAGACTCAACGACAACCGCGGCGATCAGGAGGAACACTTGCCACCCGGTGACGGGGAGATCGATTTTGCCGGGTTGTTCGATCGGCTCGAGCCCCACTACGATGGCCACTACACGCTCGCGTTCGGAACGCCCGAGGCGATGCTCGAGGGACGGGAGTACCTCCTCGAGGTGGCCAACGGCTGAGCACATCCGGCGGGCAAACGTTCTTAGGAATTGAAACGAGATCTCACCGACATGCGAGAAACATTCAGCCTCGCGGCGGCGATTCTGGCTCTGCTCGCGGCGTTTGTCCCGGTCGTGGGGGCCATCCTCGGTGGCGAACCCACCAAATACGTCGGGAGCGTCGGCCTCACGGGTCTCCTCGGCGCGGTATTCGCCACGATTGCGGCTCACTCGGTCGCTCGGCAAGGACATGCGGCGTTCGCACCCGTGGCCACTGCCACGCTGATCGGCATTTGGCACCTGCTGGTTCCCACCGCCTACGACCCGGGCGGTCTCGCCGTTGCCACGGCCTACGGCGGGGGTGCCGTGTTGACAGTGTTTGCCGCGTATCTCGTGTTCGAGGAGATCGAACGCGTTGCGTTTTCGTGAAAACGTCCGGGTCGGTTGGTTACTTCGTCCTGAGTCCCTTCTGAGGCCGGGCGACCTCGGGATGCAAGTCGACTATCCGCCAGCAGTGCGCGTCGAATCCTGCACCTCGCTGTCGTCGGCGATACTCACGACCCCACCCCCTCCCGCCGAAGGTAACACTCAATCGCTTTTGACTCGTATAGGCGTGTTACTCCAATGCAGGGGGCGCTCGTGGTCGCGGTGGTGATCGCAACACTCCTCGTGGTCATCTTTCGAGGATCCGGCAACGAACGCCGGTCTCGACCGGTGCTCCCGTCACATTACGACGTGGAACGGTACGTGGTCCAGTACGACCCGGCACGGTGTGAGGGGTGTGGCGAACGAAACGATCCGCAGTATCAGTTTTGCAAAGCTTGCGCGAGGTCGCT
>SKQO01000034.1 GCA_007118975.1 Halobacteriales archaeon | reverse complement strand
GGGTTTTCATTTCGACGCCACCTTTCGGAACTAACTCGAATCGCACCGCATCGCTCATGTTCTCGTTCCGATCCGGGAGTCGAGTCCAGTAGTGATCGGAGTACTCGTACTCCCCGACGTAGCTGACCTCCCAGGCACCGTCTCCAATCTCAAAGACGTGCAGCTCAGCTCCGTTTTGTCTATGATCCCTGATGGCGGCGTTGCCTCCCTGCATCGTCATGTCGCCTTCTCTTCCCTCGCCAGTGTACAGAAACCGGCCATCCGTAGTGAACTCGTCATCGTATCCGTGGTATTCTCCAGACGCGCCATAGAAAATGAAAATATACGGATGCTCCGCGCACGGTGAGATGCCGCTATACCGGTTTCCCCCGTACACTTCATGAATATCTTCCACTCGATGGTATGTACCGCCGATCTCGAAAGGACCACTTGACATGGTAAGGCGTTGCGCAGCAAATCCCAAATAGCTGAGGTTACGGCGAATTCACAATCATAACGCCCGCGGCGATAACAATGTAGATGTGGTAGCCGTACACTTGGTTCAACGGCTAACCACTGAATCACCGTGAGGGGTGCCACTCAGATCTATATACTTGGCCCGTCGTTCCTGCTGAACTGGCACGTCTCATCTCGTACGAGAGTTGGTTGTCTCGCTGGTTCGTCGTTCACCTAAGCTTCACACCCCTACCTGGCCCAAAACTGGCGACATTGTGCGAGAAATTGGTCTGTCAGGAACTGTGCGGATAGCCAAGAAGCCGATTCAAAACTGACGGATTGGAGCCAGGAATGGGTTGATGTGTTCAGACGATCTACACATCAGGCTCAAATCTATTTGCGTTTGAATTGGCACTAAAATCTCGACGAACAATCCAAGCAATCTCCAACTCAGTCGTGACTATTTGACTAACCATTGAAAATAAATGCTTGAAACGTCTAAGGCGCGTATGTGGCAAGCTTTTGAATTCAATGTAAATTCATGTTAATCAAAAATAAGATTTTAGGGTTAAAATCCTGACAAAACATATGTTTCCAAAAGACATCCATTCTGATTTACTCTTTTCTTCAAGTCGCCCGGAGCTTCGCTAACTGCGGCATAAACCTGCTCCTCACTCTCGGGCAATCTGCGCATCCGCCTGGACGAACATCTGAATGAATCCGATACCCTCGGAGTACCTCCTTATTCTGACACGATCGTCGAAGATAGCCAGCCCTGCGTCAGCTCGACAGTCGTTTGCAACGTCAGGTGGCCGCTAGCGGGTACGTCTCTGGTGTGCTTGGTTTGCTTTCGTCAGCCAGTGGGGATTTGAGTGAACGTACAGCCTCGGGTACCGTCTATGAAGTCCTATTGCCAGGTTCCACTGGACGTCGACCTCGATCTGAGGAACCCAGCGTGATTCGGCTCGATACCGCTTCCGGCGGTTCTGGGGGTCTGGCTATCGGAATAACCGACCACACAGGCTGTTCGCCCGTGGTAACAGCCCCCCTCGCACCTCTCGTTCGAGTTCGCCGGGATGTGGTAGACCCAGCCGAAAGGCGGTATCGTCGAAGCGCTTGATCGGCTCGAAAACGCGGGGCTCGGAGAGGTCCCACACTCTTGGTAAGTGATTGGCGCCGACATCCTCGAGGATTGCCCGGGCGGCTCGTCGGCCCGCCTCGTTGGCACTCTCCATGGTCGCGAGATCCGTCTCGGTGCGGACGTAGTCTGCGGCGAGGAATAGGTTCGGAGCGTCGGTATCGGCCGACGGCCGGTGGCGGAACGACCCAACGGTATTGATCAACAGGGGCGCCCGATTGGTGAGCTGGCGTTCATCCGGATCGTATGTTAGCGCTGGGTCAAGTGCCCAGTCGTAGATGAGGTCCTCGGTCAATCGTTCTTCCTCTCCGTTTAAGTGTTCGGCCATCTGGGCCCACACTTCGGTCTTGATTTCCTCGGGTGTACACGCGTTCGCCGGTTTTCCGTAGACGATGCCCGGAGTCTCCCAATCAGCGACGTTGACAGACAACACTCCCTCTACAGCGTCACAACAGTCGTCAAACTCGAACGGTCCCTCCGTCCAAAATTGCGACTGGGAGATCGAGGTCAGCCCCCACGGAGCGTCGACGTACGCTTGGTGACCGTAACTTAACGGAACGTCTTCAGTCAAGTAGAATTGCAACCCGTTCATCCAGGCCGTTTCGAGGGAGGCGACGCCCTCTAACGTAGGGGCCGCCCGGATGAGCTCGGGTGACACGAGCTTGGTCATGACCTCAGCGGGGACCGCCGCCACGTAGTAGTCTGCCGTCACCGGCTCACCCGATTGACCAGTAGCAACGCCAGTGATGCGCTCGCCATCGGTCTCAATCGCGATCACCGAGGTGCCGGTGCGAAACTGAACCCCCTGGCTTCGCAAATGCCTGACCCAAGGGTCGATCCAGACATCACTGGTTGGTCCGTCCAAGATGGATTCGGTTGAGCGATCCGGATGAACCTGGTCGAGCACAAGCTGGACATGGATCCGACAGATCGATCGCGCGCTTGCCCGACGAGGATCCATCGCCACGAGAGCCTGTGTCACCTCGGCCAAATACGTTCGGTATGCTTGCGACTGGTTGTCCGCATCCAAGAACTTCCACAGGGTGACCTGATCGAACTCATCGCGGCGGCGTAGCCGGCCGCTTGTGAGAAACGTCAGCAGGCGGCGCTGGAAGTAGTTGATCTCGCGGAGATTGAGCTGATCATCGCCGACTGACGGCCGAATCGCGGCCATCCACTCATCGACTGATGTCGGTGTCTGGGTCCGTTTGAGCGATTCGCTGTCGGTGACCGAGGCGACCAGGGTCTCTTCAGTGCCGATCAGGTGGTCGGCGACCGTGGTACCGTCCTCTCGTGGTATACGAGCGAGCGTGTCTCGCAATTGGCGGTAGAACCCAGGAACGTACCGGAAGCCGTGTTCGGCCGGGAGCGCGACATCCGGCGTTGGTTTGTACGTGTGACTCTTGGCTTTGCCACCAAGGCGGTCGGCGGCCTCGAAGACGGTAACTGATAGGCCTCGCTCGGATAGCTCGTGGGCGACAGTCAGCCCACCCACCCCGCCACCGAGGACAGCGACCTCCGCAGTCTCATCCTGCATACACGGAACACCATCGCGATATATATAATAAAATATACCACGATAGAGGGAGTGATGGGGGACCCCCAAGAGGTAGAGGATGCTGAACGGGATGTCGCGATGGTGCGGGCGTCCGTCGCTGAACTCGAACCGCCGTTGCTTCGGGATCGAACCTTCGAGTGCCTCGCGGACCGCTCGATGGGCGCTGGTCGGGTGGTCCGGCACGCAGCAGCGACTGTGGGGGGCCACGCCCCGAAGGGACCCCTCGACGACCGCGTCGTCGGGGTCCAGTTGATTTACGTCGGACTCGGACTGATACGTGAACTGGCTCGGGGGCAGCCGTGGGCGCATGATGTCAAGGACACCGGAGATCTCGATGTGCTCGTCGCTGAGGTGCTTGTCGCGAAGGGTTTTTCATTGCTCGCGTCGACAGCAGCAGCCCCAAAGGCCGTCGAGACGGTGCAGACGTTGGCACGATCGGAGACATCTCGTCTGAACTGCGCTGCCCATCGGACGCCATTAGAGGCGAGCATCTTCGAGCTCGGCGTCGAGGCGGGCGTCTCTGCAATCGAGACGGTGTCTGACGAAGACCTCGAAAACCTCGCTCAACGGGTAGCTACACGAGTCGATGCCACGGACGA
Organism: Halobacteriales archaeon; assembly: GCA_007118975.1. Taxonomy (GTDB): domain Archaea; phylum Halobacteriota; class Halobacteria; order Halobacteriales; family SKNY01; genus SKNY01. Next base: position 2,995 of record SKQO01000034.1, on the reverse strand, counting down.
GCACCATGCCATCGTGTTCGCGAATCGCTGGCGTGACCCGCACATCGCGGCAGACGACTAGGTAGGGTTCCAAGCCAAGGACTATTGGGAACGCTCGAACTTCCGTGGGACCTTCAATTACTAGATTAGTTGCACAAAATTATATGAGGTTCGCCGTAGCACTAGTGCCATCCTCACCCAGTGGGGAATAATACCATGGAACACGGAACGAATCGCATTAATCGACGGGCGGCGCTCAAGACCAGTGGCGCGGCGTTATCTGCACTAGCGATCGGGGTCGGGACATTAAGTACAACTGTCGCCGCTGATGAGGAGCCTACTATGGTAGTTGACGTCCCACCGACAATCTCGTCATCTGGCCGTGGGCAAATCGTGACGGCGATCTATCCAGGCTTGGAATGGGGTCCAGATGTTGTCGACCACGAGGATTTAGAAGGATTCAAACTCGGCCCGGAGGGGACGGATGTCGAAGAGAACGGTGCCGACGCTGTTCGCTGGCGACTTGTGGATAACGGTGTTCACGGAGAAGCTGCGGGCGTGTTCTTCGACGCATCGTCCGCGGAGGTGTGGTTCGACTCAGAACAAGCAAGTGCGAGGATGTCAGCCATCGATAGGAATGGCGCTGTCCTCGGCTGGGGTAGAGACGAAGTCAACGTACGGTAACTGAGCATTTTTTCGTCCGAGCCACGATGGAGCACGTCGCCGTTGCCGTGGTCGGTGGCGGGCCGGCCGGGGCCAGCGCCGGGGCTGCCGCCGCCGCAGCCGGTGCCGACACGGTCATTCTCGAGCAAGGGGTCCCCCGGGCGGAACGGTCGACTCCCGGCCCAGATTCGACCGACGCGGCCGCATTCGTAGACTACTGGGTGGATCTCGCCGGACTCGACTATACCGACATCCCGGGCGAACTGATCATCAATCCACTCACCTCGGCGACGTTCCACGGTCCGACCGAGCGGATCACGCTTCACGAGACTGGTCGATCTTCGTCGTGTCCGCACTTCGGATTCACCTTCGACCGCGTCGGCTTCGACGATTGGTTATTGGGACGGGCAGTGACTGCAGGGGCGGACTATCGAGTCGGAACTGGTGTCAAGACGGTTGACTCGACGGTGGCCCCCAGCGAGACGAGTCACGTGGTGACGTTGCTAGACGATACCAGGATACGTGCCGATGCCATCGTCCTGGCTGACGGGCCCCAGCGCGGGCTAACGATTCCAACGGTCGGCCAATTTCTCCCCGGCGATCGGGGCCTCGAAGAGTACCTTGATCCCGTCGCCGTTAACCACATCGGCTATCAGGAATATCGACGGTTTCCAGCCGAGGTGTTCCAGAAGGACACGATCGGGTTCTGGTGGGGATGGATGCCCGGGGAGACTGCTTACAGCTGGATCTTTCCGGATCGGCCACCTCTCGCCCGGGTCGGGTTCACTCGACCGGTGTCAGTTGATCTCGACACAGTTCGGGACCGCGGGCACTACCGCTTGCTCGAGCCGACGGACGATTTGATTCCCCGGGGAGACGAGTACGTCCGCCGGTTTTTGGATGCGCGCTTTGGCGACGTTTACGATGTTGAATATGAGTTCCCACTGGTCACCGAGCGTGGCAAGGGCGGCGGATCGGAATCGTATCCGATTTCCTCGACCCGGCCGATCGAGTCCCCAACTGGCGCGAATGTGGCCGTCACCGGCGGCGCAATGGGTGCGACATCCGCGTTTCACGAGGGTGGGTACTACCTTGCGATGCGGACGGGAGCCATCGCCGGACGACTCGCCGGGGTCGATCGTCTCGACCGATACAACGAGGCTTGGCGGGCCGCAATTGGTGGGGACGTGCGGCTGAGTATTGCCGTGAGTGATATGGTTGAGGGGTACACGCCCCCCGATTGGGATCGTGCATTTCGGATTGGCCGACAGATGGGCTACGAGCATCACGCCATCCGGCACCACAAGTTGTTGACACAGACAGGGGTGGCTGCCGCCGGATTCCTCGCTCGGTTTGCCGCCCACCGCTGGCGGCTTCGAGGCCGCCGGTTCGTCAAGCTCCGGGAGTCGGCATACGAGTATCAGTAGTGCCACTCGTTGACGGTTGTTTATGCCTACCGAAAATGAGAGACTTATCACCAAGATGACTACATTCTCTCCATTCAGCAGGTGCTCAGGAGATCTACCAACGATCTGTCAGTATCGTTTTTGAGAAATCACAGCGCGTTTCTCTTCTAAACAAAATTGGATGGAGAACATACCACGCTGTTCGTGATAGCGGCTGATCTATAGTAATTCGCATAAACTAAATTGGCACCTCCTGGAACACGAAAGGTCGTCATGGCTCAGGTAATGTAACTTATCCAAACGGATTGATCGAAGTCTGCTGCAACTTACAAGGGCTGAATGTTTCATATAAATATTCATAGACATGATTTTCGACATTTGATTCTAGTGAAATGGCGCTCATTTTTGTGCAATCTGCGTCGTATCATCAATTTTTAGCCGGGAAATGATTGATGCATTCCCCTTCTCTTCATCCATCAAAAATTGTCAAACGCCTACTGATTCCATCCGGTTTCGCAACGGACGGCTTATACCTTGGAGGAGGTTCAAGCAAGGTAAGATAACTTCCGGTCGGATCCCGATTACGTTAAAAATCGTCGTACTCTGACTAGCGTATCGGTGGATAATCTCCTTACTCGACCTCCCGGACGGTATTTGCCGCTTTCACCCTGCCGGCGCCGAGTTCCGGATCACCCTCTCCATTAACGATTTCCGCCCCATCCTTGATTGCGCGTTCCACGCGTCGTGGAGGCAGGTTGGGATCAATCTCCGCCACCAACGCGGCAATCCCCGCTATTATTGGCGCCGCAAGCGACGTGCCTGCAGTCCAACCGTACGTGTCATCGACATTCGGTAGCGCCGGGTTGAAAACTGGAGTGAGAAAGAGATGGAGTGGGTCCGGGTACTCCGGGGCCGTGCAGTCGATACACTCTACCACGTCTTCGTCC
>SKQO01000109.1 GCA_007118975.1 Halobacteriales archaeon | reverse complement strand
AGGTCGTACAGGTAGACTCCGGGCTGTGCCAACCAGCCGGTACTCCTATCCCCACCCAAACTGGGTGCAGACTCGGAGTTACTTTCGCCGTTGATGTCCATACGGATGTTCTCCGCCCCGTTCACGTCAGCGTTAAACGCCCCATCACACGCCTTGCAGACGTACAACCTGCGTTCGACACGCTGACTCGCAGCTTCCGTACCACACACGCAACACGTCTTGCTCGTATCTCGCTCTGACACTTCCTCGACCTCGATGCCCTCAACCTTCGCTTTGTACGTGAGTATCTTGGTGAAGCGCTCGAACGCCCACCCGTGGAGATCGAGGTTGCCGTGGCGACCCCAGCTCGTCGACTCGCCGTTCTCGTCCTCACGCACGCCGGTCAACTCACCAACGTTGATGCGCCCAACTCCTTTTTCGACACACCTCTCGACGATGTGTTTCGTTACGGTGTGGAAGAAGTGGGTGCGCCGCTGCGACCATTTGTGATGGAGTCGCGTAGCCCGTTCACCCCCCGAATCGTCGCAGTTAGCGATCTCTTTCGGGAAGTAGTAGCCGTCCTGTTTCAACCGATTTCCGGGTACAGGTCAGCCTCTTCCGTGCTGTAGGCGACGGCGGCGAAGTTGCAGATACCGAGGTCGACACCCGCTGTTTCGGTTCCGGGTGTGTCTGGAGTTTCCACCTCGTGTTTACAGACGAGGTGCAGTTCACACCGCTCGTTCGCGTTGTCGTAGACGCCGCGAACCTGCTGGATGTTCTCGGCGGTGACTTCGGGCCGTGTCTCGTATTCGACGAGGATGTACTCCCAGTCGCGTGGGTGGTCTTTGTGGTTCGCGCCTTTCGACAATCGGACGCGGTTATGTTTCGAGTCGTGGCGGATGCCTTTCTGTTTCCACGTCACGGTGCTGCGCGGGTGTACTTCATGGACGCGGTTGCCCGCGTCGTCGTAATAGTTGCGTTTGCGGTAGGCGGTGTTTAGTTAAGATATGAAGAGGCGAGGCGGTGGCAGTTTTCGGTGCTTATACCTGAAACTGCCCGCCTCAGAGGAGCTAGTGGATGGATCGACTTGGAATTATGCAGCGAGAGCGGACTCCGCGCGAGTTGATGGCGTTCGGTATTCGTCTCCATCCGGGCGGTCTATCGCTTTCAAATACCGTTCGAGAACTCGAGAAGTACGGTGTCAAACGGAGTCGAAAGGCCGTTCACGACTGGGTGCACGAAGCCGATCTTGCGCCGAAAGACGGAGCCAGGCCGGAACAAGCTGCACTCGACGAAACCGTTATTTGGATCGACGGCCAGCAGTACTGGCTGTACGCGGCGGTCAATCCTGCAACGAATCGATTTCTGCACGTTCGGTTGTTCTCCACCCGAACGACCGCACTCACCGAAATCTTTCTCGGCGAGCTCATGCCGAAACACGAGGTCGAAGACGCGCTGTTTCTGGTCGATTCAGCCGCCTGGCTGAAAGCCGCACTCCACCGCCGTGGCCTCGATTGGCGGTATGAACGTCACGGCAATCGAAACTCGGTCGAACGTGTCTACAGAGAGGTGAAACGACGCACCTCTTCGTTCTCGAACTCGTTTAGCCACGTCGATCCAGCAACGACTGATTCGTGGCTGCAGGCCTTCGCCCGCTGGCACAATGAGACTAACTAAACACGACCACATTGACAAACCTCGAAAAGTGAGGTTTAAGGAGTCCTCGACGTCACCCGAGCGCTCGATGCCAACTCTCGGTAGTGGGGCGCTATAGATAGTCCAACCAGCCTCTTGTTTTGATCAGCCAAACGTAAATGAGCGTGTGTTCTGCTTCGATGTCGGAAAATTCCAGCTATCGATTTTTATTACGGCCATATGGTTGTAATGGCCCTGGTCGTGTTATCTCCTGGCGCATTTAGATAGCTGGATAATCCTCACTTCGTTTTGTTTCATAAAACTCCCATATCGCGGAGAGTTCATCAAGAGCGGCCCTTCGGCGACACGCACACCGGAAATCTCCGCGAGAGATCGGTAGTTATGTTTGAATTGTCGGTTTGACTTGTTCAAACACAAGCGATCGTTAGAGATATCGTCTCCCGCCAACCCGGTGGACGTGGAGCCGAATCGTGCAGAAGGAACGGAATCGAGCTCACAGACTGATATTCCTACGGTCAACGAGAATTGCGGTCAGGCTGACCGGACGCAATGATTGTATAATTATATGATTAAAGTGTTGATGGGAAAATTTTAGAACTCACCGTCTCGAACGTGGAACTTAGTGGGTTTTCCAAGCGTCGGGCCGTCCCGTTTGATCCAAGACGCTACGGCTTCGACAAGTTCGTCGACCGAAACTTTCGGTTCTCCGTAGCGGGCGTGACATCGGCTGGCGTCGTTTAGCAACGCCGTCTCTTTCTCCTCGCCGTGGAACGTCACGTCGACGTCGAACTCCGCTGCGAACTGCTCGGCGAGGTCCCGTACCGAAAGCACGTTCGGGCCAGTCACGTTCAGAATCTCGGCGGGACAGTCGGCCAACCCCAGGGATCGGAAGCAAATCGAGTTGGCGTCGCCTTGCCATATCACGTTCACGTATCCCATTTCGAGGGGGACCGGCTCTTGGGCGTACACGCGTTTCGCGAGGTCGACGAGAACGCCGTAGCGCAATTCAACGGCGTAATTTAACCGAAGTAGGCACGTGGGCGTGTTCCGATCCGTTGCGAAGTGTTGAGCCACCCGTTCTCTCCCGAGGCACGACTGGGCGTACTCTCCCACTGGCCCCGTTTCGTCGGTCTCCACGCAGCCGCCGGAGTCGACTGGAACCGGGGGGTAAACGTTCCCCGTCGACAGCGCAGTGATCCGAGAGTCGCTATACCGGGTGGCCACGCGTCCGGGCAGATAGGAGTTGATCGCCCAAGTCAACGGTTCCTGTCCAGTCGCCCCAAACTTCATCCCGACGAGGTAGATGACATTCTCGCAGTCGGGCAACGACTTGAGGGCTCCCTCCTCAAGGAGATCCGCCCGAATCGTTTCGGCACCCCACGACTGGAGTTTCTCTTCCAGACCGGATTCGGTGTACCGGGAGACGGCGTACACCTTCGTGTCTGTGCCAGCCTCCTCGCTTGCACGGAGGATCCGCTTAATCAGCGTTGGCCCCATTTTTCCGCCCGCACCCAGAACCATCACGTCGCCTTCGAGTTGGTGAGCGAATTCGACATCTTCCGGATACGGCTCCGAGAGGAGGTCGACCAGTTCTTCTTCCGTTGAAACTACCGGAGGCAGTGTGGTTTCGTTGACCATAATGTAACACAGTTAGATCGTGTTCTTTCGAAAGAAGAGTGAGATTTAGCATAAAGGTACCGACCAGATACTCGCAGCAACGCCAGGCTCGAGTACTCCCAGGGGATCGACGCCGCTGAATAGTAACTGCTGGTCGTTCATCGTCAAAAGGGATTAATAGGTCTACTTCACTAGATCTCGTATGGAACGACCACTTGTCGTAACAGACCCAAGCGAAAACGTCGTCGAGATTATTCGCGAGGCAGGGGAGCTCGCGACGGAGATGGATTCACCGCTGCTCGTTCTGACTGTCGTCACGGAATCAGAGTTCGACTCTGATGCTAGCGTTCTCGGCTCGATCGGCGAGATTGAAAGGACCTCTTACGATATGACCGCCTCAAGTTACGCCGAGCAGATCGCACAGACGGCAATCGACGACTTGCTCTCCGAGTACGACATCGAGATCGAGCCGATCGGCCGGTCCGTTGGCGACAACGGCGAACGGTCTGAGGCGATTCTCGAAGTCGCGGAGGAACGTGATTGCGATTACATCTTTTTGTTAGGCCAACGGCGGACTCCGACTGGCAAGGCGATTTTCGGCGATACCGCCCAGTCGGTCATCCTCAACTTCGACGGATACGTCGTCACGCTCTCGGAGTAAGGTACGCTCGGCGGTTGGCAGCCAGGAGGTCGGCCGGTGATCGACTGCGTCGAGCGGTCAGCGCAGGATCGCGTGGCGTAGAATAGCCTCGTACAAGGCGAGTTGGACGTCAAGGACCCCTTCGTGAGAAATATCGAACATGTTTTCGCCGATGAGTCCGTGTGGACACTCGTGGAGCAAACCGATGGTTCCGCTGACATGGTAGGCGGCACTCACCAGGTTGAAGTACGGCGGAGGATTCCCGCTTTCCGCGGCGACGTCGTGAAGGGCGGACCGCGGAAAGCCCTGCTCAGCGAGTAACGCGTTGTAGTCGCGGTGAATCTCTCGTGAGTCCGCCTGGACATCAAGAGGGACGTATTTTGGTCGGTGGAACGTCGGCGGGTAACCGTGACTGTGCAATGAGACCGTGACTGCTGGCGCCTCTCGCCGTATCGCCCCGATAATCGCCGGTTCTTCCGGTCCCATCGGATCGAAGGGTTCGTCATGCATCGGGTTGACCCCATCGTCGTTGAAGTAACAGCCGAGGAATCCAACCTCGTCGCCGGCCATCGGATGCAGTTGTTTCGCATGGGGCCATCCGATGAGACGGTCGTCCGCCCACGTTCCCTGCCCCCAGAACTCAAGATCGGCGAGGCTCATCCCGCAGAGCGATCTCGGTTCGAACCGCGCGAGTCCGTCGGGGTTTCCACACGGGATGACTACAATCCGACATTCTTCGGCCAGGTCTCGAAGTGTCTGCTGCTCACGCCCTCGCAGATCCTCACCGCTCTCCAGCACCGACAGGAAATTACAGAGCCCGGTCAGTCCTTCGACCTCGTGCCCATGAACAGGGCCGACGAAGAAGACTACCGGCCGCTCTCGCTCGGACCGATCGACGTAATTTGACGGTTCTCGAGACGCGACGGCAGAGTTAAAGTTCGCACGCGACTCGACTGATTCGCGTTCGCCATAGGTGACTAGATGGATCGGCCGAGCGCCTGGCGAGCTCGTTAGCGTCTCGACTGTACCGCGGTGGACCTCGTCCAGGCGATCCTGTAATTTCTCGAGACTCCCGATCCAGAACGATGGAGGGTTTTCGTCGGGGATCCGTTCGATGGCCTCCTCGTATGTCATCGTCTCGATATCGGCTTTAGACATTCGTCTCCCGCAATGAATTGTCACGGTTTAATTCTTCGGGCGACCCGTTCAGGCACGAAGCGGCGAGGCCTTCAGGTGGAGGGCGTGATTTCGTGAGGGCGATCGGTCCAGTTGAGGAGCAGACTCCATGAACGCAGGTGAAACCGTTGCCATCCGCAACTTGTCGATTTCACGGCGGTCGCCCCACATTCGAAGGACGAGTAGGTGGATTTATAGGAGACCTCTCCGTCGGAAATCTTGTATGGAGGAAATTAGTACCGACAATGCACCCGCTAGTATCGGTCCGTACTCGCAAGCGATTAAATACGGTGATACTGTATACGTCTCCGGCCAAGGGCCTGCTGACCCCGGATCCCGCGAAGTAGAAGTCGAGGACATTCAAGACCAGACCGCCCAGACCCTCGAGAACATCAGTGCTATTCTTGAGGCCGCCGACACGTCCCTCGAGAACGTCATCAAGGCAAACGTGTACGTCACTAACATGGATAACTACGACGAGGTGAACGAGGTGTACGCGGAGTACATGTCTGAACCGTTCCCCGCGCGGTGTGCAGTCGAGGTTTCGGACCTCCCGATCGACATTGGCGTCGAAATCGAAGTCGTCGCGGCGGTGTGAGGCCGCTGTAGGCTTTCTTCGCAGCGTGGTGCTGGCGACAGACTGATAATGTTCAGTCGTCGATCGGTTCGTCCGTTATCCAAACGCGAAATCGACGAAACCTTGAACGGAGTCCGTGAGCAGTGCGGGTTTCGCCTCGGGATAGGTCATTCGGAGGAGTTCCCGGTCTCGGGAGAGGCCGACTGCCGACAATCGCGATGCGATATCCTCCCGATTCGGGGCATCGGTGATGACGTCTCGACCGGCGAACGTCCTAGAGAGCGCGTCGAGTAGAACACCAATCCCCCTCGAGCGGGTGGTGACGATCGGCCCGATTTGCCAATTCGTTCGGCCAGGGCGGATGATGGCGTACCCTTCGATTCCATCTGGCCCGTTCAAATGGTAGCCACGGACATCCGGTTCGTTGAGGAGGGTTCGGAGGAGTTCTCCTCGGTCGGTTCCGGTGGAGGCTCGATCAAACGAACAGAGGTCGTCGATCGCGTGGTCGGTGAGGACCTCGATCTCGTCAAATCGTTCGTCGTCGGTTTCGTCGGGTTCTCGGAGGGTCCCCTGCCACCGGTGTACCGTATCGACGCGTTCGAAGCCGTATTTCTCGTATATCGGTTTTCCGTGGTGAGTCGCATCAAGTCCGACGACGCCGTCACGTTCGCCCGCGTGCTCGAGTCCATGTTCGAACAGTTGGCTTCCGTATCCCTGGTTTCGGTGGGCTTCGTCGACGAGGACCATCCCGATCCAGTTCGCGTTGTCATAATCGATTACCGTCGTCGTCCCGACGAGGGTACCGTCGACTACGCCTGCGAAACATCCGTCAGGCCAGCACCCGAGGAGGCGCTTCCAGTCCGCCGCTACCTGATTCCACCCCGCCTGCGCCGACAACCGCAGGGCGTCCTCGAGATCCCCCAGCGTGAGCGTTCGTATCTCTAACATTCGATCTGGCTGGGCTGCCTGACGTCATAATAGCTCTGGTAGTCTCCCAACTGATCACTCGGACCGCGTCCGATCTGCCGAGGGTGGTCGTTTAATGCACTCAAAAACACTCCATTTCACGGCGCGAGGTCGAAAGGTCGAGGATATATTCTCGAAATCGTAGGCGT